>DKEG01000004.1:42669-55848 GCA_002452095.1 Bacteroidales bacterium UBA6828 | reverse complement strand
ATGGCAAAAATCCTAATAATGTATTCTTGCAATGCATAAATGTGTTAATGTTTGATGCGGTTGCCCTGATGCTTTATTTGTTTTGCAGGGCGTTGACGAGCATACCGCAGGCAGCAAGGATGTCTTCGCCTCGGGAGCGGCGTATGGTGGTGGTGATACCATTGGCAGTGAGATAGTCGCGGAACCACTCCATTTGTTTTTCGTTGCTGGCAGGGAAACGGGGGGGGAGGGCTTTAGGCTCTGTTTCTTGTTCTTTGTTCAGTGTCTTTTGTTCTTTGTCTTTTCTGATTTCTTCCACGCCCGCATGGAAGCGAATGAGGTTGATGCGGCAGTTGATACCACGGAGGAGGCGCAAGAGTTCGTTGGCGTGCTTGGGGGTATCGTTTATTCCCGCCCAACAGATATATTCAAACGAGATGCGGCGTTGGTGCTCCCAATCGTATTGCTTGAGCAGAGATACGACATCGGTTATGTGGTAGAGTTTCTCTGCGGGCATAACCTGCTGCCGCTCGACAGCAAACGGGTTGTGCAGCGAAATAGCCAGATGGCACTCGCTCTCGTCCAAGAAACGGCGCAGTCCGGGAATGACCCCAACCGAAGAAACCGTGATGCGGCGAGGCGACCACGCACAGCCCCACGAGGCAGTCATAACCTCCAAAGAGCGGAGTACGTTGTCAATATTGTCCATCGGTTCGCCCTCTCCCATATAGACGACATTGGTTAGCGGAATGAACCCGCTTTGCTCTGCATTTTGTACATTGTTTGGGTTCTCTGAGGTCAGCGGGAAATAGAGAATCTGGTTGAGTATCTCGGCGGCAGAAAGTTGCCCATGGAAACCGAGTGTACCCGTCATACAGAAACGGCATCCCATCTTGCAGCCCATTTGGGTGGAGACACACAGCGTAGCACGGTCGCCATCGGGGATATAGACCGATTCGATATATTGGTTGCCGATTTGGAAAAGGAATTTCTTAGTGCCGTCTGCGGACTCGGCGTGTGCCACGGGGGCATGGCGACCGATGGTGTATTGCGCTTTGAGTGCTTCACGCCCGCGGAGGGAGATGTTGGTCATCTCATCAAAGGAAGTGGCACGGCGGATATAGAGCCATTCGGCGAGTTGCTTGCCTGCAAACTTCTGCAAGCCGACACTTTGCGCCACGACCTGCAACTCCGATAGTTTTTTTCCTAATAGTGTTTCCATTTATCTTATAGTGAAGAAATAAAAAGGCTATGCGTATACTGGGCAAAGTTACGCTTTTTGCAGGATATACACAAGTCTTTCCTTTTCTACGTTGAATCAAAATTTGCATAATTGGATTATTTCTACTAACTTTGCAACAATATTTTAAGAATATGTGCGTGAAAAGCATAAATTGGGAGAATTGAAAGAGGTATTCAAAGCAGAATGTGTGATGTAAAAAAAACAATCATAAATGATAATAACAATGAAAACGATTAAGTTCTTGACAAGTATGCTGCTGGCTGTATCCTGCATCAGTCTGACAGGGTGTAAAGGGGAAGAAACCGTTGCACCTACACCAGATAAAGTAACGACTGGTGAAGCAACCGAGATTACCACACAAAGTGCGGTATTGACAGGTAGGATAAATATGGATATCAAGGATTATAACTCGGTGGAGTTTGGTATGATGGTATCTGATAATTTGCAGGATATGAATAACCGCAAGGGCGATAAGGTGTTGGGCAAGACGCTAATTGGGAAAGATTACACTATCGCATTAAATGGATTGACAGATAATCTTAAGTATTACTATTGTGCTTTTGTACTTCTCAATGGGACCCAATATGAGTTCGGTGCTATCAAAAATTTTACCACACTGAAAAGTTCTATGGTAAAGGACGATGGATTCTCCGTCAGTGCCACTAAACTGGTTCGTTTCTCACCAGGCAACTTGCAGTACACCCGCTCAACCGATACCTGGTCATTTGCGGAACATCAGTACGATATGATTGGTACGGATAATGTGGTTGGTGGTATCGCAGCGATAAGTACAGAGTATGGTTATTACAAAGAAGGTAGTGCTGTAGCAGACAAAATAGACTTGTTCGGTTGGAGCGGTAATACTGGTAGTGCAGAGTGGGGTATCAGTACTTTAATGGATGATAGCGATTGTAGGGGTGATTTCGTGGACTGGGGTAAGAATATAGGTGATGGTAAGACGTGGTACACGTTGACGGCGGATGAGTGGTATTATGTTCTCTTTGAACGTACCAATGCAGACCAACTCACAGGTGTAGCACGTATCAATTTCAATGCCGATGGTACAAAATATGCCAATGGTCTGATCTTGTTGCCCGACAATTGGACTTGTCCTGCTGGCGTAACTTTCAGAAATGGTTTCTCGTCGACGTTTAGCATATATGAGTATGCTTTTTGCCAAACCTTAACTTTGAGCGATTGGCAGAACTTAGAAGCCGCTAATGCTGTGTTCTTACCAACTTCGGGGTACCGCATCGGGGCGAATGTGTACTACGTGCAGCCCGCTGGCTTCTATTGGTCTGCTACACCTATCGGCTCGGGCTACGCGCGCTACCTGTACTTTTATTCTAATGGAGCGACCACGGATCTCAGTTACTACGACTATGGGCATGCAGTCCGTCTTGTTCGAGATTTAGATTCAAAATAGTAGCGCTAGCCCGTGAGGGTGGTTGCTACGTTGGTAGCCATTTTTGCTGCAACTGCTGTTTTTCTTGGGGAGATAGATAGGGAGAAAATGTGACTTAGTGCAGGTTCTATAAATACTCTCCCTTAAGCATTCGTGTTGTTGGTGATGTTGACGTCCATGTGGGGGTAGGCGAAGCCGAAGCCGTGCTGCGGGAGTTCGGTGTAGAAACGGAGATTGAGGTCGTAGAATACGTTCCAATAGTCCTCTTTGCGCACCCAGGCACGGACGGTAAAGGAGATGTCGTTTTCATTGAGCGAAGAGAGTGCCACAAACGGGTCGGGAATAGGCAATCCCTCGGTGTTCACCGCCGAGCGGGAGTCCACCTTCGGACGCTGGTCGGCAGAGGTGAGGACACGGGCATCGGAGTGCATAATGGACTGAATGAGTTCCATACATTTCTCGGCATCGGAGCCGTACTCCACGCTGACTGTCCAGTCCACACGGCGCAAGGGTTGTGCAGACACGTTCTCGATATTGCTGCTGAAAAGTGTGCCGTTAGGCAGGACGATGACACGATTGTCGGTAGTGAGAATCTTGGTAGAGACGATAGATACCTCCATCATAGTACCCGAGACACCCGATGCGGTAATGAAATCGCCCGCAACTCCAATTCTTTCTACGTCTTTTCTACGTAAATGATAAGGAGAGTAAGGCTGATTGCATATAAATGCATATTTCCTGTATATCAGCGCAGTCGGTCGGCGGCACGGACGAGGGCTTCGTCTTTGAGGATACGGCGGGTTGCCATCAGGGTAAGAATCATATTGATGAGCGGGATGGATGCCCACACAGTGGGGTACCAGTCTGCGCCGGTCAAAATCATATCGTTGACTGGTTCGTATCCCTTAACGATAAAGGCGATATAAAGTGCCAACAGGGCATAATAGCCCACGCAAAGGATAACATTTACAATGTTGAGACGCGCCTGCAACAAGCGGCGTTTGAAGAGGAAAATGTCCACCAGAGCAATCAGCGGGATAGCCACCGTGATGACCGCCAAAGGCCACTTAGAGAATGTGGCGAGCGTGATGTAGGCAGTGCCCGTTGCAGGCAGAAACTGCATAGGCGAGAAGAAACAAAGCAGCGTGCCAAGCACTACTACAAGAAACAAATAAAGGGTTTGAATACGTTGTATCATACTATTTTGTGGATTATCCTAAGAGGGTAACTTGATTGTCTGTGAGTTGGTACTTTTCCCCTGTAGCGGGGCATATGGCGATGCCGCGGGCGTCGAAAGTGAGTTTTTCTCCGTGGCGGCTCACCCAACCGATGCGGCGTGCGGGATTACCGACCATAAGGGCGTAGGCGGGGACGTCTTTCGTAACGACCGAACCTGCGCCGATGAGGCAGTATTCGCCGAGTGTGTGTCCGCAAACGATGGTGGCGTTGGCACCGACGGATGTGCCCTGTTTGAGGATTGTCGGGCGGTACTCCGCTTTGCGACTGACCGCCGCACGCGGGTTGATGACGTTGGTGAAGACCATACTCGGTCCGAGGAAGACATCGTCCTCGCAGCGGACACCCGTGTAGACGGACACATTGTTCTGAATCTTGCAGTTGCGCCCCAACACCACATCGGGCGAGATAACCACGTTCTGCCCGATATTGCAGTCCTCACCTATGCGGCAGCCTGACATAATATGCGAGAAATGCCAAATCTTGGTGCCGCGACCGATGCTACAGCCTTCATCCACATAGGAGGATGGGTGGACGAAATAATCCGACTGCGACTCCCCTCGCCCCCTCGAGAACACCCCACTGCACTCTGTTTGTGGGGACCCCGTAGAGAGGGTGTCCGTGGGGTCGGTATATGGATTGTCTTGCTTCATTTTTCGTTCTATTTTGGTTGTTTATGGGTTGTCTATCCCTTGCTCATCCCTTGCGTATCCCTTGCTGTTTTGCCCGACTTTTTTCCGAAGTTCTCTCGGTATTCTCTCGGGAAATTGTCGGGGGTGTATCGCGGGTCGGTCGCGGGTCGGTTAGAAGAACAATTTGAGAATGTCGTTTCCGTTGGCGAAAATGAGCAGGGCAAGGAGCAGCCAGAAGCCGATGTTGTTGGCGATTTCAAGGATCTTGTCGCTCGGTTTGCGGCGTGTAATGATTTCCCAAAGCAGGAAGAGGATATATCCGCCGTCGAGGGCAGGAATAGGCAGGAAGTTCATAAAGGCGAGAATGAGGCTGAGAAATGCCGTCATGTGCCAGAAAGAGAACCAGTTCCACGTGTCGGGGAACATATTGCCGATAGCCCCAAAGCCGCCGAGCGATTGTGCGCCCTCTTTGGTGAAGACGAGGCGGAACTGCTTGACATACATAGCGAGCATATCCCAGCCATATTTGATTCCTGCCGGAATAGACTGCCAGAAAGTGTAGTCGGTATGCTCATAGTGGTAGAACGCTATGGGGAGGCGCGGATAGACTCCGAGTTTGCCTTGGTCGCCGATGAAAACACCGGTATGGTGCAATTCGCCGGCACGGTAATAGTCCACAACGACGCTGTCGCACGGGTGGGCTTGCAGTATCTCGGTGGATTGGATATAGCACAGACCGTCCTGCCCGTTGATACCGACGATGCTGTCGCCCGCCTGCATCCCGCCATAGTAGGCAGCCCCGCCTTCCAATACAGAATCAACGACAAAGGGCATAAAATAGCCGATGAGTTGGTAGTTGCGTTTTTGGTAGGACTTGTCGTCGCGCTGTTTCTGCCGTTCCTGACGGTCGAAGTCGTTTTGCAAAGCGAGGTAGCGTGTGCCGAGGTCTTTGGATATAGTGAGTGCGACGGTATCGTTGCCACGCAGGACGACTACATCCTGTTTGCCTTCGATAATCAGCCATTGCACGACATCGCTCAGTTCCTGCGGTTCCTGTCCGTTGATAGACAGTATCTTATCCTGCTGCCGGAAACCCTCTTGCTGCAGCAGTTCGGAGTAGTAGAGACCGGTATCGATATTGTGCAGCGGTAGCGAATCCTGTCCCCACGAGAAAAGTATCAGGACGAACATCACGAGTGCGGCAACAAAATTGACCAGGATACCGCCCATAATGATAAACAGGCGCTGCCATGCGGGTTTGGCGCGGAACTCCCACGGCTGCGGCTCGGAGGGCAGGTCGGTGGCGGACTTGGTCTCGTCCACCATACCCGCGATGGCGCAATAGCCGCCGAAAGGTACCCAGCCGATGCCCCACTCGGTGTTGTCGGGGTCGCGACGCCAGTCGTCTGCAGGCAAAGCCGCACGCTCCGTATCGGTCATCGGGCGATAGATCTTGTTGCCTTTTTCGTCCAATTTGGGTTCGTGGGTTATCGGGTCTTCCACCTCCACCATAGCGGGTTCCACATTCTTGGCAAAGAAGCGGAAACGCCAGCGTCCGCCCACTTTTTTCGCCCTGAACAGTGAGAAACGGGGGTTGAAAAACATATAGAATTTCTCTACACGCACCTTGAAGATACGCGCGAAAGTAAAATGCCCTAATTCGTGAATGACCACTAAAAAACTAAGCGCAATGATGAGTTGTAACCAACGCATTTTTTTCTAATTATGAATTATGAATTATGAATGAAGAATTATGAATAGAATTTACAAATTGCTGCTTCGGCGATCTGCCTTGCAGCCGTGTCGGTTGCTACATAGTCTTCGTAGGTAGGAGCGGCGATATATTCCGCTTTAGCCATTGTATCGGCTATGATGTCCGACATCTGCAGGAAGCCGCATTGCCCCCGACGGAAAGCGAGGTTTGCCACCTCGTTAGCGGCATTGAGTACACAGGGGATATTGCCCCCGCGGCGGGTGGCTTGGTATGCCAAAGCGAGGTTCGGGAATCGCTCCAAATCGGGTTTCTCGAAAGACAGGTCGTGCGTCAGTAACAGGTCCAAGCGCGGGAAATCGCTCGGAAGCCGCTCGGGATAGGTGAGTGCATACTGGATAGGCAGGCGCATGTCGGGGGCTCCGAGTTGGGCTTTCACCGCCCCGTCGCGGAACTGCACCGCACTATGCACGATGGACTGCGGGTGAACCAGCACCTCAATCCTGTCCACCTCTACGCCGAACAGCCACTTGGCTTCGATGACCTCGAAACCTTTGTTCATCATACTGGCGGAGTCGATGGTAATCTTTGCGCCCATGTCCCAGTTGGGGTGCTTGAGGGCATCGACTGCCGTAACGTGCGCCATCTGCTCGCGGGTGAAGGTGCGGAATGGTCCGCCGCTGGCGGTAAGGAGAATCTTCTCTATCTCGTTGTTCTGTTCTCCCGCAAGCGACTGGAAGATAGCCGAGTGCTCGCTGTCCACCGGCAGGATAGGGGTGTGGTATTGCTGTGCCAGACGGCAGATGATGTCCCCCGCCACGACGAGGGTCTCTTTGTTGGCAAGGGCGATGGTCTTGCCTGCCCGTATAGCCTCCATCGTGGGACGCAAACCGGCATAGCCTACCATTGCCGCCACCACGA
Organism: Bacteroidales bacterium UBA6828; assembly: GCA_002452095.1. GTDB lineage: Bacteria > Bacteroidota > Bacteroidia > Bacteroidales > Paludibacteraceae > Colicola. Next base: position 48,721 of record DKEG01000004.1, on the reverse strand, counting down.
TGTCGATACTCGGCATCATCACCATCTCGGCTATGGCGTCTGCACCTGCCCACACCTTGATAGGCAGGTCGGAGAGTGCTTCTTTGAGCGGCTGATAGAGACTCTCGTCGGCAATGCACACCACTTCGGGGTGGAACTCCCGTGCCTGCCGTATGAGCAGGTCGATGCTACGGTTCGCCGAGATGGCGTACACCTCAAAGCGGTCCGGGTTCGCCCGCACAACGTCCAAAGTTTGCGTGCCGATACTGCCCGTGCTGCCTAATATCGCAATCTGTTTCATTTACAAATCTACACACTTACAAATTTACAAATTTCGCCCTTAAAACGCAATCACTTCTTCGGGGTTGATGCACTGACCGTTTTTCCACAATTCGAAACCCAACAGCCGCTGTTCGCCGACTATACCGAGTGTTTCCCCTGATTGCACTTGTGCTCCTACCTGCTTCAGCACCGTTCCTATCCGGCGGTACACACTCAGGTAGTTCTCGTGCTGCACCAGCATTGTGTAGGTGTCGTCCTGTTCCTGTTGTACATAGATGACCGTGCCGGATAGTACGGAAGTAACATTCTTGTCGTCTGTGGTCAGCAGTACGATACCGTATTGCTTTTGTTCGGGTGCGTAATGCGCTGCAACCACACCTTGTACCGGTCTGAAAAAACTGATGGTAGGCAAAGTGTTAGGCGTATCAAAGAACTGCAGATAGTCTTTCTCTTTTTCCTCGTACTGTGAGAGAAACTCCTCGGTGGCTTGGTTTTTGGCTTCGAGCAACTCCGCCCGCATAACAATCTGCATAGAGTCGAGACTCTGCACCGTGTCGGACTGAATCTCGCCCGCAGTAACCTGTTTGATTACCTCCAGGTAACGGCGTTGCAACTCGAGGTCGGTACTGAGTGAATCCACTCGCGCCGACTCGGTAATCAGTTGTTGGCGAATACTCTCGCCATACCCGGGTAAGACATTGCGGATAGGAGTGTAGATAATCAACAGCGAGAAAACGCCCACTACTATGACAAACAGCAGAAAGAGCATACTGAATACGCCGAGTCCGCTCAAGCGGATATGCCATTTCTCATTCAGACTGCTCTCGTCTATCACGGTCAAACGGTATTTGTACCGTGCCCGCTGCCAAAAACCTTTCTTTTTCTGCCGATTGTTATCCATAGTAGGAGATGGTATAGGTCTGATAGGGCTAATAAGTCCCATCAGACCTATAACCTGCTCTGCATATTATTAATTGTTAATTGAGTATGGTACACCCCGTGCACGGCTTGAGTTGCTTGAAGAAATCGTTGCCTTTGTCGTCCACAAGGATGAATGCGGGGAAGTTCTCCACCTCAATTTTCCAAATGGCTTCCATACCCAATTCGGGGTACTCCACGCACTCGATCGACTTGATGTTCTCCTGTGCCAGGATAGCAGCCGGTCCGCCAATCGAACCGAGGTAGAACCCGCCGTGCTTCTTGCATGCATTGGTTACATCTATCGAGCGGTTGCCTTTAGCCAGCATAATCAGGCTGCCTCCGTGGTCTTGGAACTCGTCCACATACGGATCCATACGCCCTGCCGTGGTCGGACCCATCGAGCCGCAAGCCATACCCTTAGGCGTCTTGGCAGGACCTGCATAGTAGATAGGGTGGTCTTTCAAATACTCGGGCATCGGTTCGCCGGCATCAAGGCGTGCTTTGATTTTTGCATGGGCGATGTCGCGTCCCACGATGATAGTGCCGTTGAGCGAGAGGCGGGTACCTATCGGGTATTTGGTCAGGATATTGCATACATCGCGCATCGGCTGGTTGAGGTCAATACGCACGGCATCGCCCTCACCGGCATGGCGCAACTCCTCGGGTATCAGGCTGCCCGGGTTGTTGTCCAGACGCTCCAGCCAGATACCGTCTTTGTTGATTTTGCACTTGATGTTGCGGTCGGCTGAGCAACTGACACCCAAGCCGATAGGGCAACTGGCACCATGGCGCGGCAGGCGTACCACACGCACGTCGTGCGCCATATACTTGCCGCCGAACTGTGCACCGAGACCTATCTTGTATGCCTCTTGCAGCAGCGTCCTCTCCAACTCGGTATCGCGGAAGGCACGCCCTGTCTCGTCGCCCGTGGTAGGCAGACTGTCGTAGTAGTGGGTGGATGCCAACTTGACGGTCAGCAGGTTCTTCTCCGCACTGGTGCCGCCTATGACGATAGCGATATGGTACGGCGGGCAGGCGGCTGTACCAAGACTCTTTATTTTCTCCACAAGGAACGGAATCAGTGTGCCGGGGTTCTGAATACGCGCTTTGGTCTCCTGGTAGAGGTAGGTCTTGTTCGCGCTGCCGCCGCCTTTGGTTACGCACAGGAAGCGGTATTCCATACCCTCGGTAGCCTCAATGTCTATCTGGGCGGGCAGGTTGCATTTTGTGTTCACTTCCTCGTACATCGTAAGCGGTGCGTTCTGCGAATAGCGCAGGTTGTCCTGAGTATATGTGTTATAAACACCGTGGCTCAATGCCTCTTCGTCGCAGTAGCCCGTCCAGACCTGCTGCCCTTTCTCACCGTGTACGATAGCCGTTCCGGTATCCTGGCAGAGCGGCAGTTGCCCCTTGCAAGCCACTTCGGCATTGCGCAGGAATGTGAGAGCCACATACTTGTCGTTGGCACTGGCTTCCGGGTCGCGCAATATCTTGGCTACCTGCTCGTTGTGGCTGCGGCGCAGCATAAAACTCACGTCGTGGAAAGCCTGTTGCGCCATCTTGGTGAGACCTTCGGCTTCCACTTTCAAGATCGGGTGTCCCTCAAACTCGCCAACCGACACATAGTCTTTGGTCAGCAGATAGTACTCCGTTTCGTCTTTACCGAGTTGAAACATCGGTGCATACTTGAATTCCATATTATTAGGTTTGTTCGTTTATACGTTGTTTGTTTATTTCAAACGTCTCTTAAGACGTGCAAAGTTACTGCTTTTTTTCGATATGTACAAGCCCCCTTCCAATATAGTTAGAGTTAATCGAAGTCTATATACTCCGTATAACGGCATCGGGTGATTATCGGGTTGTTAATAATACAATATGCTGAGGGTGCAACATAAAAAGGCTGTCTGACACAGGGTTGACAGCCTCTTTTGTATGCTCGGAAACAATGGAAAGTATTTGTGTTGTCGGAAGTTTGTCAGTCCGCAATGCAGCGGCACGGGAATGACTTATGCAGCGGGAGCCGATAGCGGATTCCTATTTCTATACCCGTCAGAAAAGGCGAGTATTTGCCTGATACAACAGGGGTGGAGATAAGTGTGCTGTATTCCGGTATGAAATAGTGCGGATCGCGTACGTTTTTATCTGTGGCGTTTTCGTGGAAACCGACCTCTCTATTCCCGCCGGCGGTATTGCTTGTGCCGGGCGATGTATAGACCGCATACTTGCACAGTACATCTGCGCATAAATCCAAAGAACGGGTTAACGGAATGAGTACACCTATCCTGCCTACTATGGATAATTGTTGCCGGTTGGCAAACCGGTCTTTCAGGTTGCCTTCCGGAGCAAAACCGGTGGTGCGGTAGAAACCGTGTGCCGGTACATCGTAGAGCGTCAGTCCCCATTTGTCATAGAAACCGGTATGCTCTATATCGCCGGATGCACGATAAGAAGATTGTACGCAAAATCCATATTCTGCGCCGGCTGCTATTTGCAGACTGAGATGTGAGAAAGGTACTACCGACATTAGCATCAGTTGCGGAGCAATATAGAGTTGCTGCTGCCGTTCGCGCCACTTGTAGATAGCCAATATATGGTCATACCGTTCCCCAGCGACCATATCGTCTGCATCGGTATCTGTAACGTCATTCCATACAAGGCGGTTGTCATCTAACGAAACCGACTGGCCATACCGTGTAAAGTCGGCTCCCACACCGATACCGAAATACGTGGTAAAGAAATAGTTTATTCCGAGGTGTGCGTTTATTCCGTAATCGCCGATGGTAGAGGTCTTCAAATCGGTTTGGGCTGTGTTGTATCCCAATTGAGAATAGCCCGCTCCTATTGCCACGTCGAATGACACTTCACGACCGGAGCGGGTGGAGGTGCCGTATAGTCCGTTGCGTTGTGCCTGTACGGGTATTGTATATGCCAAACAAAGCACACAAATGCCAAAGCGTAGAGTTAGGGTCAGTGCTGAATTACGCATTGTTTCTCGGCTTGAATAGTATTATCGGAATAGGTAGTTATTTTTACACGGAAAACAGGGCTTATCCACATTGTACGCTGAGCCACTATGCGGCGCACCGGTTCGGCTCCCGCATTCTCATCTGCGGAACGGGCAATGGCATCAAAATCTTGAGGACATGACTGTTCCGTTGTGCCGTCTATTGTTTGCATAACACAATGATACAGCCCGCTTAATCCTTCAGGGGCGTGATAAAACTGCTCAACGGCATTGGCAATCGGTTGTGCATTATGATACCATTGATAGGAGGTGTATCGCCCGGCAGAATCCGGAATAAAGACCACGTCAGCCCATTTCTTGTACTGTATAATGTTTGGTATAATGGACAGATGCAGGGTATGCCGTATGGAATCGCACCCTTGTACCGTCTTTTCCGTATATAGGTAATCGCCCGCTTGGCGGATAGGCTGCGACAGCCATATCCATTGGTAGGGCAGTTCGTCTTCGCAGAGAGACACATCGGTATTGTCTTCTACCGGTTGCGCAGTGCACCGAATACGGAAGGTCAGACTCAAACTGTCGCAAGCGGGGTCGGATAGCGACTTTATAACAGAATTGACTGTGCTTATCCCCATAGCATCAGGACTATTGAAAGAATATCCTCTCCATTGGAAAGGAAATGGCGTATCATAGCAGACTATGGTGTCCACAGGTGCGGCTTCCACCACGGGCGGACAGGTATGGCAGTCTTGCGTGTGGACACGGAAAGCAAAGCGGATACTGTCACAACCGATATGGGCAGTTTTATACTTGACAATCGTATCCACTTTGCAAGTGCCTGTGGCATCGGTATTTTCAATACGGATACGGAATGTCTCACCATAGATGGTCTTTTGCCAAACATAAGGCAGGTCTTGCAGGCAAACGGTAGTATCTACAGGATTGCCGTTCAATACGGTCGGGCAACACTCGGCTTGTGGTTTCGGACTGACAATAAATACGGTGCGGTGCAGCACTTCTGTAGAGACATAGGTGGTGTTCTGGAACATAATGTCGTCCAAGCAGAAATCGTTACCTATACCGGCATTGCCGTTTCGGTCATATACACCGATGATCACATCATCGCAATCGCGTAATGTGTTGGTCCATTGTACCTCCACTTTGTGCCAGTCGTTGTCTTTTTCCGTCCCCTGATAGAGTTTGTGCGGGGTACCCAAATCCACTGTATCGGCTTTTTGGGTCCCATTGCGCAGTATCAGTACGAATTGCAGTTCTGCAGGGGAGTTGCTATGATCGCTTGTATTGGGGTGGGCAACCCAATATGAAAACAGGTAGGTGGAATCTTTCTGCAGTTTCAGATTAGGGTTACCTTTCTTTGTTTCGGCTTTCCACGCATATCCCTCTTTACCTGCATCAAACAATGCAAAATACTGTCCGCTATGTGGTTGGCGTACTTGATAATCGCGCCAAAAAGTATTGGCATTTGCCGTAATGGCATAGATGTTATTTATATAATTTTGGGGACAGTCGCCATAAAAATTGCTGCTATTATAGTTGCAACCTTTTGATTTGTCCCAATCGAAAGCGTACTGGTAATCCGATTCAAAATCGGGCGGGCAGGTCTCAAAATCACCGCTTGCCATCAGATTGTTTTTGGCATAAACCGTAGTGGTTACCACCTCGCATACTATGGTGTCGGTCGTGTTGCCGACAGTATAAGTGTAAGTCCTACCGGGGTATGGTATGGTGATATTTTTTCCGAGTTCTATTTGTTGCCACAGATAGGACGACTCCGATGTATTCTCTGCCCCCCGTAAGAATACATCCTCTCCCTCGCAGCCTGTCATACGTGTAGTATCTACCACAGTATTGTGTAGTGAATAAACCGTTTGTGCGTTGCTTGTT
>DKEG01000004.1:0-42659 GCA_002452095.1 Bacteroidales bacterium UBA6828 | reverse complement strand
AACAAGCAACGCACAAACGGTGATTGTCTGCAGAAGCCGTCTGGACATAGGATAATCTGTTAGAAACGTAGTTGTTTTTCTGTTTCGGTACTACCGTCGTCAAAGTATGTTACCACCAACCGGAAATCGGGGGACAATACATAGACCCGTTTGGCTACCATCTGTTTGGTAGGATAGGGTTTGCTATCAACAGACTTGTCTGCATTGGCGATCGTGGTGGAACACGACTTGATGCTGCCGTTGAGCAAAACATAGTATTCGTCTGTATCATTGGGTTCGGATATACGGTAATACTGGGCGTTTCCCCCAATTTCAATGGCTTTTCCATTGCAGTACCATTGGTATTCCGTGTAGATAGAATCGCTGTTGTCCACAAACAGGAAATCATTCCATTTGCGATAGACAGGTACTGCACACGGTTCAGGCAGGTCGCAATCACGTACGGTTACCTCGAAATAGTCGGTAAACGCCACATTTGTCTCGGAGTAAGATACATTTTGGAACATAATGTCATCCAAGCAGAAGTCGTTGCCCCGCCATGAAGTAACGGTATCATATACGGCAATCATAACCTCTGCGGAACTGGCAGGTGCGGTCCAGATTACCGTTTGCTGATGCCAGTTATGGTCGTTGTTGGATAATGTGTACGGGTCGCCTAATTTTTCGGTAATGCGGTTCCCGTCTTTGTTGAGGTACGAAATCAAGAATTGCAGTGTAGCCGGTGTGGCGGAGAAATACTCCGTACCTTCTGCATTAGGAAAGGCTGCCCAATAGGAGAAATAGTATTTCTGCCCTTTCCTGATTTGCAGGTTCGGGTTGTCCTGACTATGAGTACCCTCCGAGGAATTGGTCTCCGCTTTCCACGCATAGCCTTTGCTCTCTGCATCAAAGAAACCGTAGTACTTGCCTCCATGTGCTTTGACAGAGGCAAAATCGCGCCAGAATTGGCTGACATCTTGTGTTAGCGTGTAGATGTCCTGCCCGTGACTACCATAGTTAGCCACTACATCTTTGCCCACATAGTAGTAGTCAGACGAGAACCCTATGCCTTCGTTCTCAAAGTCGCCCCCTGCCATCAGGTTGTTTTCAACCACGATGTTGATTTGGTAGGTCTTTACACTATATGTGTACTTGCCGAGGTTGTCGGTAGGTATTTTTACGGAACGTGTGTTGGCTCCGTTGACGGCGGGGTCGGTTGAACTCCATTCGTAGATGTCGCCCTCCAGCGATGCGGTGAGTGTGGCAGTGGTACCCATACAGAAACTGATATTGTGCGTCCGGCTACATTCTTGCGAAGCGGCAATGGCTGAGAATGTGCGTTCGTCCACTTTGTTGGTGCAAGCCACATCGCTATAGATGCTCAGAGTAACCGTTACCGTTTCGCCTAATGCTATTTCATCGGAAACGGTGTACGACAAAGGCGACTGCGGTTTCTTTATCACTTTGTCTTCCGGCATAGCGGACGAGGATATTTTTACGCCGCATGGTGTGCTGTTAAATTCGGCATATATTCCCGCCACAAACTTATGCTTTGTGCAGTTGTATGCCATCGTGATGTTCGCATCTGCCAAAGGGCTGTCTTGTGTAGCCAATGGTTCTGCCATCCAACTGCAAGTACCATTTTCGTCCGTTACTACGCAATACAGTGCGGAACTGCCCACCCACGAGGTAGTCCATGGATTGAAATCATCGATGTTGTAGTTCAGTTCGTCGCCGTTGTTTATTTGCAGTGTGCGGTCGGTGCCGGCAAAGCGCAGTTTGTTATTCACGCTCCGATTGAGTTTGTATGAATAGAGTCCTGTATAGCCCGCCACGGGGGTCATTTTTTTGCAGATACCTATATCGTCCGAGCGCAGCATATAGGTGGTATAGCAGCACTTGTGTTGTGATACGTCCAAATAGATAGTGGTTCCGCTTGGTATGGTAGCAAATACAGTATATGCCGACAAAACAGCAAACAATATGATGGATATGCGTTTCATATTTATCATTCGATTAGGGTAGGATCGGTGTTATTCGGTTGCTTCTACGGTTTGCATCAATTGCAGTTCCCGGACGGGTTGTCCGTTTTCCAGAGGGATAATCTCCACACGCCGATCCAAAGCAATGGTGTGCTTGGTGCCGTCTGCGGTAATATAGGCTATATCCGACGAGTGTGCTTCGATATGCAGTTGGTTTTCTTTCACCCCTTTCTCTTCCAGCATTTTTGCCACTACTTTGGCGCGTTGCTCTGACAATACACGGTTTTTGCGTGCATTGCCTTCTTTGCTGGCGTGTCCTGAGATGATAATCTGCTGGTCAGGGTTCTGTATCAGTACGGCTGCAATCTTGTCCAACACATCGGCGGGTTCCAATTTCGGGGTGGTGGAGTTGACATCAAACCAGATGACGGATTTGCGCATTACCTGTACAATCTGTTTAGCGGCTTCTTTCTTCGGTTTGAGAGTTGTCTCCGTACGTGCAGTGAGGGTGTAGGTAGTGTCGCACACTTGCAGTTTTTCGTAGGTAGGTTCGGGTTTCTTGGGTTTCTCGATGTGGTGCCACGATACGCCTACCGTAATGCCTACGCCCCACGGATGGGTGGCAGAGGCGAGGTTGGAATTAAGCAAACCAGCGTACTCGTTCATAAAGATGTGGTTGCGGTAGTCGGGCGTTTTGCCTGTCTGTTGCCAGCCTATCTCCTGTCTGTCTGTTTGCTTGGCAGGGTTGAGGTCGAGACAGCCCACCTGGAAATACATGCCGCACATCAAATCCACTTGCTGATTGAGCGGAATCATCACGCCAACACTGGCATCTACGGCAAGCGAAACAGGTTTTTGTTTCAGTTCGCGGCGTTCTGTATTCCAATCAGTGCCGATATGCTCTGTATAGAAATCGCGGTCTCCGGTCATATTTCCTTCTCCTTCACGTATGAGCATATTCCATTGTGGATAGTAGCCTTGATGCTCCAATGCCCCTTTGTGGAGAACCCATCGGTTATAAACCGGTACGCCTATGCGTATGCCTGCGCCCGCATAGAGACGGAGGTTGTTATCATTAAGGGGGTATTGGCACTGAATGCCGATAGGGAAATCCACAATGTGTGTTATCTGTTGTTCGCACCAGTTGTGCGTAAGTGCATAGTGGTCGTATTTCTCTCCCTCGCTGTCGGTTGTGCCGGTCCAGACGGTGGTATTGTTGAGTACACTATGGCTGCCGAAAGCCGAGAAGCCCACGCCCATAGTTACGCCCCAGTTGGGGTGGAAATAGTAGGCGTATTGCACTTGCAGTTGCCCCTGCAGGTCGCCGCGGTTGATGCCTGCTTTGTTGCCGTCTTTATCTCGCATGGTATGTCCCAGAGAGCCGTATCCCAATCCGACGAGGGCTTGTACATAGTGTTTGGCAGGGAGGTCTTTTTGCCCGGTTATCTTGGGGTCGATACGTTTTGTTACGGTACGGCAAGCGACCGCGTAGGTAGTGTCTTGATAGGTATAAACTATTTTCTCTTCGTCTTCCGCTATGTCTGACGGCTGTATTCCGCGTACTTGGTAGGTGGTAGGCGGCACGGGTACATTGGTAATATAGATAGTGCCGCGTTTGGCTTTTACGATATACTGTTTGCCGAGTATTCTTTTGATAGCCGATGTGGCACTAACGTCTTTGAACTTGCGTGTAACGGGCATAGCCTCGTCGAGTTCGGCACCGGAATAGTCGAGTTTGTAGTCCGTTCGTTTGCAGATGTCGGTCAGTACGTCGGTGAGCGGGACCTTGGTGTATGTGCGTGTCAGTTTTTTATGCTTGGAAGACTTGCCTCTCGGTGCAGCCATAACATTCCCCGCTATCAGCACAAAGCACAACAGCAGGAGCAAAAAGGAGTGTGAACGATGTAGCATTGCTATTATACAAGACTTATTCTCCGAGTTGCAGTTTCTCAACTCGGAGAATAAGTGATAAGGGTCAGTACTTAACTTATTTTGCTATTTGTCCTGTGGTGGTGTACAATATACCGTTGCGGAGGATATAAACCGCGCCGTTGCGTACCAGTTTGGTGGCAACCGTTTGCAGGTTTGTATTATTAAGAGCGGTTTGTGAGTTGTCTTTGGTAATAGTGATGGTTCCTGCAACAGGGTCAAGAGAGAATGTAACCTGATCGCCTACTTGCGGATCGCCTACCAATTGGGGCGATGCAATCCACTGTGCGTTGGTATCACTTGCTTCGGTATTCCAATTGCAGCCGGCACCGCCATAGGTGGCGTTTAATGTCCAAACGGTTTTGTCTGCATTGGGACTCAGTTCTCGCCATTCCCAGTTGTTGTTTTCAAACGGGTGTTTGATAAAGTAGGCGGAAGCAATCGGTGTTTCACCTTGTCCTTGCTGACTGGCAGAAATTTTTTTGGTCTCGGCATTGAAGATGATAGCAGCCTGTCCAGCGGCGAAAGTTACTTTCACGTTCTCTTCGTTGGCACTAAGTGCGATTGGCGAGTTCTCGTCAATGTTATTTTTGTTATATTGTATAGCCCATGTCCCTTGCGTAATTTTAAATTCGTAGGAAGCAGCCTCGGCAGTAAACGTATATTTCCACAGGTTCTTGTTTTCGCTGTCTTGCGTCATCTCTTGCGATGTAGGGTTCCATTCGCAACCGGGGAGCGTACCAGCCACGTAATACTTGATGTCCGTAACGGGTGTTTCCGTATTACCGCTTACCGTGATACTTGGGATGGCGGGATCGAAAGCAATGACTACTACATCGCCGGTTTTGCAGGAGAAGACGATATTATTACCCGTCTCATTACCATAGTTGGTGCAGTCCCATCCGGTAGCACAGGCTGTAATTTTGAACTCGTATGTGCCGTCAGCGGTGGCAGTCCACGTGTAGGTATAGACATTGCCGTCTTTTACCATTTCGCCCCGGTTGTCCCAAGAAATGCCGGGGATCGTACCTGCTACATAATAGTCAGCGGCGTTGAGAGAGAGTGCTGCCAAACACAGCACAAAGAAAGTGAACAGTTTCTTCATGATAAATTAGAATTTAGAGGTTAGTATATTAGTTGTATGTTATTTGTAGCGGCTGCAAAATGTGTCAGTTTTTCTACAAAAACGGTGCAAAGGTACTGCTTTTAGGGGATATATACAAATTTTATTATATGTTATAAAACATAATAACGGGTGTGTATGCCCTATGCTACAACATTCACATTCTATCGTTATGCTCTCGACAGAGTATGCAGAACAACCTGTTAGTCAATAGATGTGGTTATAGGGAGAGTGTATTTTTTCAGGGCGGATGGAACTCATAAGGCGGATTTATAATAGTTCGGCAAAGCCGATAACGACGCGGGACGATAAGGAGTTCTACTCAAGCCATAGGCTTTCGTTTCGCTTCGGCACTCAGTGCGCTGCGCACACCTGCCTTACGCTTCACGTCTCCCAAGTGCATAGCATAGTCATACGGTTTGTGGCAAACCGACCGCGGGCGGGGCGCCCGCGTCCCCGACTATGGTTTGCAGGGAAGCCGTAGCATCTGCGTCACCTGTGAAGGCCGGTGCCAACTCTCGTGTAAACATCGGGATTGACGGCTGAATCACCTAAGAATCACCTATGCTTATCAGCACGAGAGTAAATGGAGGGTAAACGGAGCGTAAATGGAGCGTAAATGGAGCGTAAATGGAGGGTAAACGGAGCGTAAATGGAGGGTAGATGGAGGGTAGATGGAGGGTAAAAGATGGAGGGTAAAAGATGGGGGAGGCATCATATTGTCATTGTGGGGTATGGAGCGTAACAATACACCCAATCCGGACATTTGTCGGATATTGATAAAGATTGTCACAGGGATGTCGGATGATGTCAGGGCAACCGCGTCAAAATAGTAATGAAACAATATAAAAACAGCACAATAGTTCTCAAAATAGCATTACGTGCTATCAAAAAGACATATTGAAACGTATATGTGGTTCGGCGAAGCCGATAACGACGCGGGACGATAAGGAGTTCTACTCAAGCCACAGGCTTTCGTGTTGCTTCGGCACTCAGTGTGCTGCGCACATCCGCCTTACGCTTCACGTCTCCCAAGTGCGTAGCATAGTCATACGGTTTGTGGCAAACCGACCGCGGACGGGGCGTCCGCGCCCCCGGAATAATATACAATTTTGATGCGGTTGCTATGGGATGATGTGTTCGGATTTGGTGTATTGAGATATTTTGTGTAATTTTGCAGTCTAAAAATACAGATGCGGGCGTGGTAGCATTGCCGATACTTTCCTCTCCGCAAAAAGTAGTTGTTTATAACATTGGCAGTTGTTCAGATAGTTGGCAACGCTAATAGTAACAGGTCAGTTAGCCGTTATGGCAATATCTTTTCTAATAGCGGGACCCTGTGCCGCCGAGAGCCGAGCACAAGTGGTAGGAACCGCCTGTGAGATTGTTTCCCTGTTGGGAAATCGTATTGTTTTCCGTGCGGGGGTATGGAAACCGCGTACGAATCCGAATACCTTCCAAGGGGTGGGGGAGGAAGCCCTGCTGTGGTTGCAAGAGGTGAAGGAGGAGACCGGTATGGCAGTGGCGACCGAGGTGGCAACAGTTGAACATACAGTACAGGCGATGGCGGCGGGTATTGATTATCTGTGGTTGGGTGCCCGCAGCACTGCCAATCCTATTTTGGTGCAGCAGTTGGCGGACGCTATTTGGCATCACCCGAAGCGTGAACAGTTGCGCGGAGTGATGGTCAAGAATCCTGTGAACGAGGATGTACAACTCTGGTTGGGAGACATAGAGCGTATAGAACGTGCCGGCGTTCCTGTGCTGGCGATACACCGTGGTTGCGGGCACCGCCCATGTTGGGCAATGGCGCATACGCTGCGGCTGGCACGTCCCGATATTCCCTTGCTCTTGGATCCGAGCCATCTGGGAGGCTCTGCGGACAAAATTATGCCTTTGATGCATTATGCGCACGATTTGGCATTTGACGGGGCGATGATAGAAACGCATATTGCCCCCCGCGAGGCACTATCGGACGCCCGGCAGCAGATCACACCGATGCAACTGAAGGAACTAACGGACACCTATCCGATGCCATACATTTCTACTGAGCAAACCGAGTTGCAATGGTTGCGGGCGGAGATAGATGAGATAGACGATAGGCTGTGGGATTGTATAGCCCAACGTATGGAGGTAAGCCGGCGTATCGGCGAATGGAAGAAAGCACACAACACCCCTCCGTTGCAACAAGGGCGTTTTGAGGATATACTGCGCAGACGGACGGAATGGGCAAAACAAAATGAGATTTCCACAGATTTGGTGGAGAATATCTTCCGTGAGATACACCGCGAAAGCCTGAAACGGCAGGAATAATCAACGGCAGGCGGCTATGTCCCGCTGTATCTGCGCTGCCAGTGCTGCCCTGTCGGCAAAACGTTGTTCACCGCGCAGACGACTCAGCAGCCTGACCCGTATCTCTTGTCCGTACAAATCGTTGTGATAACCGATGATATGTACCTCCAGTGTCCGGTTTGGGTTGCCTATGGTCGGATTACAGCCGATGTTGAGTACTGCCTTGTGCCATTCGTTAAAAACAAATGCCTCTGCCTTATATACTCCCTCTTCGGGTACTAACTTATGCGCATCCGACAAGCGTATATTGGCGGTCGGGAAACCTAATTCACGCCCGATGGCATTTCCGTGTATCACCTTGCCCGTGAGGGTATATGGATAGCCCAGCAACTCGTTGGCATCAACAATTTTCCCCGTTTGCAGCAACATTCGTATCTCGGTGGAACTGACATGTTGGGGCAGCCCGTCTCCGGCGGAAGGCACCTGCGGCATATACTGCGGCAACTGCTCAACCCATATGCCCGCCTGTTCGCCTGCTTGGGCATAGTCGTCAAACGAAGACAATCCGTCGCTGCCGAACCGGTGGTCATAGCCCATCAGTATCGCCCGCACATCGTATCTGTCGTGCAAATAGGTCATAAACTGCTCCGCCGTGAGCCTGTATATATCGCCAAAGTCAAGGACGAGTGTTTCGGCATAGGTTTCCAACAGTGTCTTGCGCTCTGCTAATGTGGTCAGCAGTTCGGGTACATAGCCGTCCTGCAACACCTCGCGCGGGTGCTGGCGGAACGTAATAATCAACGGCTCTAAATGCTGTTCTTTTGCTTTGCAGAGCAGACTTTGAAACACATACCGATGCCCGAGATGGACACCGTCGAAAAAACCTATCGTAGCAATACGGGGCATTACAGACTCTTTTTTTGTACCTTGATTCTGTTTGCAAAGGTACTGCTTTTTTGCGATATACACAAATGGCATCTCGCTAATCGATGGCAACCGCATTAAATAATGAAACAATGGGGAAATAATACAAAAGTTCTCAAAACAGCCTCTAAATGCCATAAAAAAGACATGATAAAACGTATATGCGACGATAACGATGCGGGACGATAAGGAGTTCTACTTAAGCCACGGGGATGTGCTTCCGCTATGGTACTCAGTGCGCCTGCGGCGCATAACGACGCGGGACGCGTCGTCTCCCATACAGAGCATAGTCATATCGATTTGCATAAGTCGGAAAAATTGTGTACCTTTGCGGCTGTGTTTTGAATACCACGAAAATGATTACTTTTATACTTTGTTTGATTGCCCTGGTGGTCGGTTTTGCGCTCTATGGCACACTTGTGGAGCGAGTTTTTGGTATAGATGCGAAAGCACAGACGCCTGCACTCACCAAAACCGACGGTGTGGACTATGTCCCGATGAAACCGTGGCGGATATTTCTGGTACAATTTCTCAATATCGCAGGATTGGGACCTATCTTCGGTGCAATAATGGGTATATTTTTCGGTCCTTCGGCGTTTTTGTGGATAGTGTTCGGAACGATCTTTGCGGGTGGCGTACACGACTATCTGTCGGGTATGCTCTCCGTACGCAAAGGCGGTGCCTCGCTGCCCGACATCATCGGTGATGAACTGGGAAAAGGTATCAAAGTTTTTATGCGTGTGCTGTCGCTTGTGCTGCTCGTTTTGCTGACAACCACGTTTTTGTCCGGTCCAGCCACCCTACTGCAAGGACTGTGCGGGTTGCCCGAGATGTCTTTTCAAGCCCATGCCATACCTATCGTGTGGGTACTTATCATCTTTGCCTATTATATATTCGCTACCATACTTCCCGTTGATAAACTTATCGGGCGTTTTTACCCGATTTTCGGGGCAGTGCTGCTCTTTATGGGATTGGGGATTATGGTGGTTATGCTCGGTTGGCACGGCGGGGAGATGCCCGAACTGACCGACGGACTGCAGAACCGTCAGACCAACGGACTGCCGCTTTTCCCGATGATGTTTGTCAGTATCGCCTGCGGGGCTATCTCGGGTTTCCATGGTACACAGTCGCCGCTGATGGCACGTTGTATCACCAATGAGCGGCAGGGGCGGTGGATTTTTTACGGTGCAATGGTGGCAGAGGGGATACTGGCTTTGATTTGGGCTTCTGCTGCGGGGACATTCTTTGCCGACCCCGAAAAAGGGCTCTATGGCATTGACGGTTTGCAGGCGTTTGCGGCACAGCACCCCGGCGAGAACATCGCTGCGCTGGTGGTGGACAGGGTTGCCCATTCGTGGCTCGGAGCCGTGGGGGGCATATTGGCGATAGTGGGGGTTATTGCAGCACCTATCACTTCGGGCGATACCGCTCTGCGCTCGGCACGACTCATTGTAGCCGATTTTCTGCACCTAGACCAACGCCGTATCGGCAAACGGTTGATGATAGCCATTCCGCTGTTTCTGTGCGTGTTCGGTATGGTCTTCGTGGATTTCGATATCGTATGGCGGTACTTTGCGTGGACCAACCAGACTTTGGCGGTGTTTACCCTTTGGGCAGGTACTGTCTGGCTCTATAAGCAGCATCATACCCGCTTCGGATATGTCATCTCGCTTGTTCCTGCACTTTTTATGACAATGGTGTCGTCGAGTTATATCCTTATCGCTCCGGAGGGTTTTCACTTGCCCGTAGAGTGGCGATGGACAGGCTATTGTGCCGCAGGGGTCATCACCCTTGCCTGCCTTATCGGCTTTATCTGCTGGGCGAAACTCCGACTCCGACTCCCCCAAGCCCCCTCAGAGAGGGGGACGTGCAGATAATACACCCTATTAACTCTCAACTTCTCTCAACTTTCAACTCTCAACTAATAAACTAACATGATCCATTCTGCCCAATTTGTCATCAGCAGTCCCGATGTATCCGATTGCCCCAAGAGCAACCTACCCGAATATGCCTTTATCGGACGAAGCAATGTGGGTAAATCGAGCCTAATCAATATGCTTGCCCATAATCCGAAACTGGCAAAAACCAGCCAGAAACCGGGTAAGACGCTGCTAATCAACCATTTTATTGTTGATGACGCTTGGCATCTCGTTGATTTGCCCGGGTATGGTTATGCCCAGGCCGGGCAGCAGCAGCGTGCCAACCTCAAGGCGATGATTGAGCGGTATTGCCTTTTGCGCGAACCGCTGTGCAGCCTGTTCGTACTGGTGGATTGCCGCCACGAACCGCAAAAAATAGATATGGAGTTTATGGAATGGCTCGGCGAGAACGAGGTGCCTTTTGCTATCGTTTTTACGAAAGGCGACAAACTCGGCAAGGTGCGGTTGCGGGAGAATGTGGAAGCCTACAAAGAAAAGATGCTCGAGACGTGGGTGGAACTGCCACCAATGTTCGTTACCAGCGCCGAAAGCGGATTGGGCGAAGAGGAGATTGTTAACTATATCGAAAGCATCAATCGGGAAATAAACGAAGAACGTTAATAGCCATATACATTAAACGTTACTTATCAGGAACATATATATCCACGAATTAACCATTTATGCAGCGTCTGGATTGTATTCCATTTTTCTTTTGCATTGCAGTCTGTTTTTTCTGTACGGCGTGTAGCACAAAAGATATGCCGCACAGCGAGGAAGCACCTCAGTATTTCCGCATTGCGGATACATTGGGGATTCGTGTAGCCGATGTATATAATCCGTGGCAGAAAGGCGAAAGGCTCGGACGGTATTATCTCGTTGAGGATTCAACGGAAAGTGTGCCGGCGGACGGTGTGCGGCTGCAAGTGCCTTTGCAGCGTATCGCCACTACATCGGCTACCCATATCGGCTACTTGCATGCGCTCGGTGCAACGGATAAAGTGGTGGCTATGGCTACACCCCAATTGGTGTATAACCGACCTGCGCAGCCCATTACTGACATAGGAGAAGATCTGAACCCCAATACTGAAAAACTGTTGCTGTCGCACCCCGATGCCCTGTTGGTCAGTGCCTACGGACAGAATATGCAAAACACCGACCGTATTAGGCAGGCGGGTATCCCTGTTATCTATATGGTGGAATGGCGGGAGGAGAATCCCCTTGCACGTATGCAATGGATACGCTTTGTAGGTGGACTTATGGGCAAAGACAGTCGAGCCGACTCTATTGCCACCGCCGTTTGTGAGGCATACCGCCAAGAACAGACTATCGGGTTGAATATCACCAAGCGCAGGTCGATTATGTCCGGAGCGTCTTTTCGCGGAACGTGGTATGTACCCGCAGGGAACACCTATATGGGGCGGCTCTTTCGCGATGCCGGAGCAGATTATACATTCTCCGAGCGTACTTCCGACGGCTCTATCCCCCTCAATATGGAGCAGGCGTTGCAGGTGTTCTCCAATGCCGATGTCTGGGTAGGTGTGAATGCATATACTCTCGACGAATTGCGCAAAATAGACGAGAAACAGACGTGGTTCCGTGCATATCAAAATGGTGAGGTATATAATTTCTATCGCCTCCAAAACAGCACCGGTGGGAATGATTTCTGGGAAACGGGGATTGTACACCCAGAGTATATCCTCCGCGACATTCGTTCCGCACTTTATCCCGAAACGATGCCGGATTATCAGCCAGTATTTATGCAGCGGCTGGAATGAATTACTACGGTCAGTCGCAGAGTGAGAATAGATCTTCTCGCGGATTGATAAGCATAACGGGAACCAAAGAGCGACGGATGGCATGCCGCTCAGGAGGTCCGAATAGTATATCATCCAATCCGTAATCTCGGCTGGCGGTGAGCAGAAGCAAATCGGCACCCAATTCGCGCACACGTTCACTTGCCTCGCGTACCAACGAAAAACTGTCCTTCCCGGCTTCTATCAGTTGGTATGATATAGTTTCGCCTGTACGTTCAGCCACAGAGCGGATATGCGTAATAATACGATTGGTATTCTGCATAGCCTTACTTCCATAGTCGTGCGCTTTGAGCAATAGGATGTGTGCGCCGGTCTTCCGCGCGATATAGGTACACATCTCTGCCTTATACACCTCCTCCTCCAGCATTGATACCGGCACCAATATCCGCCGCAACGGGTTGATAGTCATTGTGTTGGTAACAAATACGTACGGACGGCGTTCCTCACGGCACGCATTAAGATGTTGCTGAATAGTGCGACCTGAGTTCTGGCACTCAATCAAGCGAATATCGTCATTATTATCCCACAGCATATTATTTGATATTCCGTTGGTCTAACTGATGCCTATACTCTACAGCCGCCGCCGCATGCCGGCTGTAGTGGGAACTGAATATATGGGTACCCGAGAAATCCGGGTTGGCGCACATGTACAGATAATCCGTATTGGGCGCATTGAGCACCACATCCAATGTTTGGGGCGCAGCACAGCGGATCGGACCGGGCGGCAACCCCGGATATTTATAGGTGTTATAAGGCGAATCAATCGCCAGATGTTTTTTCAATACTCTGCGCAGCGTAAAATCTCCGTTGGCATAGATTACCGTCGGGCAGGACTGCAACAACATACCTTTATGCACACGGTTGAGGTAGAGACTTGCCACGATGGGCAGTTCCTCCTTGTTGTGTGTTTCGCCTTCTACTATACTAGCCACAATGGCTACCTCAACGGGGGTCAAACCGAGAGAATCGGCTTTATGACGGCGTTGCTCGTTCCAGAAACGGTTATATTCCTTGTACATCCGTTCAAAGAGTTGGTCGGGCGAAATCGTCCAATATACTTCGTAGGTGTTCGGGATAAAAAGGCAGATGGAGGTCTCTTTGTTCAATCCGTATTGCGCCATATACTCATCGCTTTCCAGGCGGCGCAATATATCCACGCTGTCTAGCAACAAGGTAGATGCCAACTTGCCTGCCAACTGCTCGCGTGTACGGATATAGTGGTTGAAAGTCAGCCGTACAGGTGTTTGCTCGCCGAGTTGCAGACGGCGGATAAAATAGCGGTCGCCCATAATAGCGGGAAAACGATAATAGCCCGGTTGTGGCTCTGTAAGTCCCAGTTTCTCGGTATGCAGATCAAAAGCCCACGGCGACCCGATTTCGTAATCGTTTTGCACCAAACTCATTACCGAATCAAGTGTGCTTGCGGGGTAGATATGATACCCGTGCTGCTCGCCGTCCGTGCTGCGCAGATTGCTGACATTCAGGCGGTAGTACTGCTCTATACATACTACTCCCGCTACGGCTACAAGCACAGCCAATATAATCAAAATTATTTTATAACTTTTCTTCATACTCTTATCTCTAATCTCTAAACACTAAACACTAAATACTAAACTATCAACTATTCTTACATATTCGCATTATAGTATCTCGGGTCGCCCGTTACTTCTTTTCCTACAAAATCCGCTTTGGTATAGGGGTAATCTTCTGTTGGTAGTTCCAGTTCGGCAAGTGTCAGTCCTGACAAACGTCCGTGAAACTCATCAATCTCCCATTTGAGTCCGTTCTCAGCGGGGACAATATAACGGGTTTTCTCTATCACACCCGGCAGACATAAATCGAGCAACTGACGTGCATCGGTCTGGTCAATCTCTTTTTCCCATTCAAAACGCGCAATACCTGTTTTCCCGCTGTCCGATTTGATAGTAAGGAATGCGCGTGCATCGCGTATGCGCACGCGTATAGTACGCTCCTTGTCTTTGCACAGGTAGCCCTGTACAATCTCATAGCGGGTAGTTGCTTGTTGGCGATAGGAAGTGTTGGTAACAAGAAACTTGCGTTCTATCTCTGTATTCTGCATAAAATTGTTCTCAAAGGGAATTTCTCCCTGTTTTTGTATGACATATAAGTCAATTGGTAGGCGATAGATTTAGGCTTGGCAAGTAAAATCGGCTGCAAAGGTACGACAAAAATGCGAGATATACAAAAAAAAGCATAAAACGCCAAACAGAATTTGCACAAGTAAAAAAAAAAGCGTACCTTTGCACCCGCTTTTGAAGAAAGAGCGACAATTCAGACAAACAACCGTCTAAACGGAGAGATGGGTGAGTGGCTGAAACCAACAGTTTGCTAAACTGTCGTACGGGTAACCGTACCGGGGGTTCGAATCCCCCTTTCTCCGCCCAAGAAGAGACTGCCTAACAAGTGATGTCAGGCAGTCTTTTTTTTATGTAGATATATATAGGATGTTGTGTTTGCAAATTATTGATAATCAGTTGTTAAGCAAATACTAAACTGAAAAATATAAATTGTAACTCGCTATAATACAAGCAAAAACCGCCTAATCACATACGAATCACATACGAATCACATACGAATCATATACGAATATCATAGACCTGACGGCATAAGGATAGGGTGGGGAAATTACAGTTTGCTATTCAGTTCCTGGTAGTATTTTGGGGACACCGGCACCGCCTTGGTATCGGCAAAATCCAACTCGGCAACGATAACCCCTTCTTTGTCTCTGCGGAGCACTTTCACACGCCGCGGATTAACAAAAAAAGAGCGCTGGCAACGCACAATACCGTGTTTTTGCAGCCCCTCCTCGATAGCACGCATTGAATTGCGCAAAGCATATTCTTTTTTCCGCTCTCCCTCTACGTAGTGGATATGCACATAGTTTTCGTCGGCTTGTATATACAGGATAGCATCTGCGGCAATCACCAGTTTGAGCCGCTGTGTACTATCATAAAAACGCATCAGGTTGTCCTCTTGCGCCGTTGCCGGCTGTGTGCGTGTACAATACATCAGCAGATTGACAATCACATAGGGGTAACTGATAGTAGCCAACAGAATCAGCATACACTTGCCAGCACACAAGAAATACCCTTGTTCGCCACGATACATCAGTGCCATATAGAGTGCCATAAACAATGCCATCACCACCATTTCCGCCAGGCTCCATAGTATATAGTACACCCACGGCAGGTGCAAATGCTTGCGGCAGGCTGTCATCGGAATACGGCTTCCGCATAGCACGGCAATCATAATACACATCAGTATGAGCGTGTTGAAAACCACCATATCACGCCCCATACCCAAGAAATCCACCATCCATTCCGATTGATAGATCAATATAAAACATAAAAAGAATGGCGGCAGAGCCAACACGTGCAGGAGCAACGAGGTGAGGCTCAATGTAGAAGCGGGTATCTGTTTCATAATCCGGTTTGTCTATGTTTTGTCCTTTTTCGGGGGATTGTTTTGTCAATTTTTATAATGGGACGAAAACGGAAATGACCTGTTTTAGTCCCATTATTTCCGTTTTAGTCGTCATTTATATATGTTTCGTCAAAAATTATGCCACCTTATCACTATTGTTTGCTTGTCCATATTTAATCCTGTAATTTTGCAGCCGAAAACAAAAAAATAAAACAGCAAGAGTATGAAAACAGTAGTTATATTAGGTGATTCTATATCACGCGGAATTATTTTGAACGGAGAACGCTATTCCATATCCGACAAAGGATTTGCAGAGCAATGCGGTAATGCCCTGAATCTGGATATACAGAATTTTAGCAAGATGGGTTGCACCGTTACACGGGGTGCACAGATACTGGAACAGCGCAAAGAGGCTGTAGCCAATGCCGATATAACATTGTTGGAATACGGAGGAAACGATTCTGATTTCTTTTGGAACGAGATAGCCGAAACACCGCAAAAGAGGCACAATCCGAAGACATGCCTGTTGCAGTTTCATTCCACCTACATACAAATGATACGGCGTGTGCGGGAATTAGGCAGCCGTCCTGTGTTGCTCAGTTTGCCGCTGATGGACGGTAAACGCTTCTTTGATTTTACCACACGCCATATGTCCGATGTTGAACGGGAGCATATTCTCGAATGGCTCGGCGGTCAGTTGGAGCGTATTCGCAACTACCACGATATGTACAATCTGGAGGTATTCCATATTGCCTCAGAGATGAATGTCCCGATAATAGACATTACCACGCCTTTTCTTGACAATCAGGATTATACGCAGTATATTTGTGCCGATGGGATACATCCGAGCGAGGCGGGGCATAGCCTGATAGCCGCACGGGTAACGGCGTATTATCGCGCTTTGCTTATGCGGAGGGCATAACCGCCAATTACTCTATTCGGTTGCCATAGACATTATATACGGCATCATCCACACGGATATACAGGCGACTATTGCGCAGCACTTTCTCTGCTGCCGGTGCTTTCTGTACGTTGCTGCCGTCTGCTGCTTCGGGTATGGTCTGCTCGCATGAGGGCAATACGACACCGTCTTTGCGTGTGAGCAATACATAGTACGAGGCTCCTGCTGGGAAGGGGACCTCGGTATGATAGACGGACGAGGTGGCACCCGCTATCGGTTGCCCGTCTTTGTACCACTGATATCCAGTAAACTCATATCCGCCGTTGAAAGCCGACAGATAAACCGCCAGCACATTGCCGAATTTCAATTTGAAGATATTGCTCGGATAATATACCAAGAGATTATAGTCGTAGGTGAGTGTCTGGTCGCATACAGCATCATACACGCTTATTCGGGCATCATAACTGCCTGGCTTCAGACTGCTTGTAGCCACTTGTAAAACGGTGTCTTGGGCATCAATCTGCGGCTCTAATACGAGGTCTTGTGTACCCAAAAGCAGGTGTGCCTCGCTAATCTGCCCTTTGGTGTAGCGGAACGGGATACCGAACATCTCATCATCGGAATCCGGACAGATATACGATTGCTCCGGATTGTTCGGAACATCCATCTCCAGACAGGTGAGTATCGTCAGATCGTACTTGTAAGCGTGGGTATGTGTACAGCCGTCAGCGTTGGTATATTCTGTTGTACCTTCTACAATACCTTTCCCTTCCGCAAACGAGGTTGAGTAGTACCATTTCTTTTCTTCAGGGATGTAAACACTATCGCGTGCCACTATTGCAGTATCCAATATATCGCGTGTATCTCTGCCATGCACAATGGTGCGTATCTCAAAGTTGTCGGTTGCACAATTATCGGGTGGCACAGGGTCGGTCTCCTGTACAGGACTGGTGGTGTCGTCCCAAGCCAGACAGTCGCCACGTACCACCGTCTTGATCGTGTCGGGACGGCGCACACGGAACGAGAAGCGCACCTCCTCCGCGGGGTATTGCGAATAGGGACACTCTTTGTGGGCATAGATATTAGCCGTGATGTCGTACCAGCCCGGTGAATCGTAGATATGTGTGGTCTGCGGTGTGCCTCCCGCTTCCGATACTCCGTCGCCGAAATCCCAGTCCACTTTGTCAATTACATCCGTTCCCACCTGTGCATCAAACGAAATCTCCGTGCCGATACAATATACCGTCTCGCTGATATATCCTTCGGTATAGTTCTCTCCATCCACTGCTACACCGCGTTTTACTGCCGACGACCCCACCGAGTAGGCATAGGATTCATCATCGCCATTGCCATATACGTGAGCAATGAAACCTGTTTTGTTTTTGATATGATAGGTAGTGTTGGTGTTTTCTGTCAATTTAAGACGTGCATAGGAATATCTCGGATTGCTTGGTACAGGTTTGAATACTGCAGGAGTAATCAGATTGTTGCTGTATTGTCCGTAATTCACTTCCTGTAATTCTACTGAAGCAATATCCGATGTGAGCGTTACGATATTTACAAAGTGCTTCGTGGTTTTATTCGTATTCATTACGCCAAAGGTAATCTCACCAATCTTTTGCTGGATCGGACTCACCCATGTCATAGACGGGTCGCCATAATCATATTTCATTTCTGTAGCGGACTTACTTTTGTAGGAGTTACCCGTATCGTAGTTATAAACAGCACAAGGGCAGGATGTCTTGATATAGGCTACATCGGCAATAATCTGGTTCTTTGTGTCTAAATCAAAATTTTTCATATCAGGAGCCACCGCTAATTCTATTTCGTATGTCTCCCGTGCATTGATAGTGGTGAAATAATGTCCGTTGATTTCCACTTGAGTACCATCTTCCATTGCTGTTATACGGAATCGGTTGGCATCTTTCTCCAAAGAACGGGTGATGACGAACTCTGTACCCCAATAGTCGGTAGGCATTGCTTGTTCATAGTTGATATCACGTGCAGACACTCCATTGGGAGTTCGTGTACAAATGTCGCCATTGAAAACGGCAATTTTTTTGCCGTCCGTGGCTTTTACATACGAACCGGAGAGACATTTATATTTGGAGTCATCACTATCCTTATTTCCATTGTCTGTTGCTTGCTCACTCACTACATAATATACTTCTCCCTCGTTGAGTGTAATTGTGAATGGTGTATTGGCAGGTTTTCCATCGTACGTTTTGGCGTGTGGTGTAATCTCTATTTGGGTATTGTTCTCCGTGGCTAAAATACAGAAATTGCTAAAAGAAGTAGTTGGAGTGTTATGTGCAAAGGGAGGATAATCCTGTACAATATATTCCGATTGCAATGCTGTGATGGGCAATATGTTACTTGCATCAAAAGCATTCGTATATCGCAAACCGGCAAATACAGACACTTCTTCATCGCAGGTTACCAATAAACCTGTTTGGAAAGTTTTCCCGGAGGCTTTTTGTTGTCCTGTTTCGTTTTGGGCGTATGGATAGATAGCATTTTGAGGAATATCGTTATTTCTCGTTCCCGTTGTAATCTTGAGCCACCCCGTAGTTTGGGGTATCTGGTAGGTTTGCACCCAATTGGTCTGCGGATTGGTTACAGTTACGGTACCTTTTCGCGTTTTGGAGGATACACAGATAAAGGCTTCGAATCCGTCGCCCACATCTTCAGGACCGCGTCCTATCGTCAATGCCACCCAGAACTCTTTGCCCTCTGTGGAGGCTTGTGCAAAGAGTGAGGCGGAAAAACTGCTGCACATTGCCACAAGGGCTATAATCATCCAACTCCGCTTCATAACATTTGTATTTTGTATGTTGTGTTATTTGTGTCTTAAATATAACATCAGTTCGATATAAGCAAATTGTCTTACTTTGCCGCCGTAGGCGGATAAGATTTATAGCCATTTATGGACGTAAAAACAAAGATTTACTTAGATTTATTGCCGCTATGTGGCAAAGGAGTTTTTATATCGAAATTACGTTAATTAGAGGTCTGTCGCCTTACAACACCTCCACTTCTACACGGCGGTTGTTCTGCCGTCCTTCCTCGGTGTCGTTGGTGTCTATCGGGCGGGTTTCGCCATATCCCTCGGCTTCAATGCGTGCCCCGTCGATTCCGCGTTTGATCAGGTCAGCGCGAACCGCCTCTGCACGACCTTCTGACAGGCGTTGGTTGGCTGCATCCTTACCCACATTGTCGGTGTGCCCCATAATCTTGATGCGTATCTCGGGATTGCGCTCCAGATAGGAATACAACGCCTCCAGTGCTTCTTCCGACGACGAGAGAATACGGGTCTTGTTGGTGGCGAAATGCAGATGGCGCATTACAAACACTTCGCCTTTCTTGATGGGTGTCAATGCCACGTGCATACTGTCGCCGATATGTGCAATAGGTGCTTCGTATTCCTCATATCCCACTTGTGCAATACGCAGTGTGTAAGCCGCCGTATCTGCCAGATACGCTTTGCTTGCGCCGCTTGCAGAGTCGGTAGCCAGTGTATAAGCGGCTTGCTGTGCGCCGCGCGGACGTATCTCCACACGTGCCGGTACTACCGCCCCTGTTTCTTTGTCGGCTATGCTTATGCGGAACAGCGGCATACGGCGCAGGCGTATCTCCATCGCGGTGGTAGTTCCCGGTTCGACAATGCTATATGCTACATTCTCAACATAATAATGCTCCGCTTGGGCGGTGGCTACATAGTTGCCTACGTTGGTGCGTTGGCGTGCCGTCCCCTGTGCCAACACTTTTTGTTTCATCGCAGGGCGGTTGTTCTTGGTGTTGATGATCTCCACCGCAGCCCCGTTGAGTGTCTCGCCCGTAGAAGCGTCCACTACACGGATAGTGGTGTATGAAGGAGGCGGCGGCACGGGACGTGCGGTCTTGCCGGGCACCTCGAACTGTACCGTGAATTTCAGACCGACAAACAGATTATTCAGTTTGGTGCCGGAGAGTGCCAGCATTGAGTTGGTCGCTTGCGGATGGTAGTCATTTCCTGTGAAAGTCAGCGGCATAGCCCCTGTCGGGTTATTGGTATTCAATACGCCATACTCGGCAAAGGCACTCACTTTGTAGTGGATATGCTCGCGCCCGAAAGGCAGTCTCTCGCCCGGTTTGACGCGTTTCTTGCTTTTCTTGTCAGGTTGTGCTTGCAACCACTCGTCCAGGTCGATGCCAAACTCGGCGCAGACGCTTACAGACGGCTGGCGCATACCGAGTTTGCGGTTGTCGGCAGCGGTTTGCGGTACGTCCACAATGCCCATTCCGTAAGGCTCTAATATCTCTTCATCCAGTACCGTGATGTCATACAGTCCGCGTTGCGAGTAGTTGCCAAACAAGCCATAGCCCACTTTGGCTCCCAGCATAAAGAAATAGCGGTTGAACTGCGCACCGAACATCACCGGCAAACCGATATAGCCCACGTTGCGCACTTCGCGCAGGTCATCGGTCGTGTATGTATAGGTTTGATGAATGGGTGTTGCCCCCTCCGCCGGATAGTAGTTATTGGCGCGTGTAAGGGCAAAACCATAGTCCGAGCGGGAATTCAGCCATGTGAAATCCAAACCCGTTTCAAAACGGAAAGCCCCGTATTCGAGTTCATACGTAGCGGACAAGCCTGCTCCTGCACCACCGGTCAGCGACTGGTAAACATATTCGCTCTCTAATTGTCCGGGGCGGCTGACGCTTGACAGGTTGCTGCTCATCTTGTCCATCATGGCGGCATAACCGACCTTTGCACCTATGTTAAAAAGACTGACTACCTCGGTGCGTGGAGTCGGGTCTGCCAATTCGGCTTGTTGTTTTAGCCACGCCTGTTTTTGTGCTTCCTCTTGTGCCTGTTTCTCGGCCGCAGCCTCTTCTTTTGCGGCTTGCAGGCGTTCCTGCTCTTTCTGGCGGGCGAGTTGTTCTTTGGCACGCTGTGCGGCTTGCTTGTCGGCTTCTTTCTGCCGTTCAGCCTGTGCTTTCTGCCGTTCAGCCTGTTTCTTTTCGTTGGCTTTTTGCGCAGCGGCTTTTCTCTTTGCCTGCTCTTTTTGCTTCTTTGCCTTCGCTTTCTCCTGCTCTTTCTTTTTCTTCTCCGCAGCCTTTTGCTTGGCAGCCTTCTGCTTGTCTTTCGCAGAGGTCTCTTGGGCTACGGGTTCAGGCATAGCAGCCGCCAATACGTTGCCGCACCCGAGCGATAAAACGATCGCGCCAACCAGTATATTACGTACTATATTCTTCATATTTGTATCAGATTCAATGGTTATTTCGTTACAAGGAATTTGAAATTACGCACTTGCTTTTCTGTGCTGACGCGCAATATGTAGAAACCTGCTTCACCCGGAACCGTGATCGTACACCCGCCCGCAGGCAAAGAGACCTCTGCGAAAATATCACCCTGCACATTAATCCACTGTGCAGTAGCGTTTTCCTTGGCATTGACAAAGATACGCTCGCCTGCTTGCGCGGTGGTGGCAATGAGTTGGATACCCTCCTCAAACTCGTTGTAATCCTCCGGATTGGGGTTAAATGCTTTGGCACACGTACAAGTCTGTACCTCGCTGCTTGTTCCTTTGTTGATATAGAAACACAGATAATACGAATCGTTGGCATCGACGTCCTCCAAATGCAATACGGCACTTACTTGTCCCGCTACTGCCGTGCTGTCACTTGTGCGATACCATTGAAAATCAGTCAATGTCTTACCTTCAAAGGAAGCGTCTTTCTTTAGTCCGAGTATGTTCGTGAAACGCTGTGTAAGCACATCGTTGTCGTAATTGAGCATAAAGAGAAGGGTTGTATCTGTTCCGCCGCAATCCGATTCTATCTTCAGGTGAATACCATATTCCTCGCCGGCTTTGGCACCGTCGGGTATCACGATGCCGAAATAGTTTTCTGCCTCGTTGATAGTCAGTTCCTCATTTTTGAACCCTGCTGCAATGGATGTAGGGGTATATTCGATAGTGGTGTTTTCGCCCTGCAAGTCCACACCCGATTGGTTGTCGAAGAAAACCTTGCCTACAAACGGTTGTCCCTCTACCTTGCAGGGAATATCCATACCGCTGATCGAGAATGTAAACCGCCCGATGTTCACCGTGATAGGTATGCTGTCCATCGCGTTTTGTCCCACACAGAGGTTCGAAGATTGGCGGTAAATCAGGGCATAAGCCTCATAAACGCCGGATTTTTCATAGTAGTGGTCCATTTTAGCCACGGAATCCGGCCCCTTAGATGTGGCGGTCTGACCGTCTCCAAAGCCCCATACTACTTTTTCAAATTCGTAGTTGAGATTGCAACCGAAGTGTATCGTATCTTCGCCGCAAAGCAGGTTGTGGCTCTCGGGTGTAAACACTTGCCCGTTGATTGTAATCGCCTGTGTCAGCGGTTTCGTTGCCCCGCCGGCAGAATAACCGTAACTCTCGTTACCCGTAAAACCATACACGTGCGCAATAAAGTTACTGCCGTCGCTTTTTAGGGTGTGTGTGGCAGCGGTTGTTCCCAGACTCTTCTGTGCAAAATAGTACTGAACACCGTTGATAGTGCTGCCCACCGGTGTGAAATCGCTCTCTATCGAACTGCCGTCCAACAGCATTAGTTCCGGTTTGTCGGTAACGATGTTTGCATAGTGGTTGGTCGTTCCGTTATCGCTCGCATAAGTGGCGAATGTAACCCTGTCTATCTGCTGCTCAATCGGGTTAATCCAAAGCATGGCGGGGTCTCCGTTCTTGTTTTTGTCGTTGTGATACTGCTGTGATACCATAAACAGGTGTACCGCACAAGCGCAAGAAGTGGTTACCACACAACTTCCGTCTTTGGCGTATGTGCCTTGGGTACCTATTTCAAACTCCCAATAGTGTTTTTTCTCTGTTGCAAAATCAAAGGCATGAACCAATTGACCATCTATCCGAACTTCCGTGCCGTCGTTCAAAGCCATAATGCGGACTTTGTCGCACGGGCGGCTCTTCGATGTCGTCAGCACAAACGTATTGCCCCAGTATTGTGTGGGCATCGCCTGCGAGAATATATGGTCGCGTTGTTTTACCTTATACGGTATGTTGGTGTGGGGGCAGCCTTGGAAAACGGCAATCTTTTTGTTGTTGCGTGCTTTCACGTATGTGCCGCTCAAATCGCCGTCTTCGCCGTCCTTTTTGCCCGTCCATACATAAAAGACCTGCCCTTTTTTCAAAACAGGAGAATGTAATGTGTCACGTCCGTATTGATAATCCAACAATGCTTTTTCCTCATCACTCAAAGTATAACCATTTTTCTGCTTATTGATAGCATTATTGATGGCTTCTGTATTGACCGACGGGCAGTAATCTACAATCGTATTGTCCTCCGCGGCTATGATGGCAAAATGCGAGCCCTGTGTTTTTCCCACACCTCCGTGGTCGGAAGGAGTGTAAGTCTGTATAATATAACTATCTAACAATGAACTCGTTGGTAGCACATTGGTTGCGTCGAAAGTGGCTCTTTTGTAATTGGTGGCGAATAGGGAAATATCTGCCGTAGCCGTTACGTGCAGAGCACACGTATCCGCTTCCTCCGAATTGACAGCATAGCATATTTTCCCTGTAGTTGTCATAGCAGAACGGGCATCGTTGGTACGCGGATGTCCGCTATATACTTCAATGATTTTTAGTTCGCCGGCAGTAACTTGCACGGTTTCAACATAGTCTGTGTAAGGATTTGCAATAGTTACCTCACCATCTGAACGAGAAGATATAGACAACGACAATTTGAGTGTATTGTAATTTCCGTCGAAATCCCCGTCATCTGAGGGATGTTGGTCTGCCTGCAAAAAGGTTACCCAGAAGTCTTTGCCCTCGGTGGACTGACCGCCCGATGTCTGTGCCTGTAGCGGCATCACCGGCATTGCGGCAATGCAAAAAAGAAATGCACGATAGAGTTGTTTTTTCATCGTATTAGGAAAGAAAATAATACATAATTTTACGAGTGCAAAATTACGCATTATTATGCGTGTCTATGTGTAAAAAACGGCGGAATGTGTAGAATTCGCCATATAATGCTTTATCCGTTTGATGTAGCAAACTTTACATTCGGATAATGGGAGTGCAAAACATAGTTTTGTGCATCAGTACGCACTACCATTATCCGCCTGTGTCGAAAAGGTTATAGCCCTCTCACCTGTTCTCCCAGCACCCCGTAGTATCTCCCGTCGTGCCAAATATATATCCGTCCGTCTATCAGCACTTTCCGTGTCGTTGGGTAGGTCGCATCCTTTGCTGTTGTTGCATCCGTCGCTGTAGGCAGCACTACTCGCACCTCGTTGCTTTTCAGTCCGTCCTCTGTTGTCAAATGGTAATAAACCGTATCAGCCCTTAGACCGGCAGGCAATACAATATGCTCGCTGCAATAGCGGTTCGGTTCCCACGCTGCGTCCAATACCTGCGGGTATCCATCTATGCTGCTGGTATGTTCCTGCATATCGCCTTGTATCAGGTACAACTCCTGCATACACGCCCGTTTCTTCGTGCTGCCGCCTACAGATAGTATGGTGACGGAATCCGTACCTGCGGGGAGGGTGAATCTGTAGTATCGTTCGTCGCGCGAGGTGGGCAATACAATGGTTTCAAAAGGTGTCGTCTCTTTATTCAGGAATATCCGCAGTTCGCCTGCTGAAGCGGTCTGATACATATTCGCACGAAATATCAATTTCGCCTCCTGCTGTAGCCCCAATCCGTTCAGATAGACTGCCCCATCGGTTGTACCTGTCCCCATAGTAATGGCGTTGGTGCTTGCCGAACCGAGTTTGCCCGTATAGCCTGCGTGCGGGGTTGCATTCAGTAGTTTTGCGGTAACGGCAGGCAGATTGACGATCGTATCGTTATGCCCCGTATAGGAGCGGGTATATACGTCTATCGTGTAATCCGTTTGTAGGTTGCTCCATACGGCGGTAAAATCCTCCCTACTCACATTCTCTGCCTGATATGCCTTAAAATTGCTGAAATCGGGTGTCGGTACATAGTCGGGCGAGACGGTGCAAATCAACTTTGTAAAATCCGCTTTCTGCCCTTTCTTATTACCCCATATATATTCCACCAACTCCGGATAATCGATATACGGATTTCTATTGTGCTGTATGCTGCTCACGGCGTTCGCACGCTCTATCTCTTTCATACTCACTGGGTCTGACCTGTGCCAGTCGAGCAACACCTCTGTCAGCCACGGCTTGAATTCCAAATACGAGCCGTTGTCCAGATAGTCGGAAGCGGTACTCGCCCACGTCAGATTCTCATAGGCGGTGGCAATATAGAAATATGCCCGTGCAAAGTCGCCGCGGTATTCGGGCGCAGGCTCAAAGCATATCCAACCGTATTCCGAAGCGGTTTTGCTGTCCATACGGAAACAGCCGTTATCCAACTTGTCGCCTTTTTTTACATGCCCGGGAGGATAATTGCTCTTGTTGTTGTTCACTTGTGCATCTGACGGGTTGAGATGGTAGAGGTCGCGGTATGCACGGCGTGCCACGGAGTCTTTGTCCGTGGCGGGCGAACCCCACCACGATTTCGGGAAACAATGTTCTATCTGCAGCCCGCAGGCGGAACCGCCGTCGTAGGTGAAATAGCGTCGGGTGTTGGAATACATATCCCATACCGTGCCGTCTGCCCGTCGGTCGGTCAGCGGAAAGAAATTCCACGTTGCGGGATAATACACATTGTCGGGATAGGTGTACCCCTGTGTGCCGTATGATACCCGCACCCCTTTGCAGATACTGTCATGCAATGCCGATTTCAGTACAGAGTCTTTCAATCCCTGCGCACCATCATAATACCCCTTCGGTATATCTTCCGCCCGAGTATTAACCACTATGCCGCCAAGCATAGCCGCCAAGCAAATATATGTTACCCTCTTCCGCACAACACAATTTTTTTTTCGTTTATTTCGTTTATTTCTCTTGCACACGCACAAGCGGTGCGTAGGAACTCCATCAAAAATTAATGGTCAATTAACGATAATTAACAGAGTCCTGAAACCCGATAATGTTTTAATGGATTTTTAATGGCAATTAATGGAGAACCATAACCTATGCCTCTCCTTTCGGCGCAGGCATACAGAACAACAGCAGATTCAATGCCACATACCACAGCACGCACGCTGCTCCCGCAAACACCGCCAATTCGATATGCTTGCATACACACGCTTTCACCACGCAGAACGCAATCAGCACCACCGCCCCGATCAAAAACAGGTATTGCGTGGAGTGCTCTTTCCAACCGAACCCGTGGAATTTGAACGAGAAAAACGGTATCTCCGCATTGAGCATATAGCAACTCAGCAGGCTCATCGCCAGCAATGCCCACGGAATCCAATCCGCCGACAGCATAGCGTATGGCATACATGTCAGCGAGCCCCAGAATATGGCATTCGGCGGGGTGGAAAGTCCGACAAACGAAGTCTTCTGCCGCTCATCTACATTGAATTTCGCCAATCGCAACGCCGAAAAAGCCGCCATCAGGAATGCCAACAGACACCACCAACCGATCAGCGGGCGCAGATAGCAGCACAGCATCATCGAAGGGGCTAACCCAAACGTAATATCATCGGCAAGCGAGTCCAACTGTACGCCTATCGCACTCGGCACCTTCAGCAGCCGTGCCGACATTCCGTCGAAGAAGTCGAAGAACGCCCCGCCTAATATAAACAGAAATGCATACAGAAACGCGTTTTGCGTTGCCATAAACACCGCCATACACCCGCAAAGCAGGTTGCAGCAGGTGATACTGTCAGGAATAATTCGTTTGATATTCATTAGTATATTTCTTTTATTTCTATATATTGTTGTTTCCGCCGCCGTAGGCGAATAAGATTTATGGCAATTCCCGGATGTGAGAACAAAGATTTATTTAGATTTCTTGCCCGCAAGGGCAAAGGAGTTTTATTTTGGATCTACGTTAATTCATAATTTCTTCCGTACCGCCCACGCCACTGCAATACTCGGCACGCAGCACGCCATCACCACACCGAAGAACCCCAAGTATCCCATCGGCTCCTCTATATATCCCGCCACCATACCGGGCAGCATCAGTCCGAGGAACATCACCGCCGTGCAGAGCGAGAAATGCGCCGTCTTGTGCGCCCCGTCCGCAAAATGCATCATATACAGCATACACGCCGTATAGCCTAATCCGTACCCCAACTGCTCCAACCCGATGCATACCGAAATCACAAGGAACGACTCGGGTTGCGCCGCCGCCAAATAGACATATACTGCACTCGGCAGCGTCAGGCACAACGCCATCGGTAGCATCGCTTTTTTCAGTCCCACGCGGCTTGCCCATAATCCACCCACAATGCCTCCAAGCAACATCAGCACTACCCCGATGCCGTATATTTGCCCCACTGTCGCCACGCTCAATCCCAAACCGCCGTCCTCTGGGGATGCCAAAAAGAACGGATTGCATAGTTTGAGCAGCAACGCCTCGGGCAGACGGTAAAGCAGCATAAAACAGAGTGCCAACCCGATGCCCGGTTTGCGGAAGAACTCTACAAATGTCTCCCACACTTCGTGCCAAATTCCCCTGCCCGAAGTCAGGTGGATGTCCTGTGGATATGCTGTGGATAACTCATTATGCATTGTGCATTGTGCATTGTGCATTGTCTCTGCCACGGGCAGAAAAAACGTGTGCCACAGCGTGATGCCTGCCATAAGCCCGCTGCAACCGAGCAGCGTATATGTCCACGATGTCGCCACCGTCGTCTTTGTCTGCAACCACCCCACCAGCATCAGCAGCAGCGACTGGCAGAATATATTGGCTATCTTGTAAAACGTGGAGCGGATACCCACAAACGTAGCCTGTTGCTTGTCTGTCAGGGCAAGCATATAGAACCCGTCAGCGGCAATATCGTGCGTCGCCGAAGCAAAAGCCGTTATGGTAAAGAAAACCAATGCCCACGTGAAATACCCTTTCGGCGCAAGCCATGCGAGCAGCAGTATTGTAACGCACATCAGTGCCTGCATCAGCAGCACCCACCACCGTTTGGTGCGTATCACATCTACAAACGGACTCCAAAGCGGTTTGATTACCCATGGGAAAGTAATCAGACTGGTGAACAGTGCCATCTGTCCGTTGGGCATACCCAACTGCGTAAAAAGTGTGATACTCACACTCGTTACCAAAAAGTATGGCACCCCCTCCGCAAAGTACAGCGTCGGCACCCACCACCATGGCGAACTATGTCCCCTGATATGTCCTTTTGTTTCTTTGATATTAGATTTCTTTTAATTCTTTAATTTCTCTCGCACCGCGCTGGCGGTGGCGTAGGATTATTTATGGTTTCCTTTTGTAATTTTTTCTATTTTTCTTGCCGCTTGCGGCATAGGAGTTTATTGCCCGCAAAGTTACGCTTTTTTTTCGGACTACGCAAATCCGCTGTGTATATGCCCTCTATTTTCTAATTCTCTGCTCTATACTCTCTATTATCTTCGTGCTATCAGGAGTAGGTGATTAGTAGGTGATTCCCGATAGGATATAGAGGCGTTTACCCGGCAGTTGGCACCAAATCTTTGTAACAATGCAGCGCCAGGGCAACCGCATCAAAAATGAGCATTTTTTGTATTATCAGGATTGTAGTGTTAAAAAATAGCATCGCCGGGGGCGCGGACGCCCCGTCCGCGGGCAGTTTGGCACAAACTGAACAGATTTGCGATGTTTGTGTGGAATGGTACATCTCATATCGTTAAATATCAATATCATTTTGTCTGTGAAAAATACAATACTGTACTTTTCATTCTAAAATAACACTAATTATACTTTACCGCCGTAGGCGAATAAGATTTATGGCAATTTATGGATGCAAAAGCAAAGATTTACTTAGATTTCTTGCCCGTGAGGGGAAAGGAGTTTTTGTGTCAAACTCACATTAAAAAACATAGTTACCTACGAAATCTCCGACCAGTTATGCGCTTCAATCCGCAGCAGGTCTAATTGCCGTTTGTAGATGCGGTTATGCTCGTCTTCCAGCAGCGGGTCTTTCTCAAGGATGCTTTCTGCGGCTTGGCGGGCAATTTCCAGTATCTGTCCGTCGGTGGAAAGGGAAGCGATATGCAGGTCAAACGGCAGTCCCGACTGCTGCGTACCTTCCAAATCGCCGGGACCGCGCAGTTGCAAATCCGCCTCGGCTATACGGAACCCGTCATTCGTCGCCACCATTATATCCATTCGTTGCCGCGTCTCCTTGGTCAGTTCCAAGCGGGTCAGCAGAATACAATAACTCTGGTCTGCGCCGCGTCCTACACGTCCGCGCAACTGGTGCAACTGGCTTAGTCCGAACCGCTCGGCGTTCTCTATGATCATCACGCTCGCATTCGGCACATTCACGCCCACCTCAATCACCGTTGTCGCCACCAGTATCTGTGTCTCGCCCAAGGCAAAACGTTGCATCTGTTCGTCCTTGTCTTTGGCTTTCATCTGCCCGTGTACCATCGAGATCTTGTACTCGGGGAATGTCTCGCATAGTTCGTTGTACCCGTTCTCAAGGTCTTGCAGATCCAGTTTCTCGTTCTCTTTGATAAGCGGAAAAACTACATACACCTGCCGTCCTGCTTGTATCTGTCCCCTGATAAAACGGTTTACCGACTCTCTTCTTTGTATGGAATAATGCAGCGTCTGTACGGGCTTGCGTCCCGGGGGCAGTTCGTCTATGATACTTACCCGTAAGTCGCCGTACACGGTCATTGCCAGCGTGCGCGGGATCGGCGTGGCGGTCATTACTAATACATGCGGCGGACGTACGTTCTTGCTCCATAGTTTGGCGCGTTGTGCCACACCGAAACGGTGCTGCTCGTCCACTACCACCAATCCGAGGTTCGCCCATTGTACGCTGTCTTCCAATAGAGCATGCGTACCGATCAGTATATCTATCCGTCCCGCTTGCAGGACAGGGTGGAGCAGGTCTCTCTGCTTCTTGGTGGTCGAACCGGTAAGCAAGGCTATCCGCAATCCGTTGGGATTATCTTCGCTTGCCAACAGCGGTTTGAGAAAACCGTTCAGTGTCTCGTAGTGCTGGTTGGCGAGTATCTCCGTCGGTGCCATAATACACGTCTGATACCCGTTGTCAATCGCCAGCAGGCAGCACATCAGTGCCACCAGTGTCTTGCCGCTCCCTACATCGCCTTGCAGCAGGCGGTTCATCTGCCTGCCCGATTTCAGATCGGTGTGAATCTCGCGTATCACCCGCTTCTGCGCATTGGTCAGCGGAAAAGGCAGGCTCTGGTACATCATATTGAAATTCCGTCCCACTATCGGCATCGGGAAACCCGCATTCTGCTCGCGGCGTTTCATCTGCCTCAGTATCTGCAACTGGATATAGAACAACTCTTCGAACTTGAGCCGCTCTTTCGCCCGCTGCATCGTCGGTGTATCTTTCGGAAAATGAATGTTTTGCAGGGCTTCTGTCAGCCCCGGTAGGTGGTAGTGCTGCAGTACGTCCGCCCCGATTGTATCGGGGACGCCCATTGCCAGGTCGGGCATCAAACCGGCTATGATCGTGCGTATGACGCGCGAGTTGATACCCGCTTTCTTCATACGCTCCGTGGTATTGTAGTGCGGTTCCAACCCCTGTGTCATCTCGGGTTTCACCTGCGACATCGGTGTCAGTTCGGGGTGGACAAAGTTGTATTGATGGTTAAACCGTGTCGGTTTGCCAAAGAGCAGGTACCGTACTCCCTTTTGCAGTTTTATATACTGCACCCCCTTGAACCATACCAGTTCTATCAGGTGTGTCCCGTCCGAGAACTGTGCACTCAGCCGTTGTGCCTTTCCTACGCCTATCGTGTGCCATTCGGTTACTTCGCCCACAATCTGCACGTATGTCTCGTCGTCCTCTATCTCCGCAATCTTGTAGAATTTGCTGCGGTCTATATACTTAAAGGGGTACTGACGGAGCATATCCAGCGCCGTCTGTACCCCTAATTCTTTACGAAGAATGTCGGCGCGTTTTGCACCGACACCCTTGCAATAGACTATATCTCGATGGCTCAACTCCATCGGAAAGTACGGATTTTTCTGTATTATTGCAGGCGGAAGTTTACAGGCACCGTATATTTTACACGTACCGCCTTACCACGCTGCTTACCCGGATGCCATTTCGGCATCGACTTGATGACACGTACCGCCTCTTTGTCAAGCGACGGATCTCCACCGGAACGAACTACCTCAACATCCACGATCGCACCGTCTTTGTTTACCACAAACTGGCAGATTACACGACCTTGGATACCGTTCTCCTGTGCAATAACAGGATATTTCACGTTCTCGCTCAGGTATTTGAACAACGCCTGCTGACCGCCGGGGAACTCAGGCATCGTCTCTACAACTACGAATACGACTTCTTCCTCTTCTTCCTCTACGGGAGCCTCAACGGGCGGAGCAATCACTACCTCCACATCTTTCTCGTCCTCGGTGTTGATTTCGATAGACTCGGTCTCTACGTCGTCTTCCACTACGTTCAGCACCTCAACCTCCTGTACGGCAGGAGGTGGTGGAGGAGGAGGAGTCTCTTGTTGCGAGGTCTGTTGGATCTCTACCTCTTCCTCAAACAGGAAATCGGTATCGGCAACCTCATACTTGGTAACCTCTTTCTCTGTCCATTCAAAAGCGACATAGCAAACGCTCAAGACGAAGACAAAACCCATCAATACATAGATGACCTTTTTGTCTTCCAAACTGGCTTTTTGTGACTTTTTAACTTGCATATTGTGTAGTTATTAGATTTCGTCGCACCAATATCGGTACCATCTTTGCTCTACAACGCCCGCAAAAGAGCATTCTTGCAAAAACGACTGCAAATTTACTGCTTTTTTCTGAATAGCGCAAATATCCATGCTATTTTTATTCAAAAATGTTTGATTGCTGTCCTATGTCGCTGTCCTCTTTGCCTTATTGGTCATTGTATCTTCGCCATTGTTTCTTCGCCGTTGTATCTCCGCGGCGGGCTTGACAAGCCGGACACTACGTTACATACACGGTAGATATACGGTAGATACACGGTAGATACACGGTAGATAATATCGTAATTGCCGGGCGTTTGCCTATGAGTTGACACCAACCTCCCACAGGGGACGCGGACGCTACGGGTTCCCTGCAAACCATCACTGGGGACGCGGGTGCCTCGCCCGCGGTCGGTTTGGCACAAACCGTATGACTATGCTCTGTATGGGGGACGACGCGTCTCGCGTCGTCATGCGCCCCGGGCGCACTGAGTACCAAAGTGCCACGAAAGCCAGTGGCTTGAGTAGAACTCCCTATCGTCTCGCATCGTTAAAGAGTAACTTTTGCTTGATTTTCTTCTATTTTTTTCTCACCGCTTGCGACATAGGAACACCTTGATGCCAACTCTATGGTAATTGCTTTTTCGGGCAGATGTTGTACAATCCGCAAATTTTGTGTACCTTTGCAGACACAATGAGTAAATTCTGTTCTCTCATACATTCGGCAGGCGTACGCAATTTCGCCAAACTCCTGTCCGCAAATGTGGTGGCGCAAGTCATCGGATTGCTGGTTTATCCTCTCCTTACCCGTCTTTATTCCCCGGACGACTTCGGGCTGCTCAATCTGTTCTTGAGCATTGGCGGTATTCTTTCCCTTCTCGCCACCGCCGAATACCAATATGCCATCGTCCTGCCTCGGAAGAACGAAAAAGCACGTGCCGTACTGCAATTGGGAGGATGGATAACTTTGTGTGTAACGGGGGCGGTGTTGCTGAGCGTCCCTTTCTCGCGACCCATAGCCACTCTCTTTAATGCGCCCGATTTAGCCCGATGGTATTGGCTGATGCCTGTCTTTGTATTGGTGTCTGCGTGCTGGGTGTTGCTCAATTATTATTATACACGGCACAAGTGTTTTGGGGCGATTGCCCGCTACCAGATGTCGCAGTCTGTTCTGAATGCCGGTGCCAAAATAGGCTGTGGCTATGCCGGTTTCCTGCATGGCGGATTGTTATGTTCTACGGTTTTTGCCCCGCTGGTGGCATTGGTGATTAGTATTGCTGGTGCGTGGAGAAAAGGTTTGCGTGAAGTACTGCGTATCGATAAAAAGGTATGCAGGGAGGTGGCGCGGGAGTATGCCAACTTTCCGAAATACTCGTTGCCGCGTGCGTTGGTGAATAACTTGAGTAACAGTTTGCCATCCCTGCTGCTGACACCTTTCTTCGGATTGGCAAATCTTGGTTTCTGGGGAATGGCACTTACATTGGCATTCCGCCCGATAAATATGATAGAACAGTCCCTGTATCAGGTTCTGTATCAGCATATTTCCGCCAAAGTAAACCGTCGGGAAACAATCCGTCCGCTCCTGCGTCGTTTCAGTCTCTATGCTATGGGAATCACTATCCCGTGTTTTGGGGCTCTCTACTTTGTCCTGCCTTGGCTTACGCAGTGGCTGCTCGGTTCTGAATGGGAGATTACCGGTCATTATATCCGCCTAATGCTGCCATGGCTG
The DNA here is from genome assembly GCA_002452095.1 of Bacteroidales bacterium UBA6828. Taxonomy (GTDB): domain Bacteria; phylum Bacteroidota; class Bacteroidia; order Bacteroidales; family Paludibacteraceae; genus Colicola. Next base: position 8,893 of record DKEG01000004.1, on the reverse strand, counting down.
GCAATGAATATATGGGGGGCGACAATATCCTTTCTGATAGATGTTTTCCAACAGCAGAAAATTAGTTTTTATATCGAATTAGCCTACATTGCCTTTCGTCTGGCGGCTTTGTTGGTAGGTGTGTTGATGCATAATTTTTACTATGCAATAGCCGGATATTGCATAGTGGGATTTGTATTTGGTACGATACAATTAGTGTGGTATATGTGTATGGTCAACGTTTATGAACGTAAGTTGTAATTTGCTTTCCGACTATTTGGGTAAAGGGCGTTTTTATTAGATCCCAATTATATTTTTTTTGAGACAAGGTCAATGCTGCCTGACAGTGCGAATAGTATAAGGCAGGATTTTGTATATATTGACTGATGGCTTGTGCAATATCTGAAGACGAATCTGCCAATGAAGCGCAATCCCCAATCTCGGGTACTCCTTCTCGGATGGCTTTCAGATTTGTATATACGGACGGACGTCCGCATGCCATATAATAAAACAATTTGATCGGGAGACAGCGGGTGTTTTCTATATCGTTGTTGCGTAAATCCAAGAATAGATCGTATTGTGTAATAGTTTCGCAAAATGCTTTGAATGGCAAATAAGGCAAGTAGTGTATTGCAGTTTCTTTTGTAGTGTTATCGGGGGCGTTGTTGGTGATGATATCTAATTGGATTTGTGTGCTAGGGCATAATGTTCTGACCTTATCTATGACCTCAAGTACGCGGAAATATCCCTTTTCTTTGGTCAATGGTCCTGCATACAATACCTTGCAGCATTGTGTGATATTGTGTGGTGGCAATGCCGAGATATATTGTAAGTCAGGATAATAAGGAAGATCTATAGATGGCTTGTTCGGAAATAAAAAACGAAACGGATATGATTTATAGTATTCCCCAAAGATCAAAGCATCGCTCCTGTAGCCGGCCCATAGGCTTGCAATGCACATAAGTATTGCTTTGGGAATAATTAGGAAAGGATTTACTCGAAGGTTTTTCTTAGACGGGTACCATTCGGTTATATCATATATCAGTTTTGCTTTGCTGTTGTGTGCTTTCCACAATGCTCGCGGTGTATCCGCAATGATTACATCAGCGTCTGTGTCGTTTGCTTGAAAGGTTGCAAATCGTTCCTTCCCCCATACATCTACATCTATTCCGCTTTTCTGTAATGTGGCTGCTTGATGATACAAGACCCTGTCATCATGGGCATAATGTGCCGATTGTAAGAATAGTACTTTCATACCAGTCGTTGATAGAGAGCCACGGGACCTTCGTGCCACAACTTTGTGTTTTCTTTCTCTAATTGCTGATATACTGCCGATTGGTAGATTTGGCAAATGGCATCTTCTATACCTATGTGCCTATCATCCACAAGCATATCCGCCATACGACTGACTTTGGCAGGAATGATCAAATATAAATTATTTTGCGTAATGGTACTACTCATAGCATTATTGCTTTTGCTTCAATGAAAGATAGACAATCCAACGACTGTGGAGTGTGAAACAGATACTGATCAACCAATGTGTATGTTTTTAGTTCGGCGACCAGGCTCTGTTTGTTGAGCAGTCCGCTTTCATATAATGCAAAAGCCGTATATACTCTGTCGTTTGCTACCGGTCCGTAAACAATATCAAAAGTATGGCGGAAAGTCTTGTCTGTCCGGTTTCGCATTACAAAATCCAACCACTCTTCAGTTGGAGAGTCAAAACGTAATATGGAAAACGTGGAATTTTCAGGTAGATTCAATTCATAGCAGTTAACATATCCCTTACTGGTCTTGTATTCTTGCATTTTCCGCTTTACCCACATTGCTGCTTGTTCAAATGAGGTGGTGGTATAGAAGCCCGAACCATAATCAAGGGTTCGGTTAGGCGTGCGTATCTCGGGGTGTGCTACTATGTCTAAACTTCCGTGGTAGATAATCATATTGTTTCGCTTTGATGTATTCGCATAAACTCTTCAATATCTTCCATTATCCACTGTGCGCTTTGGGTGTGTAATATCTCAAAATTATCGGCTAAATACCGCAATACACCTGTTTGTTTCAAGTGCGTCATCGCTTCATAGCCGCTGATGTGTTTGCGGTGTTTGTACTGCTCAATGCAAAACGACAAAAAATAGGCAATATCTTGGGTGTGTTTGTCCATCTTACATCCTACATTATCCATTCTGCCTTACCGGTATCTCAACTCCCTGATTTTGTTCCACCAGACTGCCAATCGAAACAATGGTTTATAGTATTTCTCTACACTGTAGTAGATGGTCGGGGTGCTGCCGAACTGCTTGTAGTGGTTGGCTACCCCGCGTATCATGCTTCCTTCAAAATCGAACACCACTTGTTTTTCCCGTGCCAACTTGATTGATTCCAGCACCAGTAGTGCTCCGGCGCCGGAGTTCTTGTGTTCCAGACTATAGCAGGGGATCAGGTAATACATCAGCCGGTTGTCCCATACCAAGAACGCGGCTGCACATACTTCGCCATCGGCGTTTTTGATACATAGAATCTCGCATTGCCCGTTTCGCTGCGCCTTGCGTTCCAATACCATAAAAAACTCTCGCGAATAGGTCAACTGTTTGCGCTGTTCCGTCATACAATGCGAATGGAAACGGTAGAAATCTTCGGGCGACATACCCCGCTCCGCGTGCAGACTCAATGCCCGTTGTAGTTGGCGCTTCTTGTTTTTGGAGAAATTGTCAATTACTTTATTCAGGTCGCTCAAGTCCTCTATGCGGTATGTTACGCGTTCTCTTGTCTTAAAGCCCAATGCCCGCATGGCATCCACGCACAGGCTGCCTGCAGGGTATTGCTGATAGTAGTACGACAGGTGCAACCGGTCTAATTGTTCGCTCAACCGGCGGCATACTTCGGCGGTCTTCCATTTATCTTCTGTAATCTCTGCGGCTACCCATATTCCGCCAATCTGCGTCTCTTGCGGCATAACGATATACCGCATCCATGCTCTTTTACGGAGCAGATAGGGGAGAACTGCCTGTATTTTCCCATCAGTGTCTTCTGCAATCAGGACGTCCCATTCTTTTCCTGCACATACCGCATCCATCCACCATGGCTGCATGGTCAGCGGCATATACTCCTGCTCTTTTGCCCATTCGATGAAACGCTCCTTATTGCTCATAAAATTAACGTCTTAATGACACGATTAACGTTTTCCCTGTCAGGGTTAGAATATGTTCTCTTCTTGGAATCCGTCGTTGTCGCCTGCCGGTTCGGTAGTGTTTTCTGCGGGGGTGGTGTCTGCGTTGTTGCGTCCTGTATTTTGGTATTCCGCGGGGCGGTACAATATTTGCACATTCTCTGCAATCACTTCGGTTTTGCGGCGAATCTGCCCGTCTTTCTCCCAAGTGCGGGTCTGCAGTTTGCCTTCTACATATACTTTCATACCTTTGCGCACATAGCGTTCTGCCCATTCGGCGAGGTTGCGCCAGAGTACAATGGCGTGCCAGTCGGTTTTGTCGGGCACTTGCGTGCCGTTTTGCATTGTGTAACCGCGCTCGGTGGTGGCAAGGTTGAAATTGGCAATGGCTACGCCGCGGTCAAGGTAGCGTACTTCAGGGTCGGAACCCACGTTCCCGATGAGAATGACTTTGTTTACAGATGACATAGTTTGGTCAGTTTTTATTTAGGTCATGAATAAAAATTGTGCTTCGTGCATATTTGCCGCAAAATTACGACTTTTTTTGCACATATCAAAATTTTGCTATATCTTTATTTCACATCTTCAAAATTCTCCACAAATACGGCATATTCGATTATAGAACGGAATTTATGGTGCGGTACTATTTGGAAATATCAAAGATATTCCGTACATTTGCACACAAATGTTTTCGGAATGTTTGAGAAATGTTGTCGGAAACAATCATTCTAAAAATCAATAGATTATGGCAACTTTTAGCGTAGTCGTAAAAACAAGCGACAAAAAGAAAGACGGAACGTATAATGTTAAGATACGTATCACGCATAATCGCAAATCAAGGTACAAATCCACTCCGTTTTTCATTCCTGCCTCCGATGTGTCAAAGACGGGGAAAATCAAGAACCAATATGTCCTTGATAAGGTAAATGAGGAAATCAAGGTTTTGCGCCAAAAGAATAATGAACTCGGCTTTTCCATTGCAGACCTTGATGTGGATAGTGTAATATCATTGCTCGAACGCAAGAATAATAACATTGATTTTGTCGCTTTCGCAAGGCAGAAAGCCGAGAGTATAATGAACGAAAAGGGTAGGGAACTGACAGGCAAACGCTACATCTATGTCCTAAATACGTTTATTAAATTTGTAGGCAGAGATGTTATTCCGTTTGAGATGATGAAAAAATCCCTCATACTCCAATATCAGCAACATTTGAAAAAACATCGTAACCAATCAACTGCTGACTCTTACATCGAATTGTTACATACAATGTACCGAATGGCAGAGAAAGAACTGAACGACAAAGAGGCGGGCATTGAGATTGTCAAGTATGATTGTTTTGATTTTTACAAACGGACAAAAGTAAGCAGAAGCCCGCGTGCGTTTAAGACAACAGACGAAATGCAGCGGGTTATAGATTGTCCGTATAAGGGAGTATGGGGTTTTGATTTCGTAAAGGATATGTTTGTTTTCTCATTCATAACTTGCGGTACAAACCCTGCCGATTTAATACGACTAAAGAAGTCCAATGTTAAGGATGGTGTCCTAACGTACCGCAGAAAGAAAGTGGAGAACAGAATGGGGGCTGACGCTGAAATACAAATTAAGTTGAGCGATGTTGCACAGATTATCATTGACAAATATGCTGATAAGAGCGATTATTTGATAGGCTTTGGTACACATACACGCGGGGCGACTATTTTTAGCAGAATGCACGATATTCTCAAAGCGGCGGGGGTTGAGGATAATTATGTATTTTATTCCGCACGCCATTCCATGGCATCATTTGCCCGCAATATATGCGGTGTTGATTTTATGACGGTCAATGATATGCTTAACCACTCTGTACCACAGAGCCTTGCAACCACCGACACATACATAAGGCACGACTATACACATATATGGCGGGCAAATGAGAAATTGCTATCGCTTTTCGATTGGAGTTTCTACTTGCGACAGAGGAACATTGAATAGCCTAACAATCAGCGTTATCTTGCATCCGCATGCGTCTCTAATTGTTGCAATGCCTCTGCGGCTTGCTTGTACTTTTCGGCGATACATTTCTCGGAGCGTTTGAGAGCCTCTATCTCAAATCGGGAATATACTTTGGCTGACCGAATAGTATCGCCCTGCCGTGTATAGTGCAAAAGCCCTGCTTTGGTACGTGTTTTAATCCAACTGCGCCCATATAATTCGTGGGCTTTACTTTCGGAGACTTCGTCTTGTTTCAGACCGAGTACTGCAATCACTGCATAAGCATTTAGGATTGCGTTTTCCTGCATTTCGCTCATAGCGATTCGAATGTCTTTGTTATCCATAATTGTTGTTTTTATTGGTGAAATTGTTTTGCAAAATTATCACGTATTTGCTGTTTGTCTTTAAGTTTGAGTTCGGCACGTCTCACTTGGTCTTCGCAAGCGTATTGAGCGGCTTCGGCGAAATCTATTCCCTGCAAATCCTGCTCGTACACTTGTAGCAAAATAGACATACCCTTTCCTTGCGTAATTTGAGCGGTAAATCCGTTATCCAATGTGAATTTTGCCGTTGGAGCGGCTTCTTTTGTTTCTCCTACATAGGCACGTTTGTAGTTTCCGCATTTGATGTCCTTAACGACATTGTCAATGATTAGTTGTCTGTTCATTATACGATATTATTTCGTTTAGTTAAACATTGCTGTTTGTTGCGGCTCTCTGTATAGCCTGTTATATGCAATATCATAGTATTGTTTGTCTATCTCAAAACCGATATAGTGTCTCTCCAATCGCTTGGCTGCAATGAGTGTGCTGCCACCGCCTGCGAATGGGTCTAACACGATGTCGCCCTCATTACTGCTTTGTCGGATTAGCGTCTCCATTAGTGCAACAGGTTTCTCTGTCGGGTGATGTCCTTTGCCTCCTTTGCCCATAATGTTCGGGCAGGTTAGACAGTTGCTCATACCCATATCGTTTACATTCTTGGCAGCCCCTTTGCGCAGCATTAGGATAAACTCTAACTGGTTCATATAGTATTTGTTTGGTGTGGCGTTTTGTTTGCGCCACACCAACAGGTTTTGAAAGACAAATCCTACTTTCTCTGCTTCCGTTTGCAGTTCTTTGAGATTGCGTGCATTGACCATTATGTAGCAGTGTGTACCTTTTTTCAGTACTCGGTAAACATCGGGCAACCACTCGGAAAACGTAATATCGTTGTGGGTAAAGAGTTTGCCTGCACGGACATCGCCCACTCTGTCATCAAACACACCGCATAGATTGATATGCTTTGTGCCTTTCTTGAACACAACGCCGTCTTTGGTGATGTACTCCCGCTGTTTGTTGAGAATACCGCTCGGCTCGTGGTCGGAATTACCCGAACCGCCACCGACAATTCTGTACGGGCAGTCCGTTGCTACCAAATCTATGCTCTCATCTGGAATTTCTTTCATTCCGATAAGGCAGTCTTGGTTGTAGATGTTGTCTGTTTCCATAACTAATTTCCAGTAGAACCATATCCGTTTGCACCTCTGTCGCTGTCCGACAACTCATCAACCTCCTCGAACTCGACTTTCGGGTAAGGGATAATAATCAGTTGTCCGACACGGTCGCCTATATTGTACTCGCAATTATGCCATGCCTCAATAACAGCATTTTGTTTACCACCTCGCGAACCTGCGAATAATAGTCTGAGCCTATCACAAAAATTACGCAAGACTGCTTGCATAATAGTGGTTTTATACTTGAACATTATCTCTCCACGATAACCGCTATCAATCACACCTACGCCATTTGTCAGCAACAGGTCTTTCTTATAGTTGCTGCTGCGTGGGAACACAAGCCCGACATATCCTTGCGGTATCTCTACCGCTATGCCAGTACCATAGGTTACAATACCGTTCCCCTCTGTAGTCTTGCTTGTGGCTACCAAATCCATACCTGCGTCCGTTGCGTGTGCGTAGGCGGGGATTACTGCGTCTTTATTCAGACGCTTGATTTTTACTTTTAGATTTTCCATATCATAAAAACATCTTTGCTTGTTCAATTAAGTCTCGAAAAGTTTCAAGGAAATCATCTCGCATTTTCTCGGTGGGAAATGACAATATACTTGATGCAGTTGTATAAAATATTGTCCTTACATTATTACTGTAATTATAAATACAATACTTATATTTCATTTCTTTCCAATCGGGTCTCCAATCACCCCACCAAGCGTCTCGGAGTTGAATGAGTTTGCCAAGAGCAAGGAATGCTTCGGCTTCTTCCACGGAATTAAACATATCATAATCGCAAAGATATTCTTCGTCATCATTGATACCTGTTGAACTGACAATAAAACTCCTTTCGGGGCTAAAATAGGTAGTATACTCTTCCCAACTCCGTGGTTTGCTGTCTTTTTCTTTGAGCAGACCCTGCTCGGTGGCTTTCTCAATGTCGATTAGGTACGACTTACCGTTAATTTGAATTGTTTCCATATTCGTTATTGTTTTGATTAGTTATATACATACAAAAAAGCGACTAAACTCATATTGAGAATAGTCGCTTTATTAGAGATGCAGAGTTGCACTTACTCGTAAAAGTCTATCGGCAGTTGCTGATATTGTTTAGGACAGGCTCTATCAAGGAAAGTCATAAATCTTACCCAATCATAATTTGCTGCCACCGCAAGCACTCTAATTTTTTCAAGGTGTTGTTTCAACTCGGGAACTCCAATGTCTTCGGTTAGGAACTGATGATGTTTTTTCTTTCGATTTCCGTGCTCATCCTTAGGATTGAGTTCTTTTAATTTAGTCAGTACTCCCGGAGCAAGACGCGCATATACTATGTCGTTTATCAAAGAGCCCACAATTTGCGGGTGCTTGTTGGCACTACGCCAAGTCCACTTGTGCATTTTGTATAAATCCTCGAAAAATGTATCATCAAAGGTTTTCACCCATTGAGATGCTTCGGATAATAATAGTTTGTTCAGTATCTTTTGGAGTTCGTCCTTTGTCCGCTGCTTTGCTTTATCATAGCCGGTTGCTTCATCTACCAATGCAATGATACCAACCTTAGCAAGGGAACGTAACAAAATTTCCGCTTTCTGTGCGGCTTCCAACTGGTTTAACTGCTTGATAACGCCATGTCTCCGTGCTTCAAGATATAAATCACATATCATTGGCAGTATAGTTGCTTCATATCCCTCTTGGGCTTTTCCTACTTTGTCAATGTATATGATTTTTTCAAAAAGTTGTCTCAATTCTTCGGATATGAATGGCTGCAAATTCTGTGCATCAATAAACACAGGTACACCATCTATGCGGGCATTGCCTCTTTGCGGTCTTCCAAGCGCACGGAATATATCGGCAGTTTTGATAATTCTTCTTCCGTCCTCAAGCACGGCAACTTCCATTGCAATTTCAGCAATTAACAATTTCCCCTCATACTTTGAACGTATAATTTGCTTCGGAAGTAAGTCTGTAACAGAAACTTTGAGTGCATTTGCAATGCGTTTTAAGGTCGTCTTTGTGGCACTTCCATTAACTGCCCTACTGATACTAACCTCTTGCATATCACACATTTCTGCAAGTTGCTTTTGTGTAATGCCTTTCTCGTCTAAAACTCGTTTTACTAAATTCTCCATAGTATGTATAATTAAAAAATCCGCCACAAAGTTAAATTAACAATTTGAATTGTGCAAATCCATTTTGTTAATTTATTATCAATTTGAATAAATTTAACATTTATACTGACCAGCATTTGAACTATTCGGAAAAACCGAATAGTTGCGACTATTCT
>DKEG01000052.1:4412-20615 GCA_002452095.1 Bacteroidales bacterium UBA6828 | reverse complement strand
GCGCCTCGACCCGATGTTTGCTGATGTCGCACGCTATGTCGTTGCCAAACAGGAGGGCTCCACCTCGCGCCTGCAACGCGCTTTCGAGATCGGCTACAACCGTGCGGGCAAACTGTCCGACCAACTGGAAGCCGCCGGTATCGTCGGTCCCAACAAAGGTCCCAAAGGCCGCGATGTCCTCATACAAGATATGGATATACTCGACCGGAAACTGCAAGAACTCGGAGCAAACTAAGACAAAAGAACAAAGGATAAAGGATAAAGGATAAAGGATAAAGGATAAAGGATAAAGGATAAAGGATAAAGGATACCCGCCCTATATTCTAGAATGTCTAGTTTCTCTAGTTTCTCTAGAATATCTAGAATGTCTAGTTTCTCTAGTTCCTCTAGTTCTTCTAGTAAAAAATCCTTAAAACCACAATTCCTCCTCCGCCCTGTCAATCGTTATGGGATACGCATAGGATGCGCATAGGATAGACTACTTTTGAAAGATAAATATATGTTACAAAAACTGCATCAAATACTCGCCCTGCTATTCATCCCCCTCCTTGGAGGGGGATTGGGGGTGTCCGTGTCCGCATCCGCCGGTACGCTGGATGTCTTTCTGTCCAACCTCGAGCAGCAGACGTTGCAATCGGACTTCACCATTACGGTCTCCGAGGAGGTGGCACAGCCGATGAACTACCCGGGCAGTATCACTATGCACGGCAACCGTTTTCTGCTCTCGATGTTCGACACCGAAGCGGCATACGACGGCAGCACATTATATATATATAGTGCCTCCACCGACGAACTGACCCTCTCTACTCCCACCGAGCAGGAACTGCTGGAGGCTAATCCGTTCCTCTATGCCAAAGCGTTGGTCAAGGTCTGCACCGTCTCCGAGCGCCCCGCCAAAGACCCGTCGCAGACCGTTATCACCCTTACGCCGAAAGACCAAACCATCGGCATTCAGCGTTTCACCATGCGTCTCAAACAAACAGGGAATAATACCTATCTCCCTGTATCCATAGAAATCAAAGAGGGCAAACAACTGACCACCCTCACCCTCAAACAACCCCGTTATATCACCACCCCTGTGTCGTTCCGCTTGGACTACCCCGATGCCTACCTCAACGACCTCAGATAATTTACAATAGATTATAAATCAATATGGAAACAAATAATACATCCTCTCTGAAGTCCCCCTCTTTGAGGGGGGCGGGGGAGTCGCTCCCTTGTCTCATCATCGGTTCCGGTCCTGCGGGCTATACCGCAGCCATCTATGCCTCGCGTGCCAACCTCTCCCCCGTACTCGTCGAAGGACCGCAAGTAGGCGGGCAACTGATGATTACCACCGAGGTGGAGAATTTCCCCGGTTACCCCGACGGCGTGGAGCCGTTCCAGATGATGGACGATATGCGCCGTCAGGCAGAGCGGTTCGGTACCCGCTTCGTACAGAGCATTGTTACCCGTGTCGATTTCTCCTGCTCGCCCAAGCGGGTGTATCTCGAGGACGGCACGGAGTATGAAGCCGACACCGTCATCATCGCTACAGGCGCAAGTGCCAAGTTTCTCGGCATTCAGTCAGAAGAGGACTACAAAGGGCGCGGCGTATCGGCGTGCGCTACGTGCGACGGGTTCTTCTACCGCAACAAGACCGTAGCGGTAGTGGGCGGCGGCGACACTGCCTGCGAAGAAGCGTCGTATCTGGCAGGACTCTGCAAAAAAGTATATATGATTGTCCGCAAGCCCTACCTGCGTGCGTCCGAGATTATGCAACAGCGTGTGCTGAACAATCCGAAGATAGAGGTTTTGTTTGAGCACAACACTCTCCGCCTGACAGGCGAACCCAAAGTACAGGGTGCCGATCTGGTCTATCGCAAAGGCGAACCCGACGAGCAGATTCACCATATTGACATCGACGGCTTCTTCCTGGCTATCGGACATCGCCCGAACACCGACCTCTTTGCCGCCTATCTCAACCGTGATGCCGAAGGCTACATCATTGTGGACGGCGACAGCCCACGCACCAACGTACCGGGTGTTTTTGCCGCGGGCGACTGTGCCGACCCGCACTACCGCCAAGCCATCGTGGCTGCTGGCAGCGGTTGCAAAGCCGCCATCGAAGCCGATCGCTACCTTAAATCATTGTAATCAAATTATTGTAAATACAATACCTTTTATCCCCCTCTATGAGGGGATATGGAGGAACTCCTTTATTTAACCATTAAACCCATTAAATCTTATGCAACTATCTGAATTGAAGAAAGCATTTGAGCAAACCTACAAGCACGATGCAACAGACATCTTCTTTGCGCCTGGGCGTGTCAACCTTATCGGAGAGCACACCGACTACAACGGCGGTTACGTCTTTCCATGCGCACTGAGTTTCGGCACGTTCCTGCTCATTGCACCCAATCAGGACAACGTACTGCGCTTCTGCTCGTTGAACATTATGGACGAGTGCGACAACTATCCCGTTACCGAAGTCCCGCTTGCCAATGTAACGACACCACTCGAAGCCAAACACTGGGTAAACTACCCCCTCGGCTGTGTTGCACAGTTTGTCAAACGCGGTATTACGCTCCCGCAAGGTTACGACTTCCTTTTCTGGGGCAATGTGCCTGCGGGTGCAGGACTGAGCAGCAGTGCCGCTATCGAGGTAGTAACCGCCTATGCAATGAACGAACTGCTCCATACCGGCTACGACCGCACCGAGATTGCCAAAATCGGACAACTCGCCGAGCACGAGTTCGCAGGCGTCAACTGCGGTATCATGGACCAGTTCGCTTCCGCACAAGGCAAAGCAGACCACGCTATTTTCCTCAACTGCGACACACTGCAGTTCGACCTTGTGCCGATCAAACTGGATGGTATCAAGGTGGTTATCACCAATACCCATTCGCCGCACAAACTCGACTCGGGTGCCTACAATGCCCGCGTGGCACAATGCAAAACCGCGGTTGAGCAACTCAACACCGTGCGTCCAATCAAGAACCTTGCCGAACTCACAATGGCAGAGTTCAAAGAAATAGAATCGGCTATCACAGACCCCGTGGCACACCGCCGTGCACGCCACGTGGTAGGCGAGGTGCAACGCACCAAAGATGCTGTAAAGGCACTGCAACAGGGTGATATTGCCAAGTTCGGACAACTGATGAACCAAAGCCATATCTCGCTCCGCGATGACTATGAGGTTACCGGTCCCGAACTCGATACATTAGCCGAGACGGCATGGACAATCAACGGCGTCATCGGCAGCCGTATGACAGGTGGCGGCTTCGGCGGCTGCACCGTATCGCTGGTAAAAGAGGAGGCTATCCCCACCTATATGGAAGTGGTAGGCAAGACCTACACCGACAAGACCGGTCTCACCGCCGATTTCTACATTGCCCAGATTGGAGACGGTGTCCACCGCGTAGAATAAATATATAGGAACGATACAAAAACAACAGGCTGTCTGATAGAGGCAGCCTGTTGTTTTTGTATGTTTGTATAGCCCGTTGCTTATTTCAGCAGGAACTTGTGTCCGTTTTGTATGACGATACCGCGGTACGTTGCGTCCACGGGCATACCTAGGATATTATACATCGGGGCATTGAGGTCAAGCACTGCGGGGGTGTGTTCCGTCTCGTCAAGGGCGGTATAGATACAGTCGGGTTGCAGTTTCTCTGCGCCTGCCGACCACACATAGCATACGTCTTCGTCCGTCCACAGGTCGGAGGTCTGTTCTTTTCCGCTGCCACCGTTGAAGATAAAGTTCACTTCTTTTATGGTGGCATCGAACTGATAGAAATAGAACCCGTTGGCGTTCTGCTGTGTCAGTTCCGTCCCAGGCCATTTGCCAAGAATAGCCGTACTGCTTCCTGTCCACGCATAGAGATACACTTTCGCCCACGAAGCGGGCTTGTAGAACGATACCGTGATCGGTGTGGTCTGTGGCTCTTTGCGGGTATAGGTGTAGGTCTGTACAGCGGTCTCGGTGTTTGCCGTCTTGGCGTATGCCATAAGGGTAACGGTGTTGTTGATAGTGAACGACACCTCGCTTCCACCTGCAATGCGGGTGGTGGAGGTCTTCGGGTCGGTACCGTCGATGGTATAGTATATCTCTGCCGTCTCGGTGCCGCCGATGGTCTTCATCTCAATACGCAGTGTATCGGTCTTGAAGGTGGTGCTGCCGGGGGTAACGACCAATTTGGGTGCCACCGCCTGCGTGGTCCGTATCCACATTGCATACCCTGTCCCCGCTGCGGCTTTGGTGTAGCCTGTTTGGGATGCCGATACGCGGTTGCCGAGTTCGAGAATGAGTGTGCCGTTCTTGCCTGTTACCGTCGCGCGGTAGCCGCTTGCGTCGCCCTCGTCGGATACACTGCTCTCCGAGTGCACACCTGCTGTCTTGCGTGCCAGCACCATAGGCGCAATGGCATCTTTATACTCTTTCCAGTGCGGGTAGAACACACACGGCACACCGGGCATAGAGAGGATAAACGCATTGGCTTGCAGCACTTTTGCTTTCATCGCTGTGGTCATCGAGTTGCCCTTACCGCCGAACTCGTTGTTGTCGCGCTGGTAGGTGTCGTGGCTGTCCACAAACGTTACGGCGTACTTGCCTTTGCCTAAACCCAATAAACCGGGAGCCTTGCAGCCCGAGTAGTTGCCCGCGGCAAGCGAATTGTTGAACGCATCGTATTTCGTGCCGAAGTCGAAAGTGAGCGTATTGCAGCCCGCGTCTTGTATGCGGCTCCAGAGGGTGTTCTTGTTGCCGTCCCAGTATTCCATTACCGAGAAATAGTTGCCTGCGGCTCGGTTGTACTCGTTGATGTGCGAGTTGTGGAAACCCTTGCAGTAGTCGTACCGCCAGCCGTCGTACTGCATCTCGTTTTTCATCCATTGCAGGTAAGCGCAGAACATCTTGCGCACTTCGGCATTTTGGTGGTCCCAGTCGCGAGCAGCGGCGTAGTTCGCCTCGCTTTCGTAGCCGTCGTCAGCGGCTCCTGTGGCTTTTCCTTTGCAGGTGCCCGCCTTGCTGTCGCTGTTCATCTCGTCGGTCTTGCATATCCACGACGCATCGGGGCTGAACGAACCGTATTTGCCGAAGTCCTCCGTGTAGAAATCGCACCAACTCGATTTGTTGTCGGTGTGGTTGATGACGATGTCGGCTATCACTTTCGCTCCCCCTGCATGCAGGTTGCCAATCAGTGTCTCGAGGGCGGCACGGCTGCCCCACGCCGAGTTCTGGTTGCAGTACTGCGCAGGGTGGTAGCCTACGCCCGAGGCTTTAGCCGAGGGCGGAAGCCATACGAGGTCGAAATAAGCGGCTATCTCGCCCGACTCTGCCGACAGGTTCTGCCAGCGGGTTGTGCCGTGCTTGAGCCCGCTTGTCTTGTACGAGTCCCAGTAGAAAGCCTGCAGCATCACATCCGTGCATTGCGATGGAACGGAGGTGGAGTAGGTAACCGGTTCTTCGGGATCGGGGGTAGGGTCGGGTGTGTCCGGGTTCCCGGGTGTGCTGCCGCAGTCTTTGCCCTCTTCGATATACCACATATCGTTCCCGTATTGCATCTTGATATAGATGTCGTATGTGCCTGCGGTGTTGCAGGTCAGCCCTGTGGCGGAGGCGGTGAATGAGGTATATGCCCCGTACGGGTCAAGGGCGGCAATCGTCCATGCGGTGGTACTGCCTTGATCGTAGCAGGTCAGTACGTCGCCCGCTTGGAGTGCCACGCAGGCGGCTTTGTACTGGGTGCGTCCCTGTATATCCGCCTCGCTCATAGCGGCGGCGGGATAGTCGGTCGTGCCGTTTATGCGCACAAAGTATGGCTCCGCCCACGCAGATATGCACAATGCAAGCGTAAAAAAGAACAGGTAAATTTTCTTCATCGGAAAAAAACAAATCTAAGGTTAGTACACAAAATAATTCAAAAACTCCGCAAAGATAGTATATTTCTATGAGATTTGCAAATCTATGTTCATTTACCCATTGCAACCGCATCATAACAATAATCTATTATACACTTTATGCAATATGTATAGTGTATAAAGTGTATAAAAAGGCGGCTTATGCATAGGCTAAACACCAATCTTTTCTACGTCCTTTCTACGTCTTTTCTACGTAATTGGTACTATGAAGCATAGGGACTGCATATTGTGTATATTTTACGGTTGTCCTTTTAATTTACCTATTTTTAGGTATGGTTTCCTGCTGTGCAACGGTATGGTTCTTGCATTCTTTTTTGGTTGGTCTTATCGGAATAACTATGCAGAGATACATCAGAAATATCGCTTTTTCGTTGATGGGCGTGATAGCCGTGTTGCTTGTGATAGCCACTATTGTGGAGAAACTATGCGGAACGGAGGTGGCAGTGCACTGGTTCTATACCGCCCCGTGGACGGTTGCGCTGTGGGCGTTGGCGGTGCTGTTCGGCGGCTGGTATGTCATCGCGGCTTTCCGCAGTGGCAGAATGCGTTGGTCGGTGTTCGGTATCCATTTGGCGTTTGTGGTGATACTGCTCGGGGCAATGCTTACCCATACCTTCGGCATCGAGGGGGCTGTACCTCTCCGTATAGGCGACAGTACCCGTACGTATTTTACCCGCGAGGGAACAGAGAAAACACTGCCGTTTACGGTTGCTTTGGACGATTTCCAAGTGCAGTACTATGCCGGTACTGCTACCCCGGAGGATTACTTGAGCCGTATTTCTGTCCGCTCGGCGGGCGAAACCGCCACGGCGGAACTCTCTATGAATCATATTTTCCGCTACCGCGGGTGGCGGTTCTATCAGTCGTCCTATGACGAGGATGCAGGCGGATGTACGCTTCTGCTGACCCATGACCCCGCCGGCATAGCCGTTACCTACTCGGGTTATATCCTTCTGCTGGTCAGTATGCTGCTGTATCTGTTTGTGCCGAAAAAGGCTTGTAAGGTTTTTAAGGGGGGCAAGGCTACAGCGGTGTTTGTTTTGCTTTGTGCTTTGCCACTGTCGGCTGCGGCTGCCCCCAAGACGCTGCAACGCCCGGTGGCGGAGACTTTCGGCAACCTCTATGTGGAGTACAACGGGCGCATCTGCCCGATGTCGGTGCTGGCAAATGATGTATGCACCAAACTCTACGGGCATAACTGTTACCATGCCGAAGACGGCACCCGCTACATCGCGGAGCAGGTGCTGACGGGTATCTTGTTCTACTACGACGACTGGGCGCAGGTGCCGCTCCGGCAGTCGCGCAAACCGCAGCAGAACCGTGAACGGGAGATGGTCTTCCGTATGGTGGCAGGCGGTTCGCTGCTGAAGATTTGGCCTTCTGCACACGGCTGGTGCGACATCAATTCGGCCGGAGCGGCGGACAGCCTGTCGCACGACGAGTGGAATTTCCGTATGTATGCCCTCCAGTATGTGGCGTACGACCTGATGCAAGGACGGAATATCGAAGCCAACGAGACTCTGAAAAAGATACGTCTCTACCAGCAGAAATATGTCGGTGCGGACAATCTCCCCACCGAAGCGCATTTCCGTGCCGAGCAACGCTGGGCGGCGTTCCCCTATACCAAGCCCTTGGCAATGGTGGCCGTCTCTTTGGGACTGCTGTTCTTTCTGGTCTGGTGCATTGCACAGGGGAGGGGGAAAGTTCTCCCGCGCTGGTGGCGGATACTCAATACGGTATGTCTGACGGCAATATGGCTGTTCCTTACGGCTATGCTAGTTTGGCGTTGGTACGTCAGCGGGCATATCCCCCTCTCCAACGGACACGAGACCATGCAGTCCCTCGCCTGGTTCATTATGCTGCTTGCCATAATAGGAGATATACGGTATTATTTACAAATTCACAAGTTTACAAATTTACAAATGGCAGCAAGTAATAGTCAGTTCGGACTGTTACTTGCCTCTATGCCCCTCCTCGTCAGTATGATGTCGGCTTCCAATCCGCAGATCACCCACTTGATGCCCGTATTGCAGTCGCCGCTGCTGAGTCTCCACGTCAGTATCATTATGCTCAGTTACGCCCTCTTGGCGTTTGTAATGCTCAATAGCGTCGTGGCATTGTGCGGCAACGCGGAGCGGCAGCAACGGCTGATGCATTTTTCCCGTACACTCCTGCGCCCCGCGGTGTGCTGCCTAGCGGTCGGTATCTTCCTCGGTGCGGTATGGGCGAATGTATCGTGGGGACGCTATTGGGGTTGGGACCCGAAAGAGGTATGGGCGTTGATTACGCTGCTCGTCTATGCCGCTCCGCTGCATGCGCAGTCGCTGCCTTTCTTCCGCCGCCCGCATGTGTTCCATATCTATTGCCTGCTGGCGTTTCTATCCGTTCTCTTTACCTATTTCGGGGTCAATTTCCTCCTCGGCGGCTTGCACGCCTACGCATAACAAGCAAAGAAACATACAAAGAGGCTGCCTGTACTTGCCAGGCAGCCTCTTTGTGTATCACATCCTTTTTAGGGGGTGTTATTCGTGATGATGATGCTCTGCATCGGGCGAGAGGACGATGTTACGCGCCACAAACGACTGGTTGCCGGCAGCGTCGGTGCAATACACCATCAGATGGTAGTCGCCCGCTTTGGCATTGGCGGGGATGACTACATCGTGCGAGTGGATGTGCTGGTTGCGCCCCGAAATCTCGTACGACTGCTTGAAATAGAACACCACACTGTCCTCGGCAGCACGTGCGGGAGCCTTATGCCCGTGGTGGTCGAAGTTGTTATGCACCTCCACCATATAACCTGCCAACGCTACATCGTCGGACAAGTCCATTTCGAGGTGCATACTCTTGCCTGTCCGGACTTCTTCACCTTCTTCGGGTTCGGAGAGTGAGATGACGGGTTTGGTGGTGTCGGCGTCTTGCTTTTCACAACCGATGAACACCAAGCATGTGAATACGAAGCACATAAGTGCCGGAACTGAAACCAAAACATTTGTTTTCATAATGATAAATGATTAAAAAGTGAAACGAATAGTTGTTTGTATATCTATACCCGCCTCGGGGAGTTCTATCTTGCGATAGAAACTGAGGTGGTTGAGATATGCCTTGTTGAGTAAGTTGTTGCCTTGCAGGACGATGGACATCCTGCCTCTTGGAAGCGGTACGTCCACACTCGCCACGGCGTGCAGGAGGGTGTAGCCGGGTGTCGGGTCCTCGTTGTGGGCGATATGCCGTTGCGGGGCTACCGTCTGGCACTCTATCTCGAGACGCCACAGGCGGTCTTCCCAGCCGATGCTGTTGCGCATGGAAGCCGGCGGAGAAAACGGCAAGGCGGTGTGGCTCTGTATATTATACGTATGCACATATTCGCCGAGCAACGTATAGTAGAGTCGTGCCACGAGGCGCACTTTGGTACGCAGTTCGCCGCCGGCAAAGAGTGCGGGCGAGTCGGTGTAGCGGTATATCTGCCCCGCATCGGGCAGGTCTGACCATAGTCCTGTCGGGCGCAGATAGATATAATGGGTGTAGTAACTGACAAACGGCGATACGCTCACTTCCACACGCTCGTGCGTATAGCGGTACGACACATCGGCTTGCCAGCCCTGTTCGCTCGGCAGACGGCTGTCGCCCATCTCGTGGCGGAATGCACCATGGTGTACGCCGTTGCTTGCCAGTTCGTTGACCGACGGCATACGGAACGCCCTGCCTATATGTATCTGCAGTTGATGGCGGAGCGTCTTGTACTCCGCACCGGCGGCAAGCGAGTAGTTGTTCAGGTGCCGCCGTATCTCCTGCACGGTCGAGGCGTGCGGCTGACTATGTATATATCCGTAGTCATAGCGGAGAGACGCACTGAATGTCCAGCAGGACAACGGCAGCCAATTAACCAAGTAGTATGCCCCCGCTTCGGCACGTTGGTAAGCCGGTATCAGGAACGAATAGCCACCGATACTGTTGTGCTGATACATAGCCGATACGCCGGCATAATGCTCCCACTCGGTGGAGGGCGTGAAGCGCATCTGCAGGTTAGCCGAAGCCGTATGCAGGTGCAGCATCAACTCTTTGTCGGGGTCCACGGCAGGCGGCTGCTGCCCGAGTACGTGCGTATGGAAGCGGCTCCACTCCTCGCGGTGGTTGAGTTGGTAGCCGAGGGTGAGGGTGGTCTGTGTGAAACCGTGCGTCCAGCGGTTGCACGAAGTAACTTTCAGGTGGTTGACGCTGCTGAACGGCAAAGCGATGTCCCAACGGCTGTCCGCACTGTCCAACTGCGCTGCATTGGGAATACCGTGCGCCCCGCTGAAGAAACCCGCTTTCTGGTAGGTGTCGCTCAGCGTCAGTTCGCTGCGGTAGCCGCCCCGCTGATACACCAGCAGTGCATTGCCGCTGCGCTCCAGCCCCGCCGTGTTTTGCAACCGCCGCTTGCGGATAGGCAGACGCATACTGAGGTAGGTGAAGCTGTCGGCAGGCACGCTGTAATCCGCCCAATGCCGCTCGCTGTAGCGCAGACGGGCATACCAATGTCCGCGCTTCAGGTAGCACATAGCCGTGCCACCCAAACCGATATTGACGGTCTGGCAACGCAGGGCAATCTCCGCCCCCAAGGTGTCGTTCCGGGGAATGGCGGGCGGGAGTATCTCTATCACCCCACCCATGGCATCGCTGCCGTAGAGCACGGAAGCCGGACCTTTGATAATCCGCACGCCGTCCACATTGTTGGCATCTATCTCCAAACCATGGTCAGCACCCCATTGCTGACCTTCTTGTTTGACGTTGTTCTCCGCCACGGCTATACGCTGGAAGCCCAAACCGCGTATCATCGGTTTGCTGAACCCCACACCGATGTCCATCGATTGTACACCGGGGGTGTGCGACAAAGTACTCATCAGGCTATGTCCTGCCCGCAGGTGCATCTCGTCGGACGACACCTGTTCTGCCGATTGGGTAGCCAATACCGCATGCTCCGCTTTGCGGGAGGCGGTAACGCTGATTTCTTGGAACTCAACGCTCCTGATGGAGTCTTTGGTCTGTGCGTACAGCGGGGCGAATGAACAAACGAGGAGCAAAAGCCCCGTAAAAATGATTTTGTTCATAGTCTCTGTCTGTAAATAATAGGATTGATACTACAATATCAACCTGCCACAGGCGGAGCGCGAAGAGAATAATAGTGGGAAAATGTATATATGGGCGAGACTGACTCTCCCGCCAAAAGAGTGGCAAACCATACCGACACGGGCGATTGCACGTAGCCAACCGCCGCCGTGGACAGCGAGAAGGTAAAGTCGCATATCGGACAATGATGGTCGTCTGCACAATCGTCTGTCAGTACCGCAGTGGAGGAACAGGGCTGTGCATCATCCAAAGCGGCGACGGAACAGCAGACGGGCGTCATCTCTGCACACACATCATGCCGGTGAAAATCCTTCACCAACAGCACCTGCGCATATACTGCCAGCAGCAATACCGCCACAAACTGTGTGTACAACCGTCTCTTCATAGATGAGCGTATGCTATCTTTTTGTCTAAAAACGCTGCAAATATACGGCGTTTTGTTGAACTGAGCAAATTTTGTCTGATTATTTTGTTGTTTTTAATACAAAATGTATAAATTGCAATGTGCATATAACAATCCGCTATATTCCGTATGATGTAGGCAACAGGTTGATGTAACAGCCTTGTAAAGATGGTTGATGAACAAGGAGTGGTAGGGTAGTGGTAGGGCGATAGATGCGATGCCGGAGGCTGTGTGCTGCCTGTGTGTTTCTATACTACCATAGGTATAAAGGTGCGTTTTGCTAACTATATATTGCAATTTTGCGAAAACATACTATATATTTGCACAGGTCGGATAATAGCAGTACTTTTGCGCAACGTTTGTTATATAACAGATATTGTATAACAGATGTTTTACTTATAACAAACAGATATACAAAGTATTAATTCATCATTCGTTGTTCATAATTCATCATTAGAATCATGCCTCGTAAAGTACAGTTTACCCGTGAGATGATTATCGAAGCGGCAATAAATATGGTGCGGGAAAAGGGACCCGACTGCATCAACGCCCGCGACCTCGGCGAGTATATGGGTTGCTCCTCGCGCCCCCTCTTCACCGCCTTCCGCAACATGGAGGAACTCCTCACCGCCGTGCGCGAGGAGGTCTCCCGACGGTTCGCCGAGCGTGTACGTATCGCCCGCGACACGCACAGCCCGGAACCCGCAGCCAAGCGTATGGGTATGTGCATCGTACAGTTTGCACAGGACGAACCCAACTTATACAAACTAATCCACTGGAGAGGAAACAAAATGACTCCCCTGCCCGAGTTATCACAGATTATGACAAAGCAATACCAAACCGACTACCAACTCTCCGACGACGATGCCGTCGCCTTTTTCGACCATATGATGATATTCAATCTCGGTCTCTGCTCACTCATCACCAACGGCGTGCGCAACTTCACCCGCGAGGAAGTGGAAACCATACTGCGCGACCAGTTCTCTGCCACCCTTGCCTACTACAAGAGTGGCAAACACCATATAGAGGAAGGAACGACTCCTCCAAGTCCGTTAACTCATAATTCG
The DNA here is from genome assembly GCA_002452095.1 of Bacteroidales bacterium UBA6828. Taxonomy (GTDB): domain Bacteria; phylum Bacteroidota; class Bacteroidia; order Bacteroidales; family Paludibacteraceae; genus Colicola. The sequence goes on along the minus strand of DKEG01000052.1, from coordinate 8,138 downwards.
TAATTCTTAATTCATAATTAGTATAATGAAACGTATCATTACTTTCAGTGTGGCACTGATGTGTGCCATGGTTTCCTTTGCCCAAACGAATATCTCAGGCAAGGTGCAGGACACCCAATCCAATCCCGTGGCGTATGCCACCGTCAGCCTGCTGCGCTCGGACAGCAGCCTTGTTACGGGGGCTATCACCGACGACGCGGGTGCTTTCGCACTCTCCGCGCCAAGCGGCAAATACCTGTTGCAAGTCTCTTTCATAGGCTACCAAACCGTCTGCCAATCCGTCAAGACGGGCAGCAAAGACCTGCTTCTGACCCTCCGCGAAGAGACCGAACAACTCGGCGAGGTGGAAGTCAAAGCCAAGAAGCAACTCATCGAGCGGCAGTTCGACAAGATAGTGCTCAACGTCAGCAACTCGCCCTTCGCTATGGGCAGCAACGGCAAAGACCTCCTCAAGAAAGCACCGGGCGTGAACGTAGACAAAGACGGTAATGTAACCGTCAACGGCAAATCCGTGGAGGTCTATATTGACGGGCGTCCGTCCTACCTCAGCGGACAGCAACTCAAAGCCATGCTTGAGGGTACCGACGGCAGCACCATCGAGAAGATAGAGATTATCTCCAATCCCTCGGCGAAATATGATGCTTCGGGGCAAGGCGGTATCATCAACATCAAGACCAAGCGCAACATGATGCAGGGGCTGAATGGTACACTCTCGGCGGCGTACGGCGGTATGTACTACAAGGACGTGAACAAGTGGCAGAATATGGATATGTTCTCGCTCAACCTCAACTACCGCACCAAGAAGACCTACACCTTCGGTAGCCTGACGCAGGTCTATACCAACCAGAATGTCGGCGTGGAAATCGGCTCAACCTACCTCAATCCGGTGGACTCCGTGACCACCGAGCGTTATGACAACTCCGAGTACGACTGCGCTTTCCAGTACTATATGGCGAAGATTGGCAACGACTGGTTCATCGACTCCGTCAATACCTTCGGTTTTATCTTTCAGGCACCTATCATGCTTATGAAGCAGGACGTTCCCGACGGACGCGGCTACGGCTACACCAAGGTGGGCAACGACATCACGGAGAACTCCATGCTCACTATCAGCAGCCCGATGTTCTCGCAGCAGTACACCGCCAACCTCAACTACACCCATGTCTTCAACGATTCCCTGGAGCGCGAACTGACTGCCAATATCGACTACAACCGCAACGGCTGGGATCAGACCAACGACCAGAGCAACACCTACACCTATCCCACACGCCCTGACTCGGTGCTGCATACGGGACTGAAAATCAACACCAACCAGATAGTGGACATCTACTCTGCCAAACTCGATTTCCAGACACGCTTCTGGCAGACGGGTATGATTGAGACCGGTGCCAAGTGGGCACTCTCCAACACCGACAACCGCATGACCACCGACAGCCTGCTCAACGGCAAGGGCATTTCTTCTACACCCTCCAACTTCACCTACTCCGAGCATGTGGCAGCCCTCTATATCTCTGTGGCTAAGCAGTTCGGGCAGCACTTCAACGCCAAACTCGGACTCCGCGGCGAGTACACCCACTCCAACGGCAACTGGATTTCGGCGGACAGCACATCCGTCAAGGACTATTTCAACCTCTTCCCCACTGCCTTCCTCGGCTACAACCCTACGGACAAGTGGGCGATGAACGTGTCCTACACGCGCCGTATCAAACGACCGAGTTACTACCAACTCAACCCCTTCCGCACCTACATCGATGCCCACAACTACTCCGAGGGCAACCCCGAACTGACCCCCGAGTTCAACAACCAGGTGGACCTCAACTTCTTCTACTCGCAGTACGTGTCGTTGGCGTTCAACTTCTCGCACACGCAGGATATGTTCTCGCAGCGCATGGAGGTGCTTCCTAACGGCGACGGGCGTATGAAGTGGCTCAACTTTGGTACCTGTACCACCCACGGTGGCAACCTGTCGCTCACCGAACTGCCTATCGTGCCTAAGTTCGTAACGGGCGACGACGGCAGCCGCACTATGCAGGGCGCATGGCTTGCCCTCACGCTCAACGGCGGTTACTACCACTTCATCAACCGCTCCTACGACGGACTCTACGACAACCGCAACCACTGGGGCTACGGCTCGGCAACCCTCAACGCCTACCTGCCCAAAGACTGGACGCTCTCCGTGGACGGCTCTTACACTGCGCCTATGGTGAACGGCTACAACAGCCAGGATGCATTCTACTATATGTCGGCAGCCGTGCGCAAGATGTGGCGTGAGAAAGGGCTGATATTCAACTTGCAGGTGCAAGACCTGTTGCGCTCCATGCACGGCAGCAACGAGTCGCTCGGCTTGGCAGAAGGCAACCGAAGTTACACCCGACAGGAATACCGCAACCAGAGAGTAACGGTCTCCCTCACGTGGATGTTCGGTCAGCAGCAGTATGTCAAACACCGCAAGGTGGGTGACCTCGACGAGTCTTCGCGTCTCGGCAGTGGCGGCAGCGTCAACCAATAATGGTTAGACTAAGTTAGGACAATAAATATGCGCAAGAATTTCTTTACTGTCCGCTTTCGTATCGGGGCGGCACTCTGTTTCGCCCTTGCCCTCGGGCACTTGGCTTGTATGGGCTTTCTGTGGCAGGCTTTCGATCTCTACGGTATCACGCCACAGATGCAGACGTTGGCTTCGCTATGGCAACCGCTGCCGTATTTCATCACGGTGGGCATCGTCCTGTGTTTCACCCTTGCGGGTGTCTATGCGCTGGCGTATAGCGGTGCTGTCCGCAGGCTGCCTTTGCAGACATGGGTGGTGTGGTTCACGTGCGTGGTGTTCCTACTCCGTGCCGTGGTCGGTGTGATAGCCCTGCTGTCGGACTTCACCCCGCTCGAACTGACCTCCACCCTCGGTGCCGCCCTCCTCGGACTCTGCTTCGTCCCCTGCCGCTGCACTTGCCCGAAGGATACGCCGAGGGTATAGCGTGGGTACGGTCAGAGTACCTCGAAAGTATTACGAAAGTATTCATATCTATCGGTTATGTTTCGGTTATCCTATACGCAGGTCCCGAGGCAGAACCGATAAAAACAGCAAGGGATAAGCAGGGGATGCGCAAGGGATAGATTGGCGTTGTACGATGTGCAATGAGTTATTGAGTTATACCTTGGGTTACGATTACTCGTCATTTGTTCATTCGTTTGCTATTGCACGTGGTACATTGCTGATTGTCCCCGCACCGAATGGATTAACGGTTGGGGGACGACGCGGCTCGCGTCGTCAATTGAGAAGAGATTAATGGCTAATTATATGGAAATTAATGTTTTAATGGCTCTTTAATGGGCTTTAACGGAAAGCAGAAATTCGTGGTCAATTATACGGCAATTATATGTTTATCAGTATCGTTTCTTAGCAGGGCAATACCATCGCCCGCTCTATACATTGCCAACCCCAGTCGCCCATCGCAAACCATCAAACTGCCAACACCTCTTGCATATTTGCTTAAAAACGTGTATCTTTGCACCCGTAAATGATAAAATATCAACCAACTAAACATACCGCCTATGGCATAACTGCGCATCGGTAAGGCGATGCACCGACATATTATATAAAGCGTTTTGCTCTAATACTTGGTTTCTAAAAAACTGGACACTTTTTAGAACTATATCTTTCCAAGGAAAAAGCCGAATGCTCACGTTCACGCGTGGGCTTTTTCCGTAGATATTTGGAAAGATAAGGTC
>DKEG01000052.1:0-4325 GCA_002452095.1 Bacteroidales bacterium UBA6828 | reverse complement strand
ACAATAGTGGAAGCCCCTACAAGCAAACGAATAAAAACTAAAAACATAAATACTATGGCAAAAACAACTCCAATCTCTTTGCTCAACGAAGCAAACAACGTACTGACAAACTTCCGTACTTATCAGGGTATGAATGTCTATGAACTCAAGTGGAAAATCTTGGATATGCTTTGCCGCCAATATCCTGCTAACACAACGCTTGAAGAGGTTTATCTCAAGGCAGACACGCTGAACCGCTACTACAGCACGACTATCTTTTCCATTTTGCAGATGGCAAAGGGAATTATCAACATTCCCGACATAGACCAACGTCTGCAAAACGGAGACCATACTCTTGTCAAGGACAATACCCAACCCGATAATGATATTGCTACTATCATTTCGGGGCATACCAATTATTCCTTTGCCACCAAGTATTGTGCCTGCCACAACCCCGCAGCCTATCCTATCTACGACAATATAGTGGCTGATTTCTTTGTAGCAGCCATTAAAAGCAGGCATTTGACTTGTCCTGCAATCATCGGTTTGTCCGTCTCCCAGATACGAAATCGGATGAGGAACGACTATGCTTTCTACAAAGACATTTACACTGCCTTTATGCAGCAGTATAACCTCACCACTCTCACTTTCCGTGAAGTGGATTGGTACATTTGGGCGGCAGGCAAACGGCTCAAAGGGTTACTGCCTGCTCATTCTAAAAACAGGAGTTCCGTCAATGTCTGGACAGCAGGCAAGAAACAAATGCCCCAACTCCCGCAATTCAAACAACTATTCCAATTAGTGTAAAGCAAAACAATAACAAACTAAATATAAATACTATGGCAAAAACAAGTAAAGAAGAACTCATTGAGTTCATTCGGAAAAACGAACTAAGCGATGATGTCATCCAAAAGATGATGAACGTTATCGACGGCAAAGAAGAAAAGCACGCGACCTTGGATAATCTTAAGGAACAATCACAGGCGACGTTGGATGAACTGATGAAGATTGCCGTTGAGGGAAGCAAGAAAGTCAAATCGGGCGTATCGCAATTAGCAGACCAAGCCGAGCAGGTCGGTGCTTCCGTAAAAGAGAAAATTGCCAATAGCGAGGCTTTAGACCAAATCGGCAATCGCCTTAAGTCTATTGTTACTCCGAAAAATGAAAAACAGGCGACAGCAAATGAGCCTGCAGCAAAAGGCTCACAGAAAATGAAATTCATTATTGGAATTGGCGGAATGATTGATGCTACAAATTGTGCACAAGATTCCGCACTTGATCATATTCGCTCTTACTATGAAGAAGAAACAGGCTTCGATGGTTCGATAGAAGACCTTATAGAACAATATGGCAATCAAGTGTTTGATATAGCGCAAACAGGTACTACATTAAAGGCTTTCCGTGAAGTTGAGAGCATCTCTGTAGGAAAAATACCTATGGAAACCGACACATTGGATTTTTTAAAAAACTATGATTACCTTCGGGATAGAGAGGATATATTTGCGTACGATGTTTTTATGGAAGACATTGGGAAAATAGCGGACGAGAATCAACAGGCAAATCCTATGATAACATACGGATTGGTCGTAAAAAGTACCTACGGGACTACAGTCTGGTATGAGTTAAGATTGGATGAGGGAACTGATTTTGATCCGTCTTTATTGTGTATCAATCATTATTATAATGTAACTTATAAGAAAAAAACTCTTGTATTATTAGGAGAATATGATCAAAATCCTTTCCCCGATGATGAGATAGAGTATAATTCTACCTATTGCGATAAAGATCCACGATTTAGTAATCACTACAGACTATGACAACACAAAATTCAGAGCCCAACACGGGTTCATTTCAACAGCACCCGTTTTCGGTGGCACGTGAGAAACAAGTAGTGTTTTCGGCAGGAAACCTGCAATGCTTGCCGGCAAATCATCTTTTGCGGAGGTTTGCAGAACAGCAATACGATACTTGTGCAAACATTGATTTGAACAGAGCCGAATACGAGAATTATTCGGAATGGACAGATTTATTCCCATTCTCTATTACGACCCGCAAAGTAACAGAAGAATACCCATGGCGTGTCCTGACTGAAGAGGAATGGAAATACTTGTTTACAGGGCGGGAACGCTACGGAAAATCTTTCAAATGCACCATTACCACCGACAACGGAGATATAAAAGGTGTTGTGTTGCTGCCCGATGATTGGGAGCCTGCAAAATGGCGAAAATTCTATTCGTTGGTACCGGATACGAGCAGCGACGCATGCAACAAAAACAATCTCACCCTCGAAGAATGGACATCATTGGAGTCCTTTGGTGCAGTCTTTCTCCCCGCAACCAAGTGGGAAGACAGCAATGCTGGCGCAACATGGGCAAAAGGAAATGCCATTGCCTATTGGTCGGCATCAATGGAAGCAACAGAACCCGAATTAGAGCCGCTTCGCAGAATACTGCCGAAGAAACGCCAAGCACGTGCTTTGTATATCAGCACCGAATACAGTGGTGCCGCAATGCCCGAATATATCTGCGACTGGATGGCAAATAAAGGGCTGTTGCCGGTACGCTTGGTAAAAGACATCGAATAAAAAACTCAAACGGAGGATGCCGAAAATCCGAATCAAGAGTAGGCACAACTTAATTAAATCTATAGTATTATGGCAAATTACAAAGTAATTGTTACAGCACGCGAGTGGGCACAACTGCAAATCTTTGAGAAACCGAATGGAACTACATTTAACACATTAGAAAAGAATGTACCATTCATCGTAGACGCTAGATATCCGGATCGTGTTACGATGTCGGAATTCTTGAAATCTACAGGACTTAAGATACGAAAAGGATATTCATCACCATTCGAAATCCGGAATGCAAACGGTTGGTCTGTGCGCGTAATGTAGTTTTGTTACACACAATGTCATCCTATCGGAGTGTTATATACAATTCCGATAGGATGACATAATTTAAGTAAGGCGCATTGTTTTTCGAGAAATTCTCGTTGAAACAAATAGTACGTTAGAAAGCCAATGATATTTGTATAGACATTCATGACATAATAAAGCATGACCTACAAGTTTTCAGCCAGCCATATCACGGGTGGCAATGTGGTATTTCCCGACAAGTTGGAGATAGACGACGAAAAAGTTACGTTCTACAAGGCACGGCTCATTGGCTATGCCACGACTGTCATTCAACGCAGCAGCATTGGCAGTGTCTCGCTCAAAGCGGGCTTGCTCTTTGCGGACATCATCATCGAGACCAACGGCGGACAAGTAACCGTCGCCAACGGTTTCACCCGCTCCGACGCCAAGCAGATACAGCAACTCCTCACCAAGTAGTCAGTAGATATTTTTTCCACCACATAATCCCTATCTGTTCACCGCCACTGACGACCTCGCCCGTGAGGCGCAGTACACACAATATATGTTCATCAATGCATTAACGATAAATTAACGGTAATTAATGGAGAACTGATTCGTGGATAATTATATGTTCTTTTTGCTCACAGCGTGTGCATGTTGCGCACACCAAGTTTTGTAAGTTTTACTTGTTTTGGTTTTAATTTTTGTGATTCTATGAATCCACTTATTGCTTTTTGCGGTCTCGACTGCGCCTCGTGTGAGGCACGTACCGCCACTATACATAACGACAATGCACTCCGCACCCATGTGTCAAAAAAGTGGAGCGCACTCAACAACGCGGATATACGTCCCGAAGACATCAACTGTATAGGCTGCTGTGTGGACGGCGTCAAGACCCCGTATTGCGGGCATCTCTGTCCTATCCGCCAATGCGCCTTGCAGCGTGGTGTGGCGCACTGCGGCGAATGTGCGGAGATGGCGCACTGCGACACCCTGCATCAACTGACCGACAATGCCCCGCAAGCCTTGCAAAACTTGATGACTACCTGAATAAACAAAAGAGACTGCCCACTATTTGTTTGGACAGTCTCTTTCTGTATAGAGATAACTATCAGCCTTTTAATCTCTCTTTATTATGCTTCCGCCTACTGCCATACTCTGTTTGACTGCGGGATTACCCTCGTAGGTGATCTTGCTTGCTCCGGCGGCCTGTGCCCAGAGGTTGCGCTGCACGTTCAATTCGGCTTTGCTGGCACCCGCGCAGTTGATATGCATGTCTTGCACCACAAAGTTCTCGGCATCAATCTTGCCTGCGCCGCTCAGACGAATATCTGCCCACTCGGTGCTGCCCGACAAATCCAGTTCGCTCGCCCCCTTGCTGTCCACGGTGAGCGACTTCACCTGCAGATTTAGGTCGGCTTGTGCTGCCCCCGAAAGGTCAAGCAAAAGGCTGTCTGTAACAAGCGGGCTGTCGCAGTCAATCTTGCAT
>DKEG01000042.1 GCA_002452095.1 Bacteroidales bacterium UBA6828 | reverse complement strand
CTATCGTCTCAACCGCCTTCTCCCCGCCGATATCGCCGTGTACGATATTCTCCCTGTCATTGACACCGCCCACGCACGCTTTGATGCCCTCTCCCGCACATACCGTTACCGTCTCACTACCCGCAAAGACCCGTTCCAATCCGCTCTCCGGACACAGGTGCGTGCGGGCTTGGACTATCAGGCGATGAACGTTGCGGCGCAACACCTCCTCGGTAAACAGGACTTCACCTCTTTCTGCCGCACGCATACCGATGTCAAAACCAAAATCTGCGACCTCACCCGCGCCGAATGGCTCATCGAGAACGACCACGAAGCCGTTTTTGTCATTACCGCCGACCGTTTTCTGCGCAATATGGTGCGTGCCGTCGTCGGTACGCTCTTCGACGTCGGTTATGGCAAACTCACCCCCGCCGCTTTCGCCGACCTCATCACCCGTCATGACCGCTGCCTCGCCGGTGACTCCGCCCCCGCCCAAGGTCTCTCCCTCACCAGCATCCAATACTCCTCCTCCCTCTTCCTCTAATCCCTCATTTCGATACATTACACAAAACGCCCTCGTAAACTTCGATAGATTACATAGGCTTTTTGTGTGTTGCCGCATAGAGGATTTTATTTTTTGATTTTCACTACCAACCGTATTGCATTGGCAATAGCGGCTAATATCACAACCAGATCATCTATCCAACCGGCAACAGGTATCGCGTCCGCAACTATATCGGTTGGAATGAATAGATAGGCAACTGCCATGGCAAATCCGATACCTATATTCCATTTGTATTTTGTCTTCTTTTCCATTATTCTATATTCCGCAAATGATGTTATGTATCCAAATACACAATTCTAATGCCATAAATATCCCCAATACCCATTTATTCTGTAAAATGACATTCAGTCGCTCATAGATACTGACCAGCATCCCTTTTCTCCAAACAATATCCGTTACTATTCCAATGGGGAAAAATACCAGAAATGCAATAGCAAACACTACATTCGGATTGAAGAAAAAAGCCTCTTTGATATGCCCGTGCAGAAAAAGCAGTGTCGCACGCGTAACGCCACAACCGGGGCATGGAATATGAAATACTAACTTAGATGGGCAAACAATAATGCTTGTCTGCCCATCTGTCATCAGAGACACTGCCAACCATATGCATACACCTATGTATGCACACGTTGTGTAGAGGTAAAACTTTCGCTTAGAGATAAGCCTGCAGTTTGGTAAAGTTGGCTTCTTTGGTCATACCGCTCACTTGGAACCAGTCAATAATCGCCCAAATGCCGCAACCGCCGCAAGTCAGCAGTTTGGCTATACCCAGACCCGTCTGCCCGAGATAAAAACGGTCAATTCCGTATGCTCCCAAGAAAATTGAGAGTATCAGTGCCGTCGTCGGGTTCTTGAACTGCAGAGCAGAAATCGATGACCACTTGCTCTCGTCCATAGCCAATAGTTTTTCACGGATGGAAGGTACGGATTGTTCAGGGAAATTCTTCCCGTTGCTCATAATGAACATATCCACTTTTTGTTGTTCCATAATGCTAAAATTGAATTTTGTAAATTAATGAAATGATTTTATTCACCGTCTGTTGAGTGAATCTTTTTGTTAAACAAGGTAATTTTGCAACTTCTCGTAGTTGAGATTCTTGGTGGCACTCATAATCTGAAACCAGTCAATAATAGCCCAGATACCGAGTCCGCCGCAGGTCAGCAGTTTGCCGATACCTAACCCTGCTTGCCCGAGATAGAAACGGTCAATACCATAAACGCCCAAAAACAAAGAAATAACAAGGGCTATCATCGGATCTTTGAACTGTATGGTGGATACCACCATCCATTTGCTGTCATCCAATGCCAACAGTTTCTCGCGCAAAACAGGAATTTGCATTTCCGGCAATTTCTCGCGGTTGTTCATAATGAACATATCTACTTTTTGTTGATCCATATAATTAATGTGTTAAATAGGTAAGAAACGTACTGTAATTCAGGGCTTGTGCTCTGCGGGAAGCACTTGTGATGTCTATTATATACCAGATGAACACTGCCGCCATAGCGACCAACATTCCGATAATTACTCCCCAACTCGGGTCTTCTTGTATGCTGCCAACAACATAGAATACCAAATAGCAAATAGTAAGCATCAGTTTGAGCAGTGCCGACACCGGTTGCCGTAACCAAAACCTGTCTATACCCAATGTCCCGCCTGCAATGGATAGCAATAGAGCCGTGGTCGGATTTTTCAATGGGACAGACCATAAGTCGTCAAACGATATATTCTCCTTTTTAGACAACATTTCCTGCAAATAGGGAACCTGTGTCTGTGGAAAATAACTCCCCTTTTGCATTATAAACATCTCTGTTTCTTGCTGTGTCATTCTTCTATTTCATTTGCAACTTCTACAACAGCATCCATTATCTCATTCAGCAAAGCCTCGTCTTCATTCTTCGGCTCATTTCGTAAAATGACAATCTCTATCCTGTTGTAGTACATCGCTACCTTGTAGGTGTATTCGTTGGTTTTATAGGTCCTGTCATCTACTTTCGTGAACGAGTTAGCCATTGCATCGGCAACTTGTTTCTTTACCTCATCTTTGTTTTCCGAGGGGAAAGAAAGTGTAATACTCATCGCATCAATAGCAGCACTGCCGTTCAACTCGTCATTCTTCTTCAAACGGTCGTCAAAATGAACCATTGCTGTCAGTGAATACCCGTTTCCTGCGGCAACAATTTGATAGTGTGAGGTCTGATAGCGATCTATGTTTTCCACCCACAACCCCTTGATAGCGGGAATGTTACCTGCCGTATTGCCCAATACAAATCCTGCATTTTGCAAGTCTGTCTTCAGTGCGCCAATGGTCTTTCCTACTGCCGCATTGGTATCAAAATACTGGCTGCTGATAGTGTTGTCATCTACCGAATTGTCAATAATATAATACAACTCCGTCTTGTGTACTGCCTCAAACTTGTCATTCAGGATATAGTAGTCCTTTCCGTCTTTTCCTACCCAGCCGAAACCGTCTATTTCATACATTCCGTCCCAATCCAGTTTGCTCTCTTTCTCGCCTTTCTTGTTCAGTACCTCGTACTTCTCTCCGTCCTTGTTTACCAGATAACCGTTGTCCAATATCTTGATATACGAGTATTTCGCACTGAGAATGGTCTCTCCGTCAAAATTCATTACGCCGTATGAATAACTGCTCTCGCTCTTGAATACTATCTGCTTGCCTTTGATGGACTGGATACTTGCCACCTTCTCCGGGCATTTCATCACCTGCTCGCCGTTCTTCATACTGTATATCAGGGTGCGCTCTTCCCGGATAGCAACATACTTGTCGTCTGCATATTGTATCTCTGTCCCGTTGCCTAATAAAAATCCCCATTTCTCTTGACGCTTGTTATTCATATCAAAGGCAACCATATCGGCGGCTTCCCAATCCTCATGCGCGTTAGTGCCGATAATCAGATCTTTCCGTATCATAGCCCAGTCTTCTGCATCATAATGCGCATCCGGAGTAAATACCACCTTGCCTTTCTTGTCAATGAGCAGTTTATGGTTTTTACCCGCTTGATCTATAGTATAAACCTCTAGCCAACCGTATTCGTTGAACTTTGTCCCGCAGGCAATCACTTCGTTCCCGTCAAAAGAATTGAGTTCCAATACCGTCTTGCCTTTCAAGTCCACTATCTCTATACGGCTGTCCGGCTTTACTACAGGTACCAAACCGTTCTTGGGCTCGCCAATCTCTGCTAATCCTTCTAACAATAGTTTCGGCTTTTTCTTGTCAAACGCATACATATTATATGCCCCCTCTTCTTCAACAAAGAACACGCCTTCTTTTACATTCGTCGGGGAGTTCCCGTACTCGTCAGCCAAATACACATTGCCTTTGTTGTCCACAAAGCCCCAATCTTGCCCTTTCTCAACCTTGCAAGGCAGATAATCAATCTTGTCCGTTCCTGAATTTCCGCAACTACACAGAATTGCAGCCGTTAGAGCGACAGTCGCCCAACTGAATAAATACTTCTTCATAAAAATAGTTTTTAATAGGTTAATATCTCAATCGTCTTTCGGATTGGCATGTTTTTGATGGTACGTATATACACACAGAAAGCGCAGACCT
>DKEG01000062.1:11191-57054 GCA_002452095.1 Bacteroidales bacterium UBA6828 | reverse complement strand
CCCCCTGTCAGCCCCTGTTTCGGTACCCTCAACAGGGGCTGACAGGGGGCAAAAGTGTACCCCAAAATTGCGTTTCTAAATGGACACTATACAACTTTTAGTAGGAATAGTATAGTTCACGAAGACTTCAAAATAACTGAATAATTCCTATTTCACTATGATTATAAAACTATGTCAAAGAACACTTGTCGGGGCGAAGGTGCGCTATTCGTTGATTTTAACCGCAGCGAAGCCCCATTGATTTTTCTTTTTGTCGAACCGTTTCTCAGCAAGCCCGCTGATGGTATCCCCATTGCGCTGGCTGGTAAGCAGCCGAGCGGGGATATAAACCTCTTTGACGAAGCCAAAGCCTTTGGCATTCAGATGGAGTGTGCCGGAGAAAGGTATTGCTTCTGCAGTGGGTGCCGTTGCTGTTTTCTTTTTGAGATGCGGTATATGGTTTTCCGCTTCTGCGGCTTTCTGCTCTACCCAGCGTTGGTTGATGCGCGATTGCGCCGCCGCATACCAAGGTTGCCGCATCATAGAAAGCAGAGGTTGGGTAAGCGCCCAATGGTGGTTCTGCCGAATACGACTTGTCCGGTCAATGAGATAGCGGGCTGCATCATACAGTCCGGCATTGGCAAAGAAGGTTGCAGCATTTTGCAACAAACTGACATTCATTCCTTCATGCGTCTTGCAAAGCAGGGCCTTACAGAAAAAAGCCAGTTGCATCTCACCATCCGTTGCTGCTTCCGCCAACAGTTCCCATACCCAGAACTCATTCGGTTTCTTGCGCACAAAAGGCAGCAACAGCGACAGGGCTTTGTCCGAATTGCCAAGACAAAGATACATCTTCGCCAGATAGTAGGGCGGATAGACATAGTTAGGGTGCTGCAGGCAAAGCGTTTCCTGCTGGGGGATAAATGTGCGGATACGCTGTTGGTCATTGGTATCGAGCAACGTCTTCGCTATTTTGCAATCGAGTTGCTCCGCCAAAGCCATCAAACGTTTGCCATCTTTGGTAAGGAAAGGTCTAAAATCCTCGTCTCGCAAACAGTCGAATCCGCACCAATAGGCAAACTCCCCTACTCCGTTCCACCTAGAGCCCTTGTGCAACACCGCACTGACCAGCAGCGAAAAGGGCGCACCGACTCGGCGTATCGGCATATCGCGGATGACATCGAAGAGGGCGGTTAGATATTGCGGCAGTTGGTCGGCAGGTTTATGTTCGTCCAAGACAAAAGCACGGATATTCCAAAGCAGACTGTCGTAGAGAGGTGTTTCCGAAGCAGGTATAGCCGCTTGGCGAAAATCACGGAGTTGGTCGATAAAGAGTGCGGGGGAGGAAGTTGCCGACAGTTTCAATCGGTCGCAGATGATAAAGCCGAGCAAGCGTTTGAGTTCGATATTATCGGGATTGGCGGAAAGCGATTGGCAAGCCTCAGCATAGGCTTCGTCCAATTGACCTTTGACACGCAAAACGGCTATTTCGTAGGGAGTGAGCATAAGCGGTATTCAGAAAAACAAGGTGGAGCGGGTGTGTGTGATGATATCGATGTCGATGTTCTGCCCGATAACTTTCATGGAGCGCAGATAGTCGGTGGTAATCGGTACGATGAGGATACTATCCTGATTGTCGTAGGCTGCTTGCACCTCTGCCAAATCGTTGCGGATGTCTTGGTACTTCTCCATACTGAGACTTGCCAAAAAGATAGACTTTTGGACACGCATACACCCCTTCCGCTCCAGGTACTTCACGACATAGCGTCGCACTTTGTTGCTCTCGATGTCGTACATAACAAAAAACAGCATATCGGTTGATTTTTTCTTTTGCTTAGCCAAGTCCAAGATAGCCTGCACCCGTTGCTCCATATCGGGGAGTGTCTCCCAGTCCACACTGTGGCGATTGGGGGCTGTACGGGGCAGTTGCCCTGTCTCTGTGAGACGGCGCAGAACGAGCAGATAGTCTTTGGCGTTGCGTGTGCGCGGCATAGGCGTCAGGAAAGAGACAGATAGGCGTATATCAGTTCTTGGAGCATGGCATTGAGTTCGGCATCAGTGCCGGAGCGCGGCGATTGGACGGCAGTAAAGCCGCGTTTGCCATAAAACAGGTTGCACTCGGCACGCTTATGCCCGAGCGCGGCTTTGATTTTTTTGCCATAGTTGATGTCAGCAACCTCGTTGATAGTGATATCCACATCAGCGAGAAAGTTCCGGAGACCTTCCATCACGGCATTCAGTTGCTCAGGGACAAAGACTTTCGGTGCTTCTTTTTGCGCACGATAGAGCCCTAACACCTCCTTGATTTTGCGTATAGAATCATCATTCGGTTCGTTGGCAGAAGGTTCGGGAGCGGGCGATGTATCTTTGTCGGCACGGTCGGCAGCGCGTTTTTGGTCGAAGAGCGAAGTGGCATCCGAGCGGTTTACAAAGGTATTGAGGTCGATGTCTTCAGCCAAAGGATTGTAGTGTGCGTCGGGGTCAAAACTTAGGAAGCACGCCCGCGTAACATCACAGGTTTTGGCATCGATGACCTGCTCGATATGGTATTGAGCAGCAAAAGCGTGTGCAAAAGTGCGATAGAAAAGAGAAAAGATACCGGCATCGTAACAACGCTCGCGGAGGCGAAAGAGCAGTTTGAAACCGTCTCGACTCGGGGACGTATAGAACAGGCGCACCCGATTGTCAGACAAGATAGTTTGGCGCAGTTGCTCCCTGTTCAATCCCTTGTCGGAGATATGGTCGAAGTCGAGTACGAAATAGGAGCAGTAGGCAAAATTGTCGGTTCGGCGGAAGGCGGGATTGAACGTACTGCCGACAAAATAAGGCAGGTTCTTTTTTAATTCGGTATAGCGTTTGGCATCGACAGTACGGATTGTGCGCAGTTGTGCGATTTGTGCGCGAAAGCCGTCAGACGGATTGACGATACGTTCTAACAATTGTTCTTCGCTGATAGGCTGCAAAGTATCATTAGCAGCCGTGATGTTTTCTCCAAGGTATAGCATAAGCGTTGTTTATTTGGTATTGTACGTACGAAAAGTTTGTGCAAGGTTTTGTGCATAAAGCAGGATATGCGTTTCGCGGGAGCGGGACAATCCGTTGATTTCCACTATCTCATCCATATAGTCGTTGACCGACTGAATGATGATACGCCGTCCGAGCGTTTCCAACCAACAGGAGCCGTCGGGGCGCAAGGAATAGTAGTCGTCGGTAAGCACATTTTGGCACGCCAAGTGATAGACGACATAGTCCACCCAGAGGCGGTATATCTCGATGACATCGTACGCCAGGACGGGGCGGTTGTACTCGTCCCGGTGGAGGATACCTATATAGGGGTCGATACCGGCTTTGATAAGTGCGCCCTCCACTTTGCCATAGAGGATGCCGTAACCATAATTGAGAAAGGCATTGACGGGGTCTTGCGCGGGGTGTTGGGTACGCTCGGCAAACCGCAAATGGTCGGGCAGATAGCGGTTGAGCGCGGCGAAATAGATACGTGCAGCCGCCCCCTCCCAACCACGCAATTCGGCAGCGATGTCCGACACCCTTTCGGCATTGCTATTGAGGATTTTCGCACGATAGACCTCCAGGCGATGTATGTCCCGCTCGGCATCGGTTTGCGTATCGGGCGATTGGTTCATAGCCATAATCAGGGCTTGTTGGTTGGATATTTTGCGCTCCAAGATGCCTTTTATCCATGCGACTGCACCCTTGGAACAAGTAAAATTGAGTTGCCCCTTGCGGATAGTGGAGATAGAGCCGTATTGCGGACTCCAGACCCGTCCTTTTGGGTGTCCGCTTCTGTCCACAAAGAGTATGGGTATTTCGTTGCTGATGGCGAGCAAGACGGCATCGGATGTGATACTTGCGCCTTTGCTGATACGGATGCTGCTCACATTATCTACAGGGATGCGCTGACGCTCTTTACCTTGCGTAACGACAAAGCCGTTGTTGTCGATATTGAGGTTGGTGCCAAAGGTAGAGAGGACGAGTTCCATGGTCAGAGAGTTGAATAGTGGATGGTCTTAATAGTCGCGGAAGCGTACAAATTGGAAGATGACGGTCTTCTTGCCGGGTTGTTCCTCATAGACCTCGCGCACGGTGGTAGAGGCGACACAGCGATAGCCCGCAGTCTTGAGGAGGTTGACCAAAGCATACGTGAGCGTCATCTCGCCCATGATATGGACAACGGCTTCGGACGGCGGGGCGATTTTGCTTATACGTGTCAGTTCTGTCTCAGCCAAATGCGCGATGTCTTTTTCATCAGCATCGGGAGCCACGGAGGGAAACGATATGTCTACAATCTCTCCGAATTGTTGATGTGCTACCTGTATTTGTTCTGCCGACCACAGAGCAGAAGGGTGGTTGGAATAGTTGACAAGTTTGCTGATATTGTTTTTCGCAGTTCGTTTAGTAAAAACACGTTCGGTATTAAATACAGGTGCTACAAGATTAAGATTATCTTTTAGTATCTTTATCAGTTCCTTGCTACTGGCGGTCGCTTCTCTTTTTTGCTGGTGTGCGATAGCATTTCTAATTTGATTGATAGACTTGACAGCATTGCATAAATCGCCATAATGATGGTTTTGCATGGCTTTACGACAACTTTCTATTTCGTCATTAGAAAACTTTGCAGTAGACTCCCTTTTGGCACGTAAAATGACTTTAGCGAAATCACTATTATCAATCGCATTATCGTAATCATACTCACAAGTCTCTTGTACATACGTCAATATCGCTTCCAAGAGCACCAAATAGGAAGAGGCATAGTTTTTATGCTCAAAATGCCATTTTGCTATATTGTACTTAAATGAGGAAGCCGTGGATACTCTTGTGAACTGCTTGTTAAATTCATCTATAATTTGAGGTAGTAGTCTTTGTGGGATAGGAGAATACTGGAAATTCTTCATGGCATTAAAGTTGCTAATCTGATGCCAAATACCATCTAAATATCCCAAATTCATCATATCGGAGAAATTTGTCAGACGAGTTGTTACGTCTTTCCGTCCCTCCAACTCCATAAGGTCTGCTATCTTATAACTATTGCCAAATTCCTTAAAAGAGTATGCACCAATAATCCAGTCCATAATCGTCTCAATGTCAGTAATATCTACTACTGGTGTGATACAATGCCCATTACTATCTTTGGAATAGGCTTCATACATGCCATAGGAAATGTTTCTGATGGAGACATTCTTTTCACTAACAACTTTTATGTACAAAAGCAAATTCCTAATGTACATAGGCAACGAGCGGAACGAGTGTGTTATATCCACATACAACTCATCACCGGCATTGATATACTGCTCCAAATCAAGAAATTTTGCTACATTTTCTTGCTGTTCGCAATCATTCAAACCATAATGCAAAAGCACGACTTTAGATTCATTGCCCATTGAATGTTCAACATCTTGTAAGAATGGTATATCAAGGGGCGAATCTTGTTTGGCATTTTCACAATATTCCGATAATTCAATCCACTTGTTCTCTTGAAAGTTTGTTCCGTTCTTGTGTGAAAAATGATTATACACTTCTCCCCACATAGAACCCGGTGTACCAATCAAAAACACTTTATTTATACCATAGTGCTGCATCATTGCATCCGCAAAGAATGATGTTGCAATAGGTTTATCATTGCCAAATTGATAATATGCTTGTTCATAAGCATATTTGGAAACATTGTTTTTATCCTTTCTTCCAGTACCGAGAAAAGAAATAAGTATTTTTGCCATAATATGGTCAATTAAAGGTTAGTTTTATGAATCCCATTAGAGAGAATGGCTTACCACCACTAACTGCTATTTTGCGGGATTTGGGGAGTTCTCCGCCTTGTTTTCTATTCAGATAATAACCAGATGCCTCTGTATAGTCTGTGTATTGCCAATCACCTGTAATAGAATGGAAACCTGAACCAGCGGACATTTTGAGGATACACTCATTTGAGTTACAATTATCAATCTCGTCCATAACAGCATTAATTGCATCGCGAATTTTAGTAGAGTTACTCCCCTGCCAGTACTCAGTAAAGAAATCTAATTCCTTGTTTAGATAATCAAAAGTTGCATCCTTGACAATTTCGCATAGTTTTTCTATAGCATCATTGCCTCTCATTAACTCACGCTTCTTGGTGAAATAAGGTTGTTGCGGTATTCGCTCGAAGAGTGAATCTGCAAACATAATTGCCCCTTGGGCTGTGGCACCAGGCAATAGACATTCGTAAATGGTATTAAAGCCTATAGGGTCAAAATCACAGGTTGTCTTGTTTCCGCTATGTTTCCAACCACCTTCCCATTCCTGCCCCGCTTGGTGAAGGTTGAAGATTTTGGTATTTACGAGACCTGTTTCTTCAAATTCGAAGTCGCCTACACGGATAAAGCGCATAAAGTCAGAGCCATCATTCATTTTTCCAAAGACCGATTCGTTATCCCGTTCTCCTTTTGCCCGAAGGTAAGTAAACAGAATAGAACGCAAGGCACCTTTCAGCGAACTGCCTGCCAAGACCGGTCGGCCTGTCAGTTGATTGCGAAGAAAAGTCTTGATTGGATTGCTCAATGCTTTTTCCACTTCTACAGACGATACGGGGAGCCGCATTTTGCAGTCGCTGACTTTTTCCAACTTAGAACCAACCAATAAGTTTACAGCCCCTGGGTTGCCACCAGCAAATGTCTGTGCCATTTTATTCACATCCACACCGGCGACGACCATTTTGCTCAGGTCTAGATGATATAGCCAAAGATTACCATATTCGTCTTCCTTGGTCAGATAGTCTATGCCATACACCCAATCCTTTTCTGCACCTTGTCCGATAGAGAGAGGCGTAAGTACCCGGGCGGTTACATTATATTTTTTGTTAATCATGACTATGCCATTTTAATGGGTAATACCAATGTCTTACCACAACGCCATATAGGATGCTGCAGGACCAGTCCTTGGGGTGCCAAATCAACTATCTTACCGGCACCCGACTGAATGCCAGAGAACACACTGCCTGCAGCAAACGCATAGATGACATTCTTGCGGATGGAGTTGTAAGGCGGAGTAGTTATCCATCCGCCTCGACGCTGCAGTTCATACGAACTATGAGTTGATAACAATGAGGTCAGTTGCTCCTTGCTATCGGGAATGAATGTAGAAAGCGATATGCCATACTCAGTGTCATGCGGTAGTGAGATTACAAGTGAATCTTTCTCATACTCAAAAAAGCCATTGCCCACATTGCGATCCGTACCGATACCCTCCAACGCCAATAAAGGAAGTGCTTTATCAATCATTGCGGAGTCACCTTCCGCAATAAAGAATAAGCCCGAATCGCCCTCAAAACAGACTCTATCCATATAGAACGGTTTGCTATCCTCGGAATAATCACGAGACACCGACACACGTTCCGACACGTTTGATTTGATAAAGTCGGGGTTTTTGCAGACCTCAACCGGTTGCCCATAGAGTGCTTTTTCAAACTGCGGAAGGTCAAGCCATTGCATTTTCTTGGCTTTTTTGAAGTCTTCGGGTTTTAAGTCCTGTGGGTAGCGAACGCCTAATGGCTTTGGAAAATAATAAGTAGGATCTGCATCCCGCGTATCTTTGCGAAAAGGGAACAAACTACTTATTACACACCCCAAATCGCCATCATCGGGGATGTTTTCCCCCATCTTTGCCAACGTAGCAGTAAGGGCGGCATAGAGTGTGTCCGAAGACAGAGTCTTCAAACTTATGCCATAGTCCTCACGCACATCACCGATATGAAGCGGACTTGTGAAATGAAGGCGATAGACAGTAAATTGTTTTTTAGCCATCACTCTTATTTTTCGGGATAAACAACTTTGTAGTTCACATCTTCAAATTTCACCTGACCATAGCCACGCGAACCGCTACCGCCGAGATAATCATTTTCTATAAGACGGATACCTTCTTCCAGCATAGCCATGAGTTCCTTTTCGTTGTCGTCATCCCAAATGTTCAGTATCATTTCGACCGCGAACTCTGCACCTGCAGGGACGCGTTCTTGCTGGCGCGGATGTTCTGCCTTGCCAGCCACACGGTCGATAGTATTCTCAAATTTATTCTCTGTATAAGGCATATCCAAAGCATCACATGCCTCCAAGTCAGTTACAGATTTATCTGTCAAATAGGCATCTCTCACTATCAATTTCGAAGGCAATGTATTATCTTTGTTTGCGGTGCCAAACATATTGTTTACTTTTTCATTAGCACCAACTTTGGTAGCCCCTGCCACCTGCTCCAACAGGCAACGCATCTTACCTTTGAGGGAACTTCCCGGGATATAAGGCTGATTTTTGCGCGTAGCCACTTTAATAACGGGGCAATCAATACCCCCGATTTCTACGTTTTCTTTACTGCCACCAATATGGAGACCGGTGAGCACATGTAAACGGCAAGATATCTTGATTTTCTTAACTAATTTTTCCATAATTATGATGTTTTATTTGGTTTTACATTCGTTGTTCTTCCGCTGCTTTATGATAAGCCACTATAGCCTCAAATACTTGAATAAAGTTCTTGAAGGTTTTCTCGTCTTTTACCAAGTCCATCAACTTTGCAATAGTTAGATAGAAATCCTTGATTTTGGAGTTTTTGTCCGCCCGTCCTACAGCATAAGCCAATTTGGGTTTTAACAGGACGAAAGCCGTCTCATTGTATCCTTCCATTTGTTGTCGTTTGACTTCGCCAAAAAATTTACGTAGTTGAGATGTTGTCAGTTTGGCTTCAACAGTTCTGTTTTTCCCTGTTTTGGGGTCTTTTGTCTTTGTATCTGTGCCGAGGAAATTTCCAAAATCTTCGGCAAATTCCACTGTAGCGCGAGTCACCTTGTCGGTAATCTCCGTTGCCGGTAATTGTTTGTTGTAACTCATATTTGTATAGATTTAGTTGTTCCTTAATTCTAATTCTGCCCAGCGGGCTGCCAGTGCGGTTAATTGGTATTGGCGTACGCCCTTGGTGAGGCGTTGGTTCCGCAGTTCTGTCACAAAGGTTTTGGCATCCGGCGGACAACGGTCGGTAAGCCGGGTAAGGTAGTAAGCCGAATGCCACAAGTAACTGAACGACTTGCCCCCTGTTGCCATTGCTGCGTATTTCATCAGTTGGTGCAAAATTCCCTGCGAGAGATTATTGTCTTTAATCTGATGGCAGAACTCCTCTTTAAGCGTACGCACCTCGTCAAACTCGTTATCCCATCCGACGGTTTCACCTAAGAAACAAATGGCATTTTTTGCGCCATTGTTGTATTCTTTTGCTTGGTCTTCGGCATCGCCCGCCATCTCTGCGGCTTTTGCAATCGGAAACTTTGCACCCACGATAGCAATCCCACCGGAGATAGACAGGTTTTCACCTGCCGTATATTTCATAAAAGCGGTATGCACATCGGCTGCAAAATCGATAACCTTATCCCAACGCCCCACCACAAAGAGGTCATCTCCGCCTGCGTAGATAATGTTGAGGTGGTTTTTGTAGTACGGTTTCCGTTGGATGCCAGAAACAATGGAATCAAAGAACTCTTTTAGATGTTCCGAGAACCGAGTATATGATTGCAGACTATCAAAACCATTGCAGAACCGAACTCCTAACTTATCTACGTCCATGCGGAGAATGCCTAGATAGGTTCCGTCTGCATATTCTTCAAAGGTTTTGAAATTCTCCTCGGCACGTAACTTGATACCAAGTTCCACTTGTTCTTTTACGGACGGCAGCACCCAGATACTATCAGCGTCTTTATCCAATTTCACGCACTTATTGCTCTCTATACCCGTGATGGCACAGACTTGCACATCACCGCCCACATTTTGTACTTCGAAGAAAGAAGCATATTCATCCGTTAAGATATGGTGGAACCTATGGTTTTTCTTGGCAGTAAACAACGCTGTCATTTCCGTCCAAAGCAGACCTATCTTGTCTTCCTTTCCGTTGACGATGACTCGTGTTTCCTCACTGCTTGTGAAACGGAAAGGCACATACGCAATGGCTATGCCCAATTGCCCATAGTGGTCGTGCCAGAGGTCTCTTTCCTCGCGGTCAGCATACGACTCTATGGCAGAGCGTATTTCGGGCGTATCTTCCACCAAGGCATAGAATTTCCCGCCGGAGCAGTAGATTTTTTCCTTTCTCTGACAAGATGCAATGGGCGGCAGTTTCAATAATTTTTGGCAAATAGTATCTGTATATTCCACCAAATATGCACTTCGCCCCTTGAGACTCACCGCCGCTTTCTTAGAGGAAATGTTGTAGATAAACTTCTGTATGCCACTTAAGTCTCCTCCGACAAAAAGTAATGATTGATTTGTTTGCATATATTGCTTAGTTTTCGTTATCGTTCTTATGTTCATTCATACGTTTGACCATACCAAAGCCCAGACTCACTCCTTTGCCAAGCCCCACAAAATCAGCCAAGGAGATGTTGGTTCGGAAAACAACATCCATCCCCTGCATACGCACATTCTTGTAGTTGTACAGCCGTTCGTTCTCTATCTGCAGGATTTTGCAAGAGACTTGTTTCTCCAGATGCACACCTAATCCGGTACAAAGCGAGAGTATATTGCCCGTCAAGATATTCTCCAAGAAGGCAGTCTTTTCTACTATCCCCTCTAACTGCCGGTATTTGGCATAATTGGTTTCACTGAATGGGAGCCATTTGCGGAGGGTGTAGGTAAAGTCGGATTCCCAGAGTTGGAGGAGCCAGCGGTTGGCGGTGATGGAGTCTATCTCAAAACGCTCTTTGCGACCACTGATTTCCATATCAAGATTTTGGTTGGCAAAGAAATTACCGATGTCTTCGGTGCCCTCCCCCACACAGACAATGACCGCCTTGCCGTTGATACGCTTGTACTGTATGAGCGGATAACGGTAGCGGAACTTGTCCTCTATATGGTTGTGGAAAAGCGTCAGTGAAGCAGGCACTTTGTGTATCACTGCGCCACGAAAAGCAGGCACCTCGTACGATGCCAATTCGTTGCGGAAACGAACAAGCAAGTATGGTATTGGGGTTAAGATATTCATAAATGCAGCCTTAGGATTCGGTGTTTTTACAATAGATTGCAAAGATAGTTATTATTTCTAAAACAAGCAAACGCTACCAGTTTTTTTTTATTTTTATTAACATAAAGCAGCGCATACACAAAATATGTGCTGCGCTGCAAGGTTTCCAAATAGCAATGCGTAATAAAAGAGGGGGGCTATAAGCGAATCAAAAGCGATGTATAGAACACTCCCGAAATGCTAATTATTGATGGCGGAGAAGAATTGGTTGAGTTGGTCGCGGGTGGTGGTGTCGCGGGGGATGACGAGGATGGTATCGTCACCGGCGATGGTACCAAGGATGAGTTCTTCGGCACGGCTGTCGATGTCGTAGGCTACGGCATTGGCAAAACCGGGGCGGGTTTTCACCACTGCAAACTGCCCGCAGAAATCCACGCTGTTGATAGACATCTTTGCTAAATTACGGTCAATCCCCAGCACTTTCTGCTCCACCAGAGGATTGACAGGAATGACATACTTGAACGAGCCGTCGGGCAGGACTTTCTTCTCGGCACGCAGGTCGTGAAGGTCGCGGCTGAGCGTAGCCTGGGTAGTCTGATAACCCTGTTTGAGCAGGGCTGCACTGAGTTGTTCCTGACTGGTAATAACTTGCGCATTGAGCAAATTGACGATCACGCGCATACGCACCATACGGACATTCATAATTTATACAGTTTATGCGGTTTTTACACTGCAAAAATAGTATATTTTATGCATATATGCAAGAAATCATTGCATAT
Source organism: Bacteroidales bacterium UBA6828 (assembly GCA_002452095.1). Classification (GTDB taxonomy): domain Bacteria; phylum Bacteroidota; class Bacteroidia; order Bacteroidales; family Paludibacteraceae; genus Colicola. The sequence goes on along the minus strand of DKEG01000062.1, from coordinate 45,310 downwards.
ATACAAGAGAAACTGCATAATAGGACATCGGAATAATATCCTACGCACCTGCGTTACGATGCAAGAGAATTCAAAAAAAATGCCGGCTACCCGTTATGGATAGCCGACACATTATAATATAAGCGAAATGACTTATACGAAAAAACAGGATTACTCCTCGTCTTTCTTAACGTCTTTCTTAACAGCCTTCTTGGCTTTGGGAGCCTCTTTCTCAGCGTCCATCGAAGCCTTCAGGTTAGCCAATACGCTCAAATCACCGAGAGTGGTTTTCTCAACTTTCGGCATTTCGGGAGCAGCCTCACGTTTCTGAGATTTGTTCTCCTTACCTGTCTCTTTGCGCTCTTCCCACGTGCGGAGGTGAGAAAGAAGGATGCGTTTCGCATCGCTGTTGAACTCGATCACCTTGAAGTTCATCACATCACCGACAGCAACAGGACTCTTGTCCTCTTTCTGGAGGTGGCGGGTGGTGCAGAAGCCCTCTACGCCGTCCTCGAGTGCGATAACGGCACCCTTGTCGTTGATCTCGGCAACTTTACCCTCAACGATGGTATCCAACCCGTACTTAGCCTCAAGTTCTTTCCAAGGATTCTCCTCAAGTTGCTTATGACCGAGAGAGAGACGACGGTTGTCCTTATCGATTTCGAGAACCACAACGTCGATATTGTCACCGATGTGGGTAAACTCATTCGGGTGTTTCACTTTCTTCGTCCAACTGAGGTCGCTGATGTGGATCAAGCCCTCAACGCCTTCTTCCAACTCAACGAATACGCCGAAGTTGGTGAAATTGCGTACCTTGGCGGTGTGGCGGCTTCCGATAGGATAGCGGGTCTCTATGTCAGCCCAAGGATCAGCCTTGAGTTGTTTGAGACCGAGCGACATCTTGCGCTCTGCGCGGTCGAGAGTGAGAATAACAGCCTCTACCTCGTCGCCCACTTTGAGGAAGTCGTTAGCCGAACGCAGGTGCTGGCTCCAAGACATCTCGCTGACGTGGATAAGTCCCTCAACGCCCTCGGCGATCTCTACGAATGCTCCGTAGTCGGTCATAACCACTACTTTACCTTTGACCTTGTCGCCTACTTTGAGGTTCGGATCAAGAGCATCCCACGGGTGCGGAGTAAGTTGTTTCAAGCCGAGAGCGATACGTTTCTTATCCTCATCGAAGTCGAGGATAACGACGTTGATTTTCTGGTCAAGCGAAACAATCTCGTGCGGGTCGGAAACGCGTCCCCAACTGAGGTCTGTGATATGGATAAGACCGTCAACACCCCCGAGGTCGATGAATACGCCATAGGAAGTGATATTCTTAACGGTACCCTCAAGCACCTGCCCCTTTTCGAGTTTGCTGATGATCTCCTGACGTTGTGCTTCGAGCTCAGCCTCGATAAGTGCCTTATGCGAAACAACGACATTGCGGAACTCGGGATTGAGTTTGACAATCTTGAACTCCATTGTCTTGCCAACGAATACATCGTAGTCGCGAACGGGCTTAACGTCGATCTGGCTACCCGGCAAGAATGCTTCCATACCGAGAACGTCCACGATCATACCGCCTTTCGAACGCCATTTGATGTAGCCGGTAACGATTTCACCTTTGTCGTAAGCCTCGTTAACGCGCTCCCAAGCCTGAGCGGCGCGAGCCTCTTTGTGGGAGAGAACGAGTTGACCTTTCTTGTCCTCCTGGCTTTCGATATACACCTCTACTTTATCGCCTACTTTCAGATCCGGATTGTAACGGAATTCTGCTGCGGGAACGATACCGTCCGATTTGTAACCGACATTAACGACTACCTCACGTTTGTTGATAGAGATAACCGTACCTTCAACAACCTCATTGTCCTTGATTGCGCTCAAAGTGTTGTTGTACTTTTGGATTTCCGCTTCGTTTTTTGTGCCTTTTTGTTCTTTCTCGTAGGCATCCCAGTCGAAGTTCTGGAGAGAGAGATTTTCTGCCATACCGGTAGATAAATTTGTGTACGCCTCGTGCTTATTTGGGGGCAGTCGGTCGTACAATTAAGGGTTAAACATATTGTGCTTTTCCAATACAGCATCCCCGATGCTGCAAAAAGCGCGCAAAGGTACGACTTTTTTTTGACATATACAAGGGGTGTTGAAAAAATACAACTCCACCGCCTCAAAATCGGATAGTAGTTCGGATCCAAATGAGGCAAAACACACTCTCTGCCGCCTTTTTTTGCACTCTTTGCAAAGACATATTCTCTCCCGATATGCAAAATATGCGGAATATGCAATTTCCATACCTCATAATACCATTTACGGCAAAAAGACGGCAACGACACGGCAACGAGATAGGTTTTTATGCGGGGCTTTTATACACTTTATGCACCATATATACCGCATAAAGTGTATAGATATTTATGTTTCGGTGCGGCTGCTCTGCTGAATTATGCAAGGGGTTGCGCACATCAAGAAAAATGCGTAACTTTGTGGCGGATTTGTATGCACGTTGCATTTACCTAAAAACCAACAACGTGCAACCACCAACGCAACGCCAACGTTTGCACAGCAAACCACCATCGTGAAACCATTAACAACAAACTATATGAATACTACCAAACTTATGAATCGGGCAGCGGATAACATTCGTATCCTGGCTGCGGCGGCTGTAGAAAAAGCAAAAAGCGGACACCCCGGCGGGGCTATGGGTGGCGCGGATTTTATCAACGTGCTCTATTCTGAGTTTCTCGAATACGACCCCGAGAACCCCGCATGGGAGGCAAGAGACCGTTTCTTCCTTGACCCCGGGCACATGGCACCGATGCTCTACAGCCAACTCTGCTTAGCGGGCAAGTACACATTGGCAGACCTGCAGACGCTCCGCCAGTGGGGCAGCGTCGTACCCGGGCACCCCGAGCGCGACATAGACCACGGCATAGAGAACACATCGGGTCCTCTCGGGCAGGGGCATACGTTTGCCGTGGGCGCAGCGATTGCGGCGAAGTGGTTCAACGCCCGCTACGGGGCTATCCACAACCCGACGATATACGCATTCATCTCCGACGGCGGCGTGCAGGAAGAGATTTCGCAGGGCGCAGGACGTATGGCAGGTTTCCTCGGACTGGACAACCTGATTATGTTCTACGACTCGAATGAGGTGCAACTCTCGACCGACTGCCGCGATGTAACCAACGAGGACGTGGCAGCCAAATACGAGGCATGGCATTGGTTCGTGCAGGAGATACCGGGCAACGACCCCGACGCAATACGCGAGGCATTGGTGCGTGCGAAAGAGGAGAAAAACAGACCCAGTCTGATTATCGGACACACCACGATGGGCAAGGGTTGCGTTACTGCGGACGGGCAGAGTTTCGAGGGCAAATGTTCGACCCACGGGCAGCCGTTGAGCAAGTCGGGCGCATCGTTTGAAGCGACCGTCAAGCACCTGGGCGGCGACCCCGAGAACCCGTTTGTGATATTCCCCGAGGTACAGGAGATGTACGACAAGCGTGCAGCGCAACTGCGCGAGACAGCCAACCAACGCTACGAGAAATACTACGAATGGAAACAGGCTAACCCACTGGCTGCCAACGAATACGAGACATTTATGCGCGGCGAGACACCATGTATCGACTGGAGCGAGATTGTGCAGAAACAGGGTGCCGCCACCCGCAACGCTTCGGCTACCGTACTCGGCTATCTGGCAGAGCATGTGGGCAATATGATTGTATCGTCCGCCGACCTGAGCAACTCGGACAAGACTGACGGTTTCCTGAAGAAGACCCACGCATTGCGTCGCGGCGACTTCACGGGGCAGTTCCTGCAAGCCGGCGTGAGCGAACTGACGATGGCGTGCGTGTGCATAGGTATGGCACTCCACGGCGGTATCATCCCCGCGTGCGGTACGTTCTTCGTGTTCAGCGACTATATGAAACCCGCCGTGCGTATGGCGGCACTGATGGAGATACCGGTGAAGTTCATTTGGAGCCACGACGCTTTCCGCGTGGGCGAGGATGGTCCGACACACGAGCCCGTAGAGCAGGAGGCGCAGATACGCCTGATGGAGAAACTGCATAACCACCACGGACAGCCGTCGATGCTCGTGCTACGCCCTGCGGACGCCGAAGAGACCACGATGGCATGGCGTCTGGCGATGGAGAACGCCGCCACCCCGACGGCACTCATCCTCTCGCGACAGGACATCGCGCCCGTGCCGAACACACGCTTGGACGGCTTCCGCAAGGGGGCATATATCGTCAGCAAGGACGAGAACCCGCAAGTGGTGATGCTGGCAAGCGGCTCGGAGGTATCGACGCTGATGGCAGGTGCCGAACTGCTGCGTGCGGAGGGTATCCGCCTGCAGGTGGTGAGCGTACCGAGCGAAGGCTTGTTCCGCCAACAGCCGCAGGAGTACCAGGACGAGGTACTGCCGAAAGGTATTGTGCGCTTCGGCATGACGGCAGGTCTGCCCTGCACGCTGGAAGGACTGGTCGGCGAGAACGGCACTATCTGGGGACTGAACAGTTTCGGTTTCTCCGCCCCCTATAAAGTCCTCGACGAGAAACTCGGCTTCACCGCCCAAAACGTATATGAGCAGGTGAAGAAATTGGTGTAAGCATGGCAAACGAGGTGGTACCATACAACCCGAAAGAAGAGAGCGTAGTTGTCTATCGCACAGCGGACGACACGCTGCAGTTGGACGTGCAGTTAGCCGACAAGACGGTATGGCTGACGCAACAACAAATGACCGTTCTGTTTGATACCAGCAAGCAGAATGTCAGTTTGCACATCAACAACATCTTCAAAGAGGGCGAACTGGACAAAAATTCAGTTGTCAAGGATTACTTGACTACTGCCGCAGACGGAAAGAGATACCGCACCTTATATTATAACTTAGATGTCATCATATCAGTGGGGTATCGTGTAAAGTCCAAACGCGGGACTCAGTTCAGGCAATGGGCTACCAAGGTGCTTAACGAGTATATGCTTCGCGGTTATGCCGTTGACCAACGTATTTATTCCGTTGAGGAACGAATGGACAAGCGTCTGCTGGCGCACGAGCGCAGGTTAGAAGCGGTAGAGGAGAAGATTGATTTCTTCGTCCGTACAAATGTGCCGCCGGTGGAGCAGGTATTCTTTGACGGGGAATTCTTCGAGGCACGCGTGTTGCTTGAGCGGCTCATTAAGACGGCTGCCAAACGTGTCATCATTATTGATGCCTACATTGATGCAGCCACTTTTGAGATGCTTGACGTGCGTGTCAAAGGTGTTACGGCGGACATCTATTCCGATAGCGAGTACAAGTCCTTGCGCGATATGCACAATGCTGCAGCAGGTACGCAGCCCGTCCATACGCACAAGTGGACTACTGCGTCACATGATCGTTGGCTGATTATCGATGACAGTTTGAATCATTGCGGGCACTCGCTCAAAGACTTGGGCAAGAAACTATCGGCAATTATGCGGATGGAACTAAATCCTGATGTGATACTGAAACAAATAATGTAAGTTAAAAATTTGAATAGTAATTATTCATTGTAAATTATGTATATAACAGAACGCACAAAAGTTGTACACATTGTTGCAGCACTATTCTTCTTGTTTTCTATGACGAGTTGCTATACATTGCAAGTTCCGACAACCTCTAACTCTGGTAAACTGCAGGACTATCCGTATGTATATGTTATTCCTACAAGTGGCGTATCCGGTAGTTCCGGAGTATATGGAAACCAGTATTATGGTGTATATGGAGGTCAGACTACGACGACGAATCCTTCTGAAGTCATTGCTGGCTATCTAATGAAACGAGGGTTTACTATTTTGCCGGAGATTACACCAGAGTTGCAATCAAAAACATTGATTGCAAGTTATGGACATACGGGGAAACGACAACTCTCGCTTTTTGCCTATTCTAATATTGTACTTATACAATTTAGAGACGCAAAGACTCACGAATTGATAGCATCCAGCGAGGCTGAGGGCTGTGGCTCCGATGAAGCGCAAGACATTCTACAGGCTATCACACGTGCATTGGATGCTCTTTTTAGGTAAAATATCCTACAACTTACCGTCCTTTTTCAACTGCTAAAAAGTCGCTCCAAACAGCAAGGGATAAGCAAGGGATAAGCAAGGGATAGGCAACCTCGCACAAGCCCATTCATAATAAACAAAATTAAACCATAAGACAGAACAAATTAAGATATGAGAGTACTAATCATAGGAGCAAGTTCGGGTATCGGAAAAGAACTATCTCTTCGATATGCTGTATTAGGCAACGAGGTGATAGCGGTAGCCCGTCGTATGCCCCTATTGCGGGAGTTGGCACAGGCAAATTCCAATATCCAGATTGCTCAATGCGATGTGGCAGACATTGAGAGTTCGAAAGTTCTCCTTGCGCAAATCTTCACGTCTCCTATAGACTTGGCTATCCTTTGTTCGGGAGTAGGAGATTTGAACCATGACTTGGATTTTGCCATAGAACAACCGACATTGGACATCAATGTGATTGGCTGGACATTCTTCGCTGATTCCATTTATAAAAAGTTTGAAGAACAGCGATATGGTCATTTAGCGGTTATCAGTTCTTGTGGTGGTCTTCGGGGCGAACCACAGGCTCCTTCTTATTCTGCCTCGAAAGCGTTTCAAATGAATTATGCGGAGGCGTTGTGCAAGAAAGCCTTCAAAAGCAAACTGCCGATAGTGGTTACGGATATCCGTCCGGGATTGGTAAACACACGTATGGCAAAAGGGGAAGGTTTGTTTTGGGTAATGCCGGTGGAGAAAGTCGCCATACAAATAATGACGGCTATCACCAAGCAAAAAGATGTTGCCATTGTAACAAAGCGTTGGTCTATCCTCCATTGGATAATGAAGCACCTGCCCCGCTCCATATACAAACGAATGTAGGTACCATAATCCGAGGCTCCATTAAAACCCACAAACATTCTCCGTTAATGACAGTTAATTATTCATTAATATGATGGATATAGAAAAGTACAAACCACTACTCTACAACATTATTGGTGCCTCGATGGAGGTGCGTAACACGTTGGGCAAGGGGCTATTGGAATCGGTCTATCAAGAGGCATTGACGATTGAATTGGCGGAACTGGGTATTCCTTGTGTAATGGAACAAGAAGTACCGGTCTTCTACAAAAACCGACCATTGGAAAAGAAATTCAGACTGGATATGCTTGTAGCGGATGATATTGTGGTTGAATTGAAATCGGTGGCACATTTAGGGGCGGAGCATCGGCATCAACTATGCAACTATCTGCGTTTGACGAAGAAACCGATTGGCTTATTGATTAACTTCGGGAGCAATGCATTATTCGGTGAACGCTGGATTTATGATAAGGAAAATGATGAATGTTTCATTGTAGATAAGAATATGAACCCCATTGATTAACAAACAGACCCGATAATGCATTAACGGTTAATTAACGGCAATTAACGGAGAACAAAAAACTTACGATGATTAATGGCAACGAGAACCCGACAATGCATTAACGGTCAATTAACGGCAATTAACGGAGAATAAAAAACTTACGGTGATTAGCGGCAACGAGAACCCGACAATGCATTAACGGTCAATTAACGGCAATTAACGGAGAATAAAAGACTTACGATTATTAGCGGCAACGAGAACCCGATAATGCATTAACGACAAATTAACGGCAATTGACGGAGAACAAAAACGCCATTCAATGGCAATTAACGGAAACTACATACGGACTATAAACGACAAATATATGGAATACAATTTTACGGAGATTGAGAAGAAATGGCAGGCCTATTGGGATGCCGAAGGCACGTACCGAGTCAGCAACCATAGCACCAAACCGCACTATTACGTGCTGGATATGTTCCCCTACCCGAGCGGGGCGGGGCTGCATGTAGGACACCCGCTGGGCTATATCGCCAGCGACATCTACAGCCGCTACAAACGTCTGCAAGGCTTCAACGTGCTGCACCCGATGGGCTTTGACTCGTACGGACTGCCCGCCGAGCAATACGCCATTCAGACCGGGCAACACCCCGAGAAGACCACCATGGCAAACATCGCCCACTACGTGGAGCAGTTGCGCAAGATAGGTTTCTGCTACGACTGGGACCGCGAAATCAAGACCTGCGACCCGTCGTTCTACCGCTGGACGCAATGGGCATTCATTCAGATGTTCCACTCGTACTACGACACCGCCTTGCAGAAAGCGCAGCCTATCAGCAAGTTAGTCGCCAAATGGGAGGCGGAAGACCCCACATGGAGCAGCCTCAGCGAGCAGGAGAAGCAGGAACGGCTGATGCAATACCGTATCGCCTACCTCGCCGATACCAAAGTGAACTGGTGCCCCGCACTGGGGTGCGTGCTGGCGAATGATGAGGTCAGCGAAGGCCTGAGCGTGCGCGGCGGTTACCCCGTGGAACAGCGCGTAATGCGCCAATGGAACCTGCGCGTCAGTGCCTATGCACCTCGCCTGTTGGAGGGGCTTGACCGTATCGACTGGACGGACAGCCTGAAGGAGACGCAGCGCAACTGGATAGGGCGCAGCGAGGGGGCTGAGATGCAGTTTGCCATCAAAGGGCAGGACGAGCCGTTCACTATCTTCACCACCCGTGCAGACACCGTCTTTGGCGTTACGTTTATGGTGCTGGCACCCGAAAGCGAGTACGTCAGCCGCGTGGTTACGCCCGAGCAACAAGCCGAAGTGGACGCCTACCTTGATATGGTGAAGCACCGCACGGAGCGCGAGCGTATCGCCGACCGCCGCGTAACGGGTGTATTCACAGGCAGTTATGCCATCAACCCGCTTACCAATGCGGAGATACCTATCTATATAAGCGACTATGTACTTGCGGGTTACGGTACGGGAGCGATTATGGCAGTGCCCGCACACGACAGCCGCGACTACGCCTTTGCCAAGCATTTCAACCTGCCTATAGTGCCTCTGATTGAGGGTGCAGACGTGAGCGAACAGAGTTTCGACGCCAAAGAGGGCGTGATGATCAACTCGGGTTTCCTGAACGGGCTGCAGGTGAAGGAGGCAATCCGAAAGATGAAGGAGTATATCACCAACACGGGCATCGGGCGCGTGAAAGTGAACTACCGTCTGCGCGATGCGGTCTTCAGCCGCCAGCGTTACTGGGGCGAGCCGTTCCCTATCTACTACAAGCACGGTATGCCCTACACGCTCCCCGAGGATGCCCTACCCCTGTGCCTGCCCGAGGTAAGCGACTTCAAGCCGACCAGCACAGGCGAACCGCCGTTGGGCAACGCACAATGCTGGGCATGGGACGAGGCGAACCGCAAGGTGGTGGACAAATCGCTCATTGACGACAAGACCGTCTTCCCGCTCGAGTTATGCACTATGCCGGGTTTCGCCGGTTCGTCGGCATACTATCTCCGCTATATGGACAACCACAACGACCAAGCCCTTGTCGGGCACGAAGCCAACGACTACTGGCGGCAGGTGGACCTGTATCTCGGCGGCAGCGAGCACGCTACGGGACACCTTATATACAGCCGTTTCTGGAACAAGTTCCTCTTCGACCTCGGGTATATCTGCGAGGACGAGCCTTTCAAGAAACTCATCAACCAGGGTATGATCCAGGGGAGGTCGAACTTCGTTTACCGTCTTATCGGCAGCCAGAACACGTATGTGTCCTACGGCTTGATTGACACCGACGAGTACCGCGGCAAGGTGCAACCGATACACGTGAATGTGAACATCGTCAGCAACGACATACTGGATATTGACGCTTTCCGCGCATGGATGCCCGAGTACAAAGATGCCGAGTTTATCCTTGAGGACGGACAATACCGCTGCGGCTGGGCGATAGAGAAGATGTCAAAGTCAATGTTCAATGTGGTGAATCCCGACGATGTAGTGGCTAAGTTCGGTGCCGACACGCTCCGTCTGTATGAGATGTTCCTCGGTCCGCTGGAGATGTCCAAGCCGTGGGATACCAATGGTATCGACGGCGTACACCGTTTCCTGAAACGCCTGTGGAATATGTACGAGACGCTCTCCGACGAGGCACCCACGGCAGACGAACTGCGCTCTTTGCACAAACTGATAAAGAAGATTACGTGGGATATAGAGAACTTCTCTTTCAACACGTCCATACCCGCCTTTATGATAGCGCAGAACGAGTTGCAGGCACTCAAATGCAACAAACGTGCTGTGCTTGAGGTCTTTGCCGTACTGCTGGCACCGTATGCACCGCATATCGCCGAGGAGGCTTGGCACCGCTGCGGACACGAGACTACCGTCTGCGATGCCGAGTGGCCAGTATGCAACGAGGCGTACCTGGTGGAGAACACGCAGAAGTACCCCGTGCAGTTCAACGGCAAAGTGCGTTTCACGATAGAGGTTGCCAAAGACACCCCGCGTGAGGAGGTAGAGCGCATCGTCCTCACCGACCCTCAAACCGCCAAACAACTCGCCGGCACCACCCCGAAAAAGGTCATCGTCGTCCCCGGTAGGATTGTAAACATTGTGATGTAAACAGATTATGATACAATAACTTAACAAAAGCAAAGTCTCGCATTTTTCACACCACTGTGTGCAAGAATGTTACGGACTTTGCTTTTTCAAATTATATCAATATTATGGAAGACGAAAAACGAGAAAGGACATCAAATGTCAAACTATGGATCGGAATTGTAATCGGTTTGGTTATCGGTTACATAATTGGTATCAACGGATATATCCGCGTAGAAAAGGATAGTAAACCGTCTGAAGAAACCGCCGTAGTACAAGCAACTCCAGTTCCGGAAAAAACCACTCCAGAGAAGCCCATAGCCGATGCCGGTGCTAAGAAAGAAAACACCTCTGCACGCCCTGCCTCTAAAAGCACTACTACAACTGCGACCACAACACGTACTACTTCGAAGAAATCGACACAATCACAGCAAAAATATACGCAGGCAATTACAAAAGCAAAAGAATTTTCTGCACCCTACAGCGAACCGCAGAAAGAAGAGCCGCAAATAGGAACGGATGCCAATGCAGTTGTAATGACCTCATATTCTCATGATTGGGTGCAACCTTATGCACAAATATCAGTAAAAAACAATACGGATAAGGCTATTACCTCTATTACCGGACGTATGATTTATTATGATATGTCAGGCAATATGCTGGATTATCAAGATTTCACCAAACACATAGATATTGATGCGGGTATGACCAAACGCTTTGAACTTCGCGGATATAACTATGAAGAAAGTTATGCATACTACAAAAATCAAACTAGTAGTACACACCCACACAACAAATATAAAGTAGAGTTCCAACTCAAATCATATACCTACAAATGATAGTCTCTATTTCTCTTTTGCGGATTGTGGTTGATTCTTCATTCTGGATGATCTTGATGATTATCCCCGCAGCGTATTTCTGCTATTGGGTGTGGTTTGGTATCACGTGCAAAATGGCAAAGAAACGGCATCGCGACCCATTGGGATGGGTGCTATTATCATTTTGCATAACCCCGATATGGGTATGGATTATCCTGCTAATAGTTGGAGATAAAAAAGAATAAAACCTACGATGGATGAACACTTTACAAAAAGAAAAGAGGGTGTCTAATAAATCTAAAAACATCGAAGAGACAAACAAGTCTAACGACTTGACCGCGGACGGGGCGTCCGCGTCCCCGGCGAGAATACAAGTTGACGATGCGAGACGCATCGTCCCCACACTAAACCAGAGACTGCCTACACTTGTTAGGCAGCCTCTTTGCTTATATAATACTCCTATTTTATAATTTTAGAATATCGCATTCCAACCACTAATCGAACAGGCGTTTGGCGATGTAGGTTTGGAGGGCGGATTGCCAGTCGGACTGCCATTGGACATAGCCTTTCTGGGTCGGGCTGCTGATGATACTGTCCACTTTGATGATCATAGGCGTTTCTTCCACTTTGGTTCTGCCTGTATAATAGTTTTTATTGGAGGATGTCCACGTGGTGTATAATAAACCGCGCATCGGTTCGTCTTGGATAGTCAGCACAAGACTATCAATGGTGATATTATCAACACCTATTGTACTCATCGTTTGTATGACCAGCGGGAGATTTTCTCTTTCACCATTAAGGACTATCTGTGTTGCATCTTCTGGTTTCAATTTTGAAGAGCAAGACGCCAATACACACAAGGCAGATAAAAAGAACAAAGACTTTTTCATGATAATAAGAATTTGACAAATTACGGTACAAAGGTATATATTTTCTGTGACGTATGCAAATAAAAAAGATTTGCGTATATGGTGGAATTGTTGTAACTTTGTGGCTGAATGAACAATGAACAAAGGACAAAGAACAAAGGACAAAGAACAAAGAACGGATATGAACAGGGAATTGAAATGCCCGCATTGCGGGAGTGTGTTTACGGTGGACGAGGCGGATTATGCCGCTATACTGAACCAAGTGCGCAACGAGGAGTTTGAGCAGGAGTTGGAACGCCGCCTCGGAGAGTTGGAACGCACGCACAAGGCGGAGCAGCAGACCGACCGCCTGCGCACAGAGCAGGCTTTTCAGAACGAAATCAACAAGAAGACACAGGAACTGACTGCCCTGCGTGCGGACAAAGAGAAGGAACTGACCACACTGCGTATGCAGAAGGAACAGGAACTGAATAATCTGCGTGCGCAGAAAGAGCAGGAGATTGCTGCCCTGAAAGCCGCTATTGCGCAGAGCGGCGACAAGCAGCAGATTGCCGTGATGGAGGTTAGGCAGAAAGCAGCAAACGTACTGAAAGACAGAGACCAACAGATACTGCAACTGCAGAACCGGATCACCAACGCACAGAACGAAGCGGCTCTGAATGAGGCGCATATCCGTCAAGGTTATGAGCAGAAACTGACTCAGATGCAGGAGCAGGTGGACTATTACAAAGAGATGAAACTGCGTCTCTCGACGAAGATGATAGGTGAGTCGCTTGAGCAACATTGCAGTGCGGAATACAACAGGAACCTGCGCCCCGTAATGCCCGGTGCCTATTTTGAGAAAGACAACGACGCATCGGAAGGAAGCAAGGGCGACTTTATATTCCGCGACTATGCCGACGGGCAAGAGTATGTATCGATTATGTTCGAGATGAAGAACGAGGCTGATGCCACCGCCACCAAGCACAGGAACGAGGACTTTTTCAAGAAATTGGACGAAGACCGCCGTAAGAAAGGCTGCGAGTATGCGGTATTGGTTACGCTACTCGAGCCCGACAGCGAACTATACAACGGCGGAATAGTGGACGTATCTTACCGCTATGAGAAGATGTATGTTATCCGCCCGCAGTTCTTTATCCCGTTGATCACCCTCCTCGTACAGACGAGCAAAAAGACCATTGACTACCAGCGGCAGTTGGCTATCGCACAGAGCCAGAGCATTGATGTTACGAACTTCGAGAACAAACTGAACGAGTTCAAGGACGGTTTTGCCCGCAACTACGACCTTGCGAGCCGCAAGTTCCACACCGCCATTGAGGAGATTGACAAGACGATCGACCACCTGCAGAAAGTGCGCCAGGCATTAGTCGGTTCGGAGGACAACCTGCGCCTTGCCAACAACAAAGCCGAGGGGCTTACCATCAAGAAACTGACCTACGGCAACCCGACTATGAAACAGAAATTCGACGAAGCCCGCACGGAGGAAAATGATAAAGAATAATTAATAAACAAAGCAGACAAAAACGGCTTATCCACCTGACATCCACCTGACATCCACCTGACTTTTCTATACAAAAGTACTTTTAAGGATTTTAAGGTCAGTAAGGTCGTTAAGGACTTTAAGGTCATTTACCAATTTACACACTTACAAATTTACAAATTCCCGTGTTAGATCATACTCATTCGCTTAATGTATGCCGCGCCTCAGCGGGTACGGGCAAGACGTTCACCCTTGCCGCCTACTATGTAGGGCTGCTACTCAGCGGGGTCAGTTACCGCAATATCCTTGCCGTAACGTTCACCAACAAAGCCACTGCCGAGATGAAAGAGCGTATTCTGACCTACCTGCTGGCGATAGCGCAGTGCGACCACGGAGAGGACGCTTTCTTCGAGAAAGCCAAGTCGTTTATGCTCTCCTATACACGGGTTACGGACGTGGAACTGCGGGCGCGTGCGGAGGTATGTTTCCGCCAAATGCTGGCGGACTACGAGAATGTATGCGTCAGCACGATTGATTCTTTCCTGCAAATGCTCCTCTCGGGTATGGCGCAACTGCTGGGGAAAGGGGCTGGTTATTCGGTGGAGTTAGATGTAAAACGAGCGATTACGACTGCTGTTGACCAGATTCTCACCACCGAGATGACCGACCAAATGGAACCGATCATGGTGGAGTATCTGCAAGACCAATTAGACAACGAGGCACGTTGGGACATACGGGGGAGTATTATCCGAATGGCACTAAAACTCTATGACGAGTCGGTGCAGATGCTCAACAGCGAGGGCAAAATTGATTTCGACCCCGACCATATCCGCCGATATAAAAAGACCTTGGACGCTTGGCGCACACGACCGGAATTCACCCGCCTCGCCACACTCCGCGAACAGGTGGCGAAGCAAAAATCGTCTGTCACGCAGAAATCGTTTTTCAACGATTTAGTGCGTATGCTTGACAATATTGAGGACTCCTATCAAAAGCCGAAAGAGATGAAAACTGAGGAGGTTTTTCGGGGGATGACGGCAGCGGCATACGCCAAGTTTTCGGACACACAGAAAGACAAATGGCAGTCAGCAGCGGGTGTACTATATGGGCAGATAGAGGAGTTGCAGAGACTTTGCACTATTTGCCGCCGCACCTATTGGGAGTGCCGGATAACGGGGCAGTATTTGATGGATATGCGTATGATGCAAGGGCTGTTGGAACGTATCAACGCCAACCTTGTCGAAGCCAACCGCACACTCCTCGCCGAGACCGCCGCCACACTCACCCAAGCCCTCAAACCGGGAGATGCAGACTTTATCCTCGAGAAATGCGGCATCCGCTACAAGCATATTATGATCGACGAGTTCCAAGATACCAGCCGGCTGCAATGGCAGGTCTTTCTGCCGCTGATAAAGGATATTCTCGCCGCCGAAGGGAACACAATTTTGATTGTAGGCGACATCAAACAGAGTATCTACCGCTGGCGCAACGGCGACTGGCATATTATGGACAACCTCGGGAAAGCGGATAATGTGCTTACTCCGTGGTTTAATTCCGATTTTCATGCCCTAAAAAAGAATTTCCGTTCCCGCCGCAATGTGGTACAGTTCAACCTGCAGACGATGCAGCGTATTCTTGCCGAGAGCGAACCCGACAAGCAGAACGCTTATATCTACAACGAGGACTATAAGGGCGACAATCTCGCAGACTACTACAACACAAAGAACGATGGCGGGTATGTGCGTTTCCGCGCCTATCCGAAACACAAAAGCGGCTCCTCGTTGGCGGCGCAGGTGCTGAAAACCCCGCGTGTGCAGGCAGATATACTCACAGATGTCTTTACCACCATCGAATCGCTGTTGCAGCAAGGTGAGAGTGCCGCCGACATAATGATACTGGTGCGCAAAAACAATGAGGCAATGGCGGTTGTGAAGATTTTCAATGACCTGCGGCAGAACACGGACGTTTTTCCCGCCTTGGGACGCACACGCTTGGTCTCGGCGGACAGTTTTCACCTCGACCGCTCGGCATCCGTGCTTTTGGCTGTCAATGCATTGCGCTATATAGATACCGCCGACCCTGTAGCGGCAAAATACATCGAATTGGTTGCTCCTGTAGACGACCCGTTGGCACAAATAGCCGCAATCGACCGGCAGTTGCCGCTCTATGAGATGTTGCAGGATATAGTGCGGCTTCTGCTGTGCAACAACAATGGCGAATTTCTTTTTTCGGACATTGCCTACATCAACTGCCTTTTGGACAACGTACGCAACTATGTAGCCGACAGCGGCAGCGACCGGCACGCGTTTCTGCAATACTGGGACGACACGATGCACAGCAAGTCGATACCCGCACCCGATACCAATGCCATCCGTATTATGACGGTACACTCGTCGAAAGGCTTGGAGAGCAAGACACTCTTTATCCCGTTCTGCACGTGGGAAATGGAAATCAGCAGCGCACAAAAGACCCCGATGCTGTGGTGCAAAGCCTGCGTGCAGCCTGAAGGCGGCGAAGAGCCACTCCGATATATCCCCGTAAAAGACAGCAAGCAATTAGCAGAGACGGCTTATGCGGAGGCTTATACCGCCGAACACCGCGACCAGCGTATTGATGCGCTCAACCTGCTGTATGTGGCACTCACGCGTGCGGCGGACAACCTGTATATCTATGCCGATATAAACATCTCGTCCTCAAGCGGCATTGACGCAAACTCTGTCGGCACGCTGCTGCTACGCGCCTGCGGTATGGAGAAGGATTTCATTGATGCCGATACCGCATACAGCGACACAGGGCAGCCCTGTTTTGTGGAATACACATTAGGGGAACAGCCCTATATCCGCTCTGCAAAAACCCGCACAGAGACAGCACCGTTCAGTTTTTCAGGGGTGGGAGAGAAAGCGGCAACGCTATGCAGCAACAGCCACGCCGTGCGCTTCCGTCAGTCGCAAGAGTCGGCACTATACACCGTAATGGGCACACGCTCCGAAGAGATCATAGAGCATATCGACATCGGCAACATCTGCCACGACATACTGGCACATGTAGCGGTGCGGGAAGACCTGCCCCGTGTAATGGACGACTTTTGCCGGCGGGGTATCATCGGTTCGGAGCAGCAACGAGGTACCATTATGGAACTCATCGACAAGGCGTGGACGAACAGCGATATGTGCGATTGGTTCTCCGGACGCCGGCAACTGCTGCGCGAGCAGGCGATACTGGTGGACGGCGAGGAAAGACGCCCCGACCGGGTGATGATCAGCGGGCAAGAGGTCATCGTGCTGGATTATAAGTTCGGTACACAGCCCAAGCCCGAATACCGCACGCAGGTGCGAGACTATATGGACGCTATGCGCGCCTTGGGTTACACCGACGTGAAAGGCTACCTCTGGTACGCCCGCACCGGAAAATTGGAGAAAGTGGAATAACGTGGGCACAACAACGAAAACGTATAAAACAAAACCTTCAAAACCTGTCTTGCACATACGGCACGATTCTGGGTCAACAACAATTAACAACTAATAAAAACCATTTCCCTTATTTCTCTCACGTTATACAAGTGTGTGCGTAAGAGGTTTGGATTTCCTGCTCGCTACGCTCACGAAAAAAAGAGAAAATAAAAGAAATAAAAGAGAACGATTTTTTTCTATTTTTCTTGTCGCTTGCAGCATAGGAGACATATATACACACAATGAAAGGATTCTTACAACATACCGCCGCTTCGTTGGTTGCCCGCTTCGGTTGGAACAGACTGCAATCGCTCACCCTCGTATTCCCGACCCACCGTGCGGGTTTAGTACTCAAAAACGAACTGAAAGACCTGCAAAAACAGGCACATCACGCCCCCGTTTTTTTGCCCGAAATAACCACACTGAGCGAGTTGTTCGATACGCTCTCGCCGCTCTATCAGGAGGACGAACTGCTGCTGGTCTTCCGTCTCTACCGCCTGTACAAAGAGATAACGCACGAGTCGCTCACCCCCGACCTGTTCTACGGCTGGGGGCGGCAACTGCTCGCCGACTTCAACAATATAGACAAGAGCATCGGCAGTCCCGAGGAGGTGCAGCGTTTCTTCGCCAATGCCGTTGAGGCAAAGCAACTGGAGGAACTTGATATTGATGACGAGGTGCGCAGCCGGCTGGAAGACCTGTGGCAGCACGGCGAACGCCCTTATGATGAAGAGTCGATACGACGCAAATTCACTCTCCTGTGGCAGAATATGCCCGAGATATACACCCGCCTCAATGCGGAGTTGGACGCTGAGCAGAAAGGCTACGAGGGTATGCGTATGCGCCGTGCCGTCACCGACGCTGACACATGGCTTCCGCGCTATGCCGGCAAGACCTTTGTATTCATCGGTTTCAACTATCTGATGCCTGTGGAGAAAGACCTGATGACCCTGCTCCACGACCGCGGGCAAGCCCTGTTCTATTGGGACTATGCGGACAACTTCGACGCCAACGAAAAAGCCTATTCGTTCATCCGCCGCCATATAGCCGATCTCGGCAACGAGGCGGAGGTAACACACTGGCAACCGCGACAGGTATCCGTCATCTCCGCCACCACCATCAATGCGCAGGCGCAATATGCGGGACAATGGCTGCGGGAACACTACACCGCACACGGGCAGAGTACGGCTATCGTCATCTGCGACGAGCAGATGCTCGAGCCTGTCATCTACGCCCTGCCGCCCGTTACCCTTGCGGGAGACACACAGCCCGCACCCGTAAACATCACAAAGGGTTTCCCGCTTTCCGGCACGCAAATCTATGCCGAGGTGATGGCTTATCTCTCCGACCGGCACCACGACCTGCAACCGGGCGAGACCTACCCGCAACTGTTAGACCGCCTGCTGGAGAAAGTGGTAACCCCTGCCGAGAAAGCCGCCCGCGAATCTGCCAAAACAGACCCCGAGCGGGAAAACACGTGGCACTGGCTGCTCATTCAGGAGTCGCTCTACCAGACACGCTGCATCATCAATCAATTTCGCCTACTCCTGCAAACGCCCGTTTTGCAAACGGAGATACAGAGCCTTCCGCTCTTGCGCAGTCTGCTCCGCCGCCTTTTGAGCGGGGTATCGCTGCCGTTCAACGGCGAACCGATAACGGATATACAGGTGATGGGCGTACTGGAAACGCGTATGCTTGATTTTGACAACCTCCTGCTGCTCAACGTGGAAGAAGGCGTTGTACCGCGGCAAGAAACCGACCTGTCGTTTATTCCCTACTACCTGCGCAAAGCATACAGTATGCAGACGCGCGAAGAGAGTGCGTCGGTCTATGCATACAATTTCTTCCGTCTGCTCAGCCGAGCAGGCAACACCACGCTCCTTTTCAGCGATGCCGATACGGCTATGGGGCGCAAGACGATGTCGCGGTTTATCATGCAGATGCTGGTCAGTCCGCAGTTCCACATCACCAAGTACACCCTCGCCGAGAACAACCAACTCAACCTCACACCGCTCATCAATTTGGAGCATAACGAAACAAGTCTCTATTCGCTGTTGGAAAAAGGCGAAGACAACCAATTATACTATAAAACAGACTCTATACAAGTTTCCCCCTCTTTGAGGGGGAAACCGGGAGTAATTTCCCCCTCCGCCCTCTCCACGTATATCGATTGCCCGCGCCGGTTCTATTTGCAGTATATTCTCGGAGTGCGTGCCGATGAACCCGAGACGCTGATTTTTGCCGCCAACACACTCGGCTCATTCGTACACAGCGGTATGGAGTATATCTACAAGGTGCTGTGCGGCTGTACGGACAACCGTCCGCAGACCATCGCCCCGCAGACGCTACAACAGATATATGGCGACGACGCACTGATGGAACAGGTGTTGGATGCCGCCTATACAGCGCAGAACGAGGAATACAACCGCTGCCACCCTGCAAGCGGAAAGACAGCACCGCACTATATCAAAGAAGAGCATCGTATGGAGAATACGGTTATCCGCGGGTATATCCGCCGTGTATTGGAGCGCGATATACAAGATGCCAAGGCTCCCGGTTTGCAGATCTGTCTGCTGGAGCAGAAACGCACGTTCCCCATTGATTTGGGCGACGACCTCGGCATTATCCGTGTAGGAGGGAAAATCGACCGTCTTGACATCGTGGGCAGCACGATGCGTGTGGTGGACTACAAGACCGGCGCATACAACAAAAAGAAACTCTCGGCGGACAGCATAGACCAACTCTTTACCGACAAGAACGCCCACTATGTACTCCAGACGCTTCTATACAGCGAAGCCGTTGCCTGCACCGACCACAAGGGCAGCCCGCTGCCTTTGCAGCCAAACCTCTATTATCCGCAGCGCAAACTGACAACGCCGGATCTGCAAACGACCATCTCGATAGAAAAACAGGAAGTACACAACTACACCGAGGTACGCGACCGCTTCCTGCCTGCCATGACCGACAAACTCCGCGAAGTGATGACCACCACCGCCTTCCCGCAAGTAGCGGAAAAAGACTGCTCCCCACTCTGTCCTTTCCTACAGATATGCGACCGCTCCCCGCAGACATTCAATATGTAGAATCCGCATAGGATGCGCATAGGATAGGCTTAGGATAGCACTCACGCCGAGTGCATACGCTTGAACAATATCGAGTGCATTGTGAGGAAGAAATAGCGCACATCGGTCAGGAAAGGGTGCTTGAAATAGGCGTCCAGGTACTTGTTCTCGCTTGCGAACAGTTCGTCAAACGTCTTCGGGTGGTCGATATAGAAAGGCGGTATCAGCCCAGGTTTGCAGCGGGTGCGTTTCTCCTGCAGGTCAGCAGGATAGGTATCGAACATTGTCTGCGAGATAGGGCGCACGCCCACCAGTTTGACATCGCCTTTGAGCCAGTTGATGAGCATAGGCAGTTCGTCCAACCAGTACTTGCGCATACACCTCCCCCACGTGGTGATACGCCAGTCATCGTTGCTCTTGTCGGCTATGTCCATTCCTCCCCGCTTGTCGAACACGTACTTCTGGATATACTCGGCGTAGGGGTGCATAGTGCGGAACTTATAGATATACACGTACTTTTTGTCTTTCCCCACGCGGCGCAGTTTGATCAACGGACCATAGACTTTAATCTGCTCCTGCGGGTAAGGCTGCGAATGGCGGTGCGCAAAGATATACTCTATATGCCCCATCGGCACCACCTCGTCCACCTCGAAGCCGCAATAGTACAAGCGTCCGAACACCTCCGTCTTGCTGAGCATACGTTTGCGCCCTTTGGTCAGGTCGTAGTAGAGACGCGACATCAGGAGCAGACGCGGAATGACACGTTTCCAAAAGAAATACGCCGAATAGACTATCCAGCGGATAACGGGCGGATAGCGGTTGAGTATTTTCTGTTTGATATACTCCTGCGGGCGGTAGCAGCACACGTATCGCCCCTCGTCGGGCAGTTTCTGATTAACGATACAGAAACGGCGGTTTATACCCTTTGCATCGTTGAGCAGCGTCAAGTCCACCAATGTATTGTATTCATAATCCGGTATCTGCAGGAAACTGAAACGGTCTCTGTTGGCAACCACCTTGGTCTGCCGGTTGTCCAAACGGGCTTTCTCCAAGAGCATTTGGTAATCCTCCTCTGTTGTAAGCGACAAGACCGACCGGTGAATAGACTCTATGCTTGCCTCGCTGCGGCGCTCGTCGGGACGCACTACGGTGGCATGCTCGCGTTGCTCTATCTGCATAGCGGGCACCGTCATATTCTGTGCGTATTTCCAATAATGCTCCGCCAGTATGACGAAGAAATCGATAATGGTAACGATGCCCACCATCCACATTGCCACGGTGGTTGAAAATTGCCGGTCCAACTCCGGCAAAGCGTACCGGCAAAGCAGCAACATCGCCGTGGCAGTGAGCAGCAAGGAGAGCAGCGACTGCCAGTACCATACTTTCTTGTAGGAACGGTAGAGTTGGAAAACCGCGCCTATGGCAATCCATACAAGCAGCATCAGGGCAAACAAACCGAGATAACTCCATATCTCCGCCTTGTCAGCCGCCAACCGCCAAATCAAACAAATTACAGTAGAAACAATCCAGATAACAATGTCAATGCTTATTTGCTTCCGCATACAATCAAAATTCGCTTAACTATATTTTTTATATTCTGTACTATCAGTTCTTTCGCCCACTGCCCTCTGCTTGCCGCCCACCGCTGGGGATGGGTGGTCATCATAAGTCTTGGTGGCAAGGTGCCGTCTGCCAATGCCCGTATAATATCGTCCGTTGTGTGATACGTCAGTCCCTGCCGCACCCATTCGTTCTGCCGGAGGGGTATCTTGTCCCGCACCGAAACCCTGTATCCGTCCCAGCACCGCCCCGTATCCGTGAGATAGAATACCTGAGAAAAATCCACGTCAAAATAGGGTTCGCCCACTATTCCCAACCGATGATAGTCGTATTTTTTCCACAGGTCGCGCCCGTCATAGCGGCTTGCGGGGGCACCGTGCATACAGACGGTGCGGACGGGGTAGTATGTACGGAAATAGCGCAGGCTCTGCTCAAAGTGCCGAAACGCCTTGTCTGTATCACCGCCGGCAAGTGCCATATCCTCGTAGTGGTAGCCTATCTCGTGTCCCAAGGCGGCTATGCGGCGTATGGCATCAGGCTGATTGCTCTCCGGTACGACACGGAAATAATAACTTGCCCGCGCGTGTATCCTGTTCTCGATCTCCGCTGTGGCAACGCTATTCTGCGGGCGTTTGTCCACATCGTGCCGCAAAACCACATAGCGGTCGGGCAGATGCTCCGCCGTGCAATAGTCCTCAAAAGTCAGAAAAGCATAGCCTTCCGCCTGAAAAGCAAGCAGCAACTCATTGTATTTGGCTAATGTAAAATCCATTCTCTAAAGTTTCAACCGCCGCAGGCGAATAAGATTGATGGCAATTTATGGATGTAAAGACAACTATTTACTTGGATTTCTTGCCGCAGAGCGGCAAAGGAGCATTTTATACTATGCAGACGGTCTATCAATACAATTCCAGCCACTCCACCCGATTTCCGACCGTTTCGAGGTACTTTCGGAACTCCTCCTGACTGATCACTACCGTGCCACGGCAATCGTTGGGGTGGAAACTGAGCGAAGCGGCGTTTTGCAGGTTTTGGTCGAGAAACAGGATTACGTGATGTTCGGTATCATTGATCAGCCCGAAGGGACTGACGCTGCCGGGTTCCAACCCGAGATAACGCATCATCCGCTCGGGGCTTGCGAAAGAGAGTTTGCCGGGAGCGGGGTGTCCTGCGGCTTGCAGCGAGGCTTTGAGCCGTTGCTCCAGGTCGTGAATAGCCAGGTCGTGGTCGCAATCGAAACAGATCAGATAGTGCTGATTGCCCTTGTGGTTGCGCATAAAGATGTTTTTGCAATGCACACTCCCGTCGTTGTGCCACCAGCGTTTCGCCTCCTCGATGGTCTTGCCCTCGGGGTGGTTGTAGCACGAATAATTGATGTGATGCGCTTGCAGATACCGCTCTACCTGTTCCTGCCGATCCATAAAATATATCCTTAAAGTCCCTAAAGTCCTTAATGTCCTTAATGTCCTTAAGGACTTCCCCTGTATATTAATTGTTAATTGCTTCAAGTGCGGATTTGATACGTCTCATAGCCTCCGTGATGTTCGCTTCACTGGTGGCGTACGAGAGGCGGATGCAGTGGTCCTCGCCGAAAGCCGAGCCGCTCACGCACGCCACGTGCGCCTCGTTGAGCAGGTATTCCACCACATCGTCGGCATTCTTGAGGGTCTGCCCCTGCGGGGTCTGCTTGCCGAAACAGTACGACACGTCGGGGAACAGATAAAAAGCCCCCTGCGGTTCGATAATCTTCCAGCCGGGTATCTCGCGAGCCAAACCGATAATCAGGTTACGGCGGCGTTCAAAGGCCTGCCGCATAGTCTCCACGCAGGTCTTATCGCCCGTATAAGCCGCCTCGGCTGCCTTCTGCGCAATGGTGGTGGCGCAAGTGCACTGCTGCCCCTGCAAGCGTTTGACGGCACTGATAAAGCCCTTATCGTGGCACGCCATCCAGCCGATACGGTAGCCCGTCATGGCGTGGCTCTTGCTCACGCCGTTGATAATGACGAGACGGTCTTTCAAAGCCCCGAACTGTCCGAGACTCTCGTGGTGCCCCGTATAGAGGATATGCTCATAGATCTCGTCGGAGATGACGCTTATCTGCGGGTGTTTCTCCAATACACGCACAATGTCCACGAGTGCCTCGTGGCTATAGACGCTGCCTGTCGGGTTGTTGGGCGTACAGAGCACCAGCAGACGGGTGTTGGGCGTGATAGCCGCTTCCAACTGCTCCGCCGTGATGCAGAAGTTGTTCTCCATCGTAGTGCGCACCAGGACGCTCTTGCCCTCCGCCAACTTCACCATCTCCACATAACTCACCCAGCACGGCGTGGGCAGAATGACCTCGTCGCCCGGTCCTACCAGCGTCTCGATAGCGTTGCAAAGGCAGTGCTTCGCGCCCACCGACACGATGATCTCGTTCGCAGTGAACGCCTGCGGGTTATGCTCACCGAGTTCCTCGTTGAGCGTCTTGGCAATCGCCTCACGCAAGGAGGGGAAACCGGGGACGGGACCGTAGTGGGAAAAATCGTTGTCCACAGCGGCTTTCGCTGCCTCTTTTACGTGCTGCGGAGCCGCAAAATCGGGTTCGCCGAGCGACAAACCGATCACATCCACCCCCTCGGCACGCAACTGTTGGCAACGCGCCGCAATCTGCAATGTCTGCGACTCGCTCAGCGAGTCAATACGCTTCGAAATCCTCATATCCGTACGTTTTTTATTTGTTTGCAAAGGTACAACTTTTTCCGCACATACACAAATATCCCTTTGTTTGCGCAGCAAAACAACAAAAGCGGACTACCCGACGGCAATCCGCTTCTGCACCCAAAATAATCTTTTACTTCTCTTCCACTACCACATCTATCGATTGGATGGATAGTCGTCCGGGATTTGTATCATTGATATTGCGTTCGCTCAGTTTTAATACGACATTGCTTGCCGAACCCGTCCACGTGATTATCGTACGATCCGCATTCAGCGAAACCGTTCCCGTATTAGGTGTCAGATTTGCCAATAAATCAGGTTGGTCGGTTGTGATGGCAATAGAGTGTATCGTATATACCGAAGACGAAATGGTAAATATACCTTTGGCATACACACGCAATCTCTGGTAGTTCTCAAAATAAGCGGGTTCTACTGTTCCGCTACCTTTGGCTGCCTTAAAGGTGATATTCTGTGATGTAAAAGTAGTTCCGGAAGGTATAATGCCCGCAAATGTATTTTGTGTAGTAAAAGAACGTTCCTCCCCATACGTCGTTCCCAATGCATTGGTAGCGTATGCGCGATAATAGTACGTTTT
Source organism: Bacteroidales bacterium UBA6828 (assembly GCA_002452095.1). Classification (GTDB taxonomy): domain Bacteria; phylum Bacteroidota; class Bacteroidia; order Bacteroidales; family Paludibacteraceae; genus Colicola. The sequence goes on along the minus strand of DKEG01000062.1, from coordinate 20,341 downwards.
CCCTATTTTCAGATTATTCAAAGTAGCCGTGAAAGTTCCCACGCCATTCCCTTTACGAGCACAAGTATTCTCAATCGTCGGATTGGGAGAGACGGAATAGCATATTCCCCGCACAGAGACCGCCTGCCCACCATCGGAAAGCACTGTGCCTGAACATTGCGCCGATGAATAAGTGATATTGGCAGCGTCTCCCGTTTGTACACTCGGAACGGAGTAAGCCTGCGTGTCAAACGTGCGTTCTTCGCCATACGCCGTACCTTGTGCACTGACAGCATACGCACGATAGTGGTATGTTTGCCCCGCCTGCAAATCGGACAAAGTAGCCGTAAAACTGCCTGTACCAGCCCCGACTGTAATCTTACTGTCCGCCGTGGTCGGATTGGACGACAAAGCATAGCAGATACCACGCTCCGTTACGGCTTGACCGCCGTCGGAAAGCACATTGGCAGCGCAGGTTGCAGAAGTATGCCCCACATTGGAAACACCGCCCGTCTGTACATTCGGGAGGGTGTATGCAAGGGTGATGAACGTGCGTTCACCGCCATAGGAAACACCCTCGGCATTGACGGCATACGCACGGCAATGATAGGTTGTTCCCGCCTGCAAACCGGTCAGTTGGCAGACATATGTACCCATCGTGGTCGCAGACACCGCCTTCCTGTCGTCTATCGTAGGCTCACTTTCGGTGGAATAGCAAATACCGCACTCGGTGACGGTCCGCCCGCCGTTGGATACCACATTGCCATTGCACGTAGCCGTAGTGTACGCCACATTGGTGGTAGCCAAGGTGGTAACGGTCGGTTTCCAATAGAACGCCAGCACATCGCCATACGAGATGCCCACTGTATTGACGGCGTACGCACGTGCATAATAGGGTTGCGTATGTTCCATAGAGGTGATAGTGCAGCGGAACTCCTCCATGGTGGCAGTATGCGTCAGTTTGCCGTCCTTGACAGAGGGTTGCCCCGTAGTGTTGTAGCAGATACCGCACTCGGTTATCTCTTCGCCGCCGTTGTCCGTTACCTGTCCGATAACCGTTACCGCGTTCTCCGTGCGGTCGGCAAACCCTTTGGTCAGCACCACAGGCATACGCAGCGTGGCAAACGAAACCGTATTGCCGTACGCTATGCCCGCCGCCGTCTCGGCAAACGCACGCACATAATAGGTGGTGGTATGCTGCAGCGAGGTCAGCGCACATTGGAACACCCCGTTTTCGAGCGTGCCGACGACCTGTTTGTCCCCCTGCTGCGGCGTACGATAGTTGCTATACAGCACACCGCACCTTTGTACATCCGAACCGCCGTCAGAGAGTATCTTGCATTCTATGAGCGCCGTATAACCCGTGACGGATTTTGCCTCCCCTGTCTCCACTTGGGCTAAGTCGGGAGTGGTAAACGTCTTCTCCTCACCGTAAGTCAGATAGCGTCCGCTCTTGACGTAGGTACGCACAAAATAGGTGGTTCCGCAACTCAAATTGCCCGCCGTGCAGACAAAAGCACCGAAATCAGCCGCATTGTCCGCCGCAAAATCATCATTGCGTGTGGGTTCGCCCGTGGTATTCCAACATATACCGTGCTCCTCAAAACGGACACTCGGATCGGAAACATACGTCTGATTGTCATCATGGACTTGCACCACGCCCGCAATATCCGCCGACCAACCGGTTATGTTCGCCACATCGCCTGTGCTGACGGTTATCACCTGCGCACAATCATCTTTTTGGCAACCGGACAAGCACAACGCGCCTGCTACCAAAATACAGAGTTTTGTCTTTTTCATTTCTTCGCTTTTTGATTGATGAAACAACCGATACCGATTTTCGCCTCATAATAGGTGCCTGGGTAACTGATACCCGAGATAGCCGACAAACCTGCCGACAGAGAGAAACCTTTGATATTCCCCGTCAAACCGAGTTCCCAATGCACGCCGTGTCCGGGTGTGGCATCGGCATACGACTGGCGTATCCACTGATGCTCTATGTCCTCGAAATATGCTGCACGGTAGCCGTAACCGACACCGGCATAGAAATACACCGGCACATACAGGCGCACCAATCCGCCTATCGTTGCCGACAAGCGCATAGCGTCCTGCCTGCCCGTATAAAACGGCGGATAATCGAAAGCAGCAACATCCGTACTTGTGACGTGAATGTTCGCATTAAGCATAACATTCACATACCATCCGCCGATATGCACCTGCCCGTAGGTCAGACCGAAAGCGTACTCGGGATAAAGGGCGAATGCTCCGTTTGCCATCAGAATGTGCGACATAGGGAACGAGTTTTTCCACTCCGCAAAACGCTCCTTTTTTACAGCCTTGACGCTGTCTTGGTAGGCTTGGCGCAATGCGGCTTGACGTTCCGCCTCTTGCCGCGCCAGTTCTTTTTGCTGCGCTTTCTCTGCCGCAAGGCGTTCCTGTTCGGCTTTCTCCTGCTGCAAACGCTGCTCGGTGGCGATACGCTCCTGCTCTTTCTGCCGTGCTTTCTCTGCCGCAAGGCGTTCCTGCTCGGCTTTCTCCTGCAGCAAACGCTGCTCGGCGGCGATACGCTCCTGCTCTTTCTGCCGTGCTTTCTCTGCCGCAAGGCGTTCCTGTTCGGCTTTCTCCTGCTGCAAACGCTGCTCGGCGGCGATACGCTCCTGCTCTTCCCGCTCCAGACGGGCTTTCTCCGCCGCCTCACGCTCTGCCTGCTCCTGCTGCTGCCGCAGTTGCTCGGCTTTCTCCTGCGCAACGCGCTCCTGCTCCAATTGCTCCCATATACTCATCGTGCCGCCACCCGTAGTGTCGTTCAGATTGATGACCGTACGGGACGCGGTACCGGTATTGACCACTCTGTTTTGCGCCACCGCAAGGGCAGCGCAAGACAAGAGCAATATGGTCAAAAGACTTTTTACACGTTTCATTTCTTCAACATTTTGGCAAACGGCGAAGCAGGTTTCCCTGATTTCTCATTTCCCGCCTGTTGTTTTGACTGCTCCAATACCCAGCCGTCCGCCTCGGTGGCACTGCGGAAATTCTTGTATGTTGCAGGATAACCCTCTACAATGATTACCACAAAATGATGCACATCGGTTTGTACGCTGATAATCGGTGCCACCAGCACATCGGCTTTGTTGGTACGGACCGCATTGGCAATCACTGTTTCTTTCTCGCGCGAGACCATAGTCTCCACTTCGGCTTCAGTCATCTTCGTGATGTCTTTCTCAATACGCTCGGCATACGAGATACGGGTGGGAGACACCTCCAAATCGGCATACACGGGGGCAGTGAACACCGATTGCGACGGAGAAATAGTGCGATACTCGGCATACGAATACGTGGTGGCTTTCGGAGCCGCACAACTGATACACATTACCGCAACGGCAACAAAAAATAATAGTTTTTTCATACTGTTTTGTTTTTATGGTTAATAATTATAATTTTGGTTTCTGCGTGCAAAGGTAGCGGTTTTGCCCCACGCACACAAAGTCCTTTTTAGTCCTTTTTGCATTGCTGCCTGAAAGCCAATGATCATCTGTTGCTTAACAAGCCCTATCGGGCGTATTAGCCTTATTAGTCCAATTGGCTGTAATCCCCACCTACAGACACAAAAAAAAAGCGTAAACTTTTGTTTGTGATTTGATTTTCTGAGGTCTTCGACTACCTGTTATATTCAAATGCTACGCACAAAAGCCCACGCCGGCAGCGTGAGCGTCCATAGGCTTGTGCTTGAATATAACAATTTTCCAAAAGTGTCGAAGTTTCAGAAAATCAAGTTCGGCTTATAACGCAAATAAAAATATGTTATGCGGTCTTACCGCCCGTCCTTCATAGGCAAATACACATTGATTTATATTTTCACTGGCAAAGGTACAACTTTTTTTGCATATACACAAATATCCCTTTGTTTGCGGAGCAAAATAAGTATCTCTGTTCATAATTCATAATTCATCATTCATAATTCATCATTCATAATTAAAAAGTCCTGTGGATGTCCTGTGGATACCCTGTGGATAACCTCCCATCTCTCCTATCTGTCCCATTTGTCCTATTAGTCTTATTCGCCCCATTTCGCCAACCTCGCCAACCAACCAACCTTTTTCCAAACTCTATATACCCGTGTGTGCGTGTATGTGTATATATTTTATAAAAAGGTTGGTTGGTCGGCAGGTCGGTTATTGGGCTTGCGCATAGTGTATCTTGTTGATTTTCACTTCTTCCGATGTTCGTTGATATACTATCCAACCTCGGCTCGAACCCACCCGCTTGGCTTTGTACCCCTGCTTCTGCAGTATCATTCCCAGCCGTTGCAGACTCATCGGACGCTTGATGCTCCCGTACCAGCACATCGCTTATCTGCGCCGTGGTCAGAAACTCGCCCCTGCCCTCGGCGGGGATGTCGAACAGCACGGAGAGCAACTGTTAATTGCATTATCGAGGACTATTTTTCGTTGGATATATGAAAATTTATGCGTATCTTTGCATCTCAAAGAGAACCATTATGGCAGGACTCTACATACATATCCCGTTTTGCAAAAGCAGATGCATCTATTGCGATTTCTTTTCGACCACCCGACTCGGCCGCCGGACAGAGTACGTAGATGCCTTGATAGAGGAATGGCACACCCGCACCGATGAAGCGCAACAGGCTGGGAGAATAGACACGATCTACTTAGGCGGCGGAACACCCAGTCTGCTGGAGACCGACGACTTGCAACGGCTGTTAGCCGTATTGCCGGTATCACAAGCAAGGGAAATCACATTGGAGTGCAACCCCGGCGATATAACACCCGAGAAAGCCGCTGCGTGGCACACGATGGGTATCAACCGGCTGTCTATCGGCATCCAATCGTTTGACGACACTCTGCTCCGCCGTATCGGCAGACGGCACACGGCAGAGCAAGCCCGCACGGCAGTGCGCACCGCACAAGCCGCCGGATTTGACAACATCTCCATAGACATCATATACGGATTGCCCATAGACAAAGAACAAAGGACAAAGAACAAAGGACCATCGGGTGTCGTGGAGAAAGATGCAGAAGAAGCACTGCAATTAGGTGTGCAGCATATATCCACCTATTGCCTGACTTTTGAAGAGGGCACACCGCTGAGCGGGATGTTAGCCCGGGGCGAAGTGGCGGAAACGGACGAGGATACGGAAAACGAGATGTACGACTATATTGCACACCGCCTCAAAGAAGCAGGGTTTGAGCATTATGAGGTATCGAACTTTGCACGCCCCGGCAGGCGTTCTATGCATAACAGCAACTATTGGAACGACACCCCCTATATCGGTTTGGGCGCAGGAGCCCATTCGTACAACGGTACCGACCGCTCTTGGAACCCCGACGACCTTGACACCTATATCAAAGGTGTGCAAGACCATACCTTGGTACGCGAAACGGAACACCTGTCAGCCACCGACCGCTACAACGAGCGCATTATGCTGGGGCTCCGCACGGCGGACGGTATTCCCTGCTCTGTCCTGCACGATCCGACATTGGTTGCTCCATACATACGACGCAACCTGCTGCGCCTGACGCAGGACAACCGGATAGCCGCCACCCAGCAGGGCTTGCATATTCTCAACCAGATAATAGAAGACCTGATGGAATAGACAAAGAACCAAGAAGCAAGAACAAACACCCGCTATATATGTTAATTGTTAATTAGAATTATTTCTTTGCCCAGCGGGCGGGAATCATACGGTAGGGGTACCGCTCACGGATATTGTCCGCATTGGGGCAGTCGCAGCGGTGGATACGTATGCCCTTCGTAACGCTGATGAAACCGAAAATCGGATCGCCCGGTTGCGGATTGCAGCACTTGGACAAGTGGTAATCCACATTCTTGACATTCATATCCACCTCTATCGCCAAGCCCGACTGCCGGTCTTTGGGCACATACTCGGGTTTCGGTTCCGTATGGTGCGGTGCAGTCAATGCATCTAACGAAAGGAACACGTCACGCAGTTGCAGAATATCCTCTTTGCCTTGCGCAATGGACTGGTATAGGTCGCTTACCGCCTTGTAGCCGAGTTTGTTCGCCAGACGCGAGATGTCCGCCTCGGTATATTCCAGTTTCCAGTTGTGAAAACGCCTTTCGAGCAGTTCTTTTCCCTCGGCGGCATCCTTGTACTCAATTTCTTTGAGCGACTGACGGATCTTGTTTTTCGCCTTGGTGGAAGTAACGAAATTGAGCCAGTCGGCATTCGGTTTCTGGTTGGGCGAGGTGAGAATTTCTATTTGGTCGCCGTTCTGCAATTTCTGCCTGATAGACACGTTCTGGTTGCGGATACGCCCACCCACGCAGTGATTGCCCACATCGGAATGGATACTGTAGGCAAAGTCGAGCACCGTAGCCTCGGCGGGCAGACGGCGCAGGTCGCCGGTAGGAGTAAAGACATAGACATACTGCTTGTTGGCGAGTATATTGCCTTTCACGCCCTTGTATGCCCAATGTGCCGCCACACCTTTTTCCGCCACCTCGTCCATACGTTTGGTACGTATCTGCACCTCCACCCAGCGGTCGTCGGGACCGAGCACCGTGGTATGCAGGCTCTCATAACCGTTCTCCTTGGGGACGGAGAGCCAGTCGCGCAAACGCTTGGGGTTGGGTTGGAAAATATCGGTAATGAGCGAATAGACCTGCCAACAGTCCTGTTTCTCGCGGTCGGCAGGCGAGTCAAGAATGATACGTATGGCAAAGAGGTCGTATATCCGATCCACATCGCAGTTCTGCGCCTGCATCTTATGATAAATAGAGTGGATGGATTTGGGGCGTCCTTTGATAGTGAAGACAAAGCCCGCCTCAGTGAGTTTCTGCTCCAGCGGGGCGATAAAGCGGGCAATATAGGCATCACGCTCCGACTTTTTGGCGTTCAGCGCATGCGCAATGTATTTATAGGTCTTGTAGTCGGTGAACTTGAGCGCGAGGTCCTCCATCTCGGTCTTGATCTGGTACAAGCCCAAGCGGTGTGCCAGGGGGGCGTGGAGCATCTGAGTCTCTTTCGCCACATGGCGGCGGCGGTCGGTATCACCCTCTTTGTCCAACTGACGCAGCAATTCCAAACGCTCCGTGAGTATTTGAAATAGCACTTTATTGCTGTCTTCCATAATGCGTTCTCCTCTCTACTGAAATTCAGTGGCAAAAATACGCTTTTTTTTGCACATATAAAAAAAAAAGCGTAACTTTGCGGCAGTTTTTGTGCGATGAATACGCACCCAGATTAAGAAATACAAAAATTATACCAGATAAGATGAAAGCAACAAAAGCAATTATGATTACTTTGCTCAGCATCGCAGCAGTCGCAATGGCTTATTTCTGCGTAATGAGCGTTGTTACCCCGATTCAGTTTGAGGATACACGTACTGCCCGCGAGGTGGCTGTGGTGAAGAATTTGATTAGTTTGCGTACTGCCGAGGTGGAGTTCAACCGCCAGAACGGTCGCTATATGGCTGATGCCGATAGTCTGATTCTATTCCTTAAGACCGCTAAAAAGAAAGAGGTGATGAAGGAGGGAAGCCTTACCGACAAACAACTCGAAGCAGGTCTTACCGAGCAAAAAGCCGCTAAAATCATTGAGACAGCCAAGAAAAAGGCACTCAAAAAACAGGATTTCGCCAACGATACAGACCTCTACGCCTACATATGGGCTAACGATAAAGAAGTTATTGAGAACGGCTTGAGCGGTTTCCGTCGTGATACCATTGAGAGCAACCTGATTCAGAGTCTCTACAAAGGCGAATATGACGAAAACACCATCGGGGACATCATCTATATCCCCTACACCAACAAGACGAAATTCGAGATTGAGGTGAACAACAATTACACAACCAGCCAGGGTATCCGTGTTCCGCTGTTTGAGGCACGCGCCCCGTTCAACACCTATTTGGGCGACTTGAACCAGCAAGAGTTGGTGAACCTTATAGACAAGGAGCAGAAACTGGAACACTACCCCGGCTTGAAAGTAGGTAGCGTGGATGCACCGAACAACAACGCCGGCAACTGGGAATAACCTGTTAATTGAATTAAGAATTAGGAATGATGAATTGTTAACATTATCATCCTTTATTCTTTGTCCATTATTGTTCATAGTTCACTTATGCGAATCATATCCGGAACATTTAGGGGGCGTCGATTGGCGCCCCCTAAAAATATAACCGCACGTCCTACCACCGACTTTGCCAAAGAGAGCCTGTTCAATCTTCTCAACAATCGTATTGATTTTGAGGACTGCGAGATGCTTGACCTCTTTGCCGGCACAGGCGGTATCGGACTGGAGTTTGTCAGCCGCGGGGCACGTGAAGTTACAGCAGTAGAATTGGCACACACGCAGCAAAATTTTATCATCTCGGCTTGTAAGCAATTAGGGATACGCAACCTGACCGTCATACGCGGTGATGTATTCAAGTATATCAATGCGTGTCATCTGCAGTTCGATTTTATCTTTGCCGACCCGCCTTATGCTTTGGAAGCATTGCCTACCCTACCCAATTTAATCTTTGAGAAGAATCTCTTGCGTCCGGATGGTCTCTTTGTCTTGGAGCACGGCAAAGACTATAACTTTTCCACCCACCCACATTTCGACTCCCATCGCAGTTATGGCAGTGTGAATTTTACGTTTTTCAAATAACCGAATATGCGCTATCATGGCACCATTCTGAAATGGATGGCTACACTATATTATCAGAAAATTATTCACAAAAATATCTTTCTAAAAAGTTATTGCAGTGATGTAAAATAAATGGAGGGACGAGGCTGTCCAACAAGTTTAAGAAACAGCGAAAAAACAAACAAGTCTGACGACTTGACCGCGGACGGGGGCGTCCGCGTCCCCGATCTCCTATGGTATAATTTCACAAAAAGCAACATCAAAAAAGAGACCACCTACACTTGTCGTGTTGGTTTGCTTGCTGAGCAAGCGCAGTTGTGTATATCACTCAAATTTTGTAACTTTGCAATCTAAAACAACGAACCAAGCCCAGAAGCAGCAGAACCATAAGTTGTGTATATCACTCAAATTTTGTAACTTTGCAATCTAAAACAACACACGGCACTGACCTACCTTGGTTGCTACGTTGTGTATATCACTCAAATTTTGTAACTTTGCAATCTAAAACAACAGGACGAGGCAACGCCACACCCGCGATACTGTTGTGTATATCACTCAAA
>DKEG01000062.1:9886-11170 GCA_002452095.1 Bacteroidales bacterium UBA6828 | reverse complement strand
CTTTGCAATCTAAAACAACATGTGGTTCTGCGCTACTTGGTGGCAAACCGTTGTGTATATCACTCAAATTTTGTAACTTTGCAATCTAAAACAACCGGTTGATATGTTACGCTCCACCATATATAGTTGTGTATATCACTCAAATTTTGTAACTTTGCAATCTAAAACAACCGATTGCATATTGATTGCAACAACGGCGTAGTTGTGTATATCACTCAAATTTTGTAACTTTGCAATCTAAAACAACCCAGCGTGGTCAGTTGGTTGCCATAGCAATGTTGTGTATATCACTCAAATTTTGTAACTTTGCAATCTAAAACAACCATAATTGATATTCATAATTAACCACAATGTTGTGTATATCACTCAAATTTTGTAACTTTGCAATCTAAAACAACCACTCTTCTTTGCGTTGTACTCGCGGACGTGTTGTGTATATCACTCAAATTTTGTAACTTTGCAATCTAAAACAACCTCCGTTTGCGTTCTGCACGTAATCATCCCGTTGTGTATATCACTCAAATTTTGTAACTTTGCAATCTAAAACAACATTAGTAGAATTTTATTTTGACTGGTTTGGGTTGTGTATATCACTCAAATTTTGTAACTTTGCAATCTAAAACAACCCATACTTTTCTGTATATGGCATATTTTTAGTTGTGTATATCACTCAAATTTTGTAACTTTGCAATCTAAAACAACCATTTCCTCGACAACTTCAGTCAGGAGGGGGTTGTGTATATCACTCAAATTTTGTAACTTTGCAATCTAAAACAACCTTCCTTTGCAGCATCAGACATCCCGCCAAGTTGTGTATATCACTCAAATTTTGTAACTTTGCAATCTAAAACAACCGCAGATATGGGGAAGACATATACTGATTTGTTGTGTATATCACTCAAATTTTGTAACTTTGCAATCTAAAACAACCCAGCGTGGTCAGTTGGTTGCCAGAGCAATGTTGTGTATATCACTCAAATTTTGTAACTTTGCAATCTAAAACAACTTAATACATCTGTTGCCTCATCGTTTGCATGTTGTGTATATCACTCAAATTTTGTAACTTTGCAATCTAAAACAACGATAAGTATCGTCTATCGTTCCAATCCTTAGTTGTGTATATCACTCAAATTTTGTAACTTTGCAATCTAAAACAACCATATAAACAGCAACACCAAACGAAGATAAGTTGTGTATATCACTCAAATTTTGTAACTTTGCAATCTAAAACAACGCCACTATATGCCCGCGTAACAAGGAACTGGTTGTGTATATCACTCAAAT
>DKEG01000062.1:9721-9880 GCA_002452095.1 Bacteroidales bacterium UBA6828 | reverse complement strand
CTTTGCAATCTAAAACAACCTGGTATTTAGAAAGCAAAGAAAATCAACAACTTACACATTGTTTTAGAAAATAAAAATGCGACTTGAAAGAGTCGCATTTTTATTTGTACAAGGCACTTTTTATGGATAGGATATAGTTTCTTATTGTTTGGTTCTTAT
>DKEG01000062.1:0-9631 GCA_002452095.1 Bacteroidales bacterium UBA6828 | reverse complement strand
TCTTATTGTTTGGTTCTTATTTTATCGTCTATATTTCGTTGTCTATATCTCATTCCGAAATAGAACATTTATGGAATTATAAATACGGCTTATCCACCGCTCCTTTCTACGTCTTTTCTACGTAATGGATAGTACAAAGGCAAGGGAATGTAAAATAGAACATTTTTATCTATCAGAAAAGTTCCAACTGCCGGATGGGTTGAGAAATAGTGGTTTCTTTTCTGCAATCGAAAATTTCCATACCAGCAAATTGCTTGTCTGTAACCCTTAGGACGCCCACTTTTCCGGATTTGGGCAAGATGCGTTTAACACGCTGAATATGTACATCGGCATTCTCCGCGCTCGGACAATGGCGCAAATAGATAGAAAACTGAAACATGGTAAAGCCATCCTGCAAGAGTTGCTTCCGAAAGAGGGCATACTCCTTCCGCGCTCGCTTGGTGTCGGTTGGCAAATCGAACAATACCAGTACCCACATAATCCTATATTCGCTAAATCGGGACATTATCCGTCGTTAATGTAACACACTTCCCCTCAAGAGGTACTTATCCTATGCTGTCGTTGCCGTAATTTAACGTGAGTTCGATATAACGAAAACATAAAAAAACAAAACCTATCTTGCGGGGTAACACGCCCCGCGCTTGTTATACAAATATGGTCAAAAATGATTCAAATAACAAGAAATGGACTGTTTTGGACGGACGGCTACGCCGTATTATCATAGATTAACCATAAAATTTCACATTCACAAAATTAGCGCAACTGACGTTAATTTATATACGGAATTATACAACAAGAAGACTATACTTGCCAATCGGGATAGATGATTTTGCGGGATTCGCCCGAGAAACAACGTTGGACACTATTTGCTGTAGTCTGCATAGCAATCATCATCGGACTGCGATGTCCCTCTATCAGCACATCAATAGTGGATAAGGATAAGAGTTCCTTCTTCAACGCTGGGGACAACTCTGCCACCTCCCCATAACGATTCCACATATCCAATACCTGTAAATCGACATACGCACGATAAGGCTCCATGATGTCGTCGGCGAGGCAGTAGGCATCATAGCGGCTATGATGATGAATGCCGAGCGTGGGCAGCAAGCCCGCTGCCACCAAGGCACGTGCCATCATTGCCCGCACAATAGAATAACCATAGTTGAGCAGCCCATTCGGCATATCGCCAAACTGCCCGCGGACAAAGTCGGTATCACCGAAAACGTTGCGCCAATAGTAGGCTGCCGCACGCCCCTCGAAGTTATCCGTATCCCCGGAACGAACCGATTTTGCCCACATCAGCATATTGCGATATTCGATATTCTGTTGCTTGAGAACGTATGCTTGGCTCATAATTTTACTCACAATGGTCTGCTGCCACATCTGTTTGCGAAGGGGTTCGGAAGCATTGATTTGCTCACGGAAACGCTCGCTTTGCAGGTTGTGGTTATCCAACGGGAGCAGTAAACCAGCAGGGAGATGGTGGAAATCACAGGTAATGATGGCGCAGTTGTTATCCAGTAGAGCCGTCATAAGTGCTTGTGTGATAGTTATTTGCTGATTCTCCAGTATCATCACGCCTATGTCCTCAATGGGAATGGTATGTCTGATCATTTCCGTTTTATCCGCCTGCGGCTGTTCCACGACAAGTTGTTTGAGATGGAGACTCAGGTAGGCGGGGTTGGTGAAACAAAGGATGCGCTTAATCATGGCTTGATGGAAATTATGTTGCCTAAACGGTCAACGCGAATGGGGACGCATGTTTCTTTTATCATCTCACCGGTGATGGCACGTTCCATTTTATTTAATGGACTAAACTCTACTTTATTGATAATTGGCGAAGCCATACTGCACGGGACACAAAAACATTGATTGCCTGTGCTTGACACCATTTTATAGATACGGGTTTTATCAATCGTGGCAGTGCCGTCTTGGGGCAAATAGACCAAGTCGCCCGGGGAGAGAATATATTTTAGTGTGGCGTTGGCAGGTACTAAATTATTGTTATGCACCCATTGGTCGAGCAAGGGTTTCCACTCTTTCTTGCCCCGTTTTTGGCAGTCAATGACGGCTTTCAGAGGAATGGTTGCATAAGAGCGCACCTCTTTGCCATCGGTGTTGGTAGTTGCATAGATAGCAAAGAACAGGTTGGTTCCCTTGTCGGCTTCCACAAATTTCTTTGATTTAGAGCCGATTTCACCTACAGCAAACTTGTCTGCTTTCTCGTATTTACGCACTTTGTAGATAGGCTTGTGCGGCACTCCGCCATTGAGTTGAGCGATATTTTGGTTCATTTTCTCAATGCCATCCGCAGAGAACGCCTCTTTGGGGTCGCCGTTGCACTGCGAGAGGTGTGCCAACAGTATCTTTTGTATGCCGGTGTCGGTTACTTTTTCCCGAATACTCTTTTCGTCCAACCAATCGCCTAAGGCTGTGCGGGTGGCATAGTAGTTATCGGGGGTGTCGTTGGTATAGTAGTAGATTTCGATTTTCTGCAGGTTAATGTCCGACCAAACGTCTTTATTCTCCGCAAAGTACTTCTTGAGACGTTTCTCGTCATAGCCTTGAGCGACTAACTCGCGCAATTTAAGGCGCAAGTCTTTGTCCACAATGTCGTTGAGGTGGGTTAAGGCATACTTGAGCGGAGTCGTCTTGCGGAAACGGAGGTTCACTTTGCCAAAGACTGTTGCTTTATGCAGGGATTTGCGGATAGCCCAGTTGTCGCCCTTTGTCTGCTTGACACTCTTTTTCTTGCCATCTTCAAAATGAACGGTATGGTTGTTGCTCTTGTTGATGATGCGCAAGTTCTGCTTGAAACTGACAATGATGTTCTCAAGCGTGGTTTGCACGTCCTGTTGGAAGCCCTCGTATGGTGCGATAAAGTCGGTGAATTTGGTGTGCGACTTGCCATTTGGGGAAGTCCATGTTTCCCGTTTGCGCAGTTGCATCTGCAAGTCGTAACGTGCGTTCTCGTCCTTCTCGAGAGCCGCCTCGTTGCTGAGGAGATTGACGTGGTTGCGGGTGGTGAACGCAATGACGATAGCATCCATAGCGTGATGACGGTGGTCGATACGTTTCTTCTCAAAGTTCTTACTCAACTCCAACGGCATATTGGGGATAGTATGCCCGTTGGCTGTCTTGGTAGTGAAGATGGTGGTGTTTTGGAGTTGATTGAGACGCTCGAAGCGCGGCAGGATAATGCGATTCCAGACATCGTTGATGCCCCAGTCTTTCTTCAGGCGGGTGGTAGTAGAGCCATTGCAAGCAATGACATTCTTGCTTGTTGACTCGGGTTCGTACTCGCCTTTGGCATTTTTTTCGCGGACGATATTGCTGAGCAATCCGAGCATAAGACGACTGATATAGCGGCTGTCGTTCATCTGGCGGGCGATGAACTTTTCGGGAATGTCGTCCAACATCAGTTTTTCCTGCTTGCGTGGATTGGTTTTGTAGGTATCGCGCACCAAGTCCTCGTACGCTTGTGTGGTTAAGACTGTTACGACTCTGCCACCCGATAGTGTGATTTTCTCGCCACCGCATTTTGTGATGAACTCGTGCGCCAACATACGGTCTTTGCGGGCATTAACTTCGGCTTCGCAGATGACCTTGTTGGACATCGAGTCGTCAAAGAAACGGGACTGCGGAATGACGTGTTCAATCTGATAGGCAGACGTAAAGAGTTTAGCCAACGGAATGGGTTGCCCTGTGTATGGCGAAATATATTTCTGGTCAAGCCACAGGCGATACTTGCGGACATCTGCAGCCGATGGTTGTTTGAGTTCGGACAGGTCTTTGATAATACGCTGAATATCATCGTCTCTTGTCGCATTGGAATTATTGAGGACACCGTCTTCATAGATGCGGAACAATTCCAACTGACTTGGCGAGTATGCACGCACTCCATCCATGCCTGCATCGGGGTTCATAAACTCCTGCAACAAGAGTTTGGCACGGAGATTGGCTTTTTCGTTGTCCTGCTGGCGTGTGAGGGTATTCTTGCGCTGCTCGGCATTCTGTTTGAGTTCGCGCCCCATCTCGATGTGTATCTCATCAATATGCCCCTCCTGCTTCCAAATATCACGCACCGTGCGCAGAGTCTCCATCACCACCTGCTCTACAATCGGGTTGTTGAGCGAGTGAAGGCGGAAGGATTGAAGATATTTGTCAATGTCCTCGGGCGTTTCCCACTTGGTGTCGTTCTTGCGGACATCATAGACCACATACTCTGCCAGCCACAGGGGAAGTCCTTGAAAGTCCGATATATTATTCAGGTCTTTCAGTTTCTCGCGCACCCTGTCGCTGATAGCATCATTCACCTCTCCTGTCAGGATATGCTCAATGCGCTGTTTCGTCTGCGGGTCTATATTCTCTTCGTTCCAATACTCTCCACAGCGCATCAGGCTGAGCAATCGGCGGACGGCTTTCTCACTATATGCGCCATAGTCGGCTGCAAAAGGCTTCTGTTTGCTCAGTTTCTCGACAAAGACAGAAGACAGATTATGCTTTTCGGCATAGTGCGCGAGGGCTTGTGTGAGTTGTTCCTTATCAGAGACGGAATAGAGGATATGCCAGATGTGGTGTAGTTCCTCATTGTTTATGGTGCCACCCACTTCTGCTATAATAGCCGTAAGCGTCGCTGTAACAGGAGCAGAAGGATATTTCTTGTCGCTCACATAGTTCCATGACAAGTCTTTTGCTTTCTTACCGGCAAATTTCGACAATATCGATTTTTCCGTAATCTCTTTTTGTGTAAGTAACCACTTGACCAGAGCGGCTTTGTCCTGGATATAGTCTGCCGTGCAATCCGATTTGCCAATGCCATTTGCATCTATTTTGTAGATATGCAGGTTCTCGGCGAACTGCCACAAACGGAACTCCTCATAGAGAGGATGAGACTTGGATATGCACTTGAGATATTGCCGTTTCCAGTCTCCATTCTTGGTTTGGTAAACGTGGTATTCGTAGGGACATTCGTTGATAAGCGATTTCTTGCTCTTCAGCGGACGTTGGTAGAAAAGAACATCTTGCAAGAGAAGATAGGTAAAATCCTTGTTGGCAATACTATTGCGATAGGCTTCGTTCTGCGGATAGATGGCTTCAATGCATTGCCTGTACAGGTCAGGATCTTGCAGTTCGGGAATGAATTGCTTTTGCGTGTCCAAGATACGGCGCAGTTCCTCCTTGTAGAGTTTCCTGTCCACCACACGCACCAACTGCCCTACTATCTTTTGGTCGGGGTTATGCAAGAGCGCATCATAAATAAACTCGCCCACGGTCTTTCCGCTTTGAGCGATATCATGCTCCGTTTTGATTTTACGCAGCCCCCAGTCATCCTCCTGCGGGGCACTGAAACTACGTTTAGGCCTTCCTTCTTTGTCAATGGCTTCCGAACCGTCTTCATTCAATTTGGTGGTAACTATAAAATCTTTGGTTTTGCCAACCCAATCCAGCGGGTAAGCACTTTGACGTTTGTAGATGTCTCCGGTTTCAAGCACCACCTCATACCACGTGCGTCCTTTGGAAACCTCACCTGTATCTCGCACTTCGACCACCTTAGCGGTGATTAGTTCTTTCTTTTCGTTTGTTTTTGTCTCTTCTTCCTCTCCACGTGCCTGGTTATAACCACGTTTTTGATTGAATTGCAGGAGTATCCAAGCAAGTTCCTGTTTTGTAACAGGCTGTGTGAGGGCTTTTTTACGGAGATAATAAATCGTCCAATCGTAAGGTATCTTTTTCCCGTTAGCGGCTAATTGAGGTTGCGCAACAGCAAAATCACGCATCATTTCCTCAAAAGACGGTTGGAATAAGAATGTCGGCTTGATGCCTTCAACCGTCCATGCTAACTTTGGCTCGGCTCCTTTGTTCAGTTTGCCATAGCGATTCAGTTCCTGCGTATAGTGCGGAGGAAGGAAACCTAAGATTGACAGCACCCTACAGAGACGTTCACGACGCAGAGCCCTGCGCTCATACAGACGTCGGGTGCCTCGTGCCGCAGTACGATTGGCTGTTTGTGAGACACTATTTCCGCTTTCGAAATCGCCCATCAATGCGGCATCCATCGGGATAATGCGACTGCCTGCCGCTGCGATGGACCGGCTATCCATATTTTGACTAACTACTGCCCAGCCGATGCTGTTGGTGCCTAAGTCCAAGCCGAGGATTTTACGTGTTGCCATAGTATAGAGAGTATTTAAGGTTCATTATCGGTGCAAAGATAGTAAAAAAGGCGGATATACACAAAAAATATAAAAATGATTTGCATAATCAAAACAAAAGGCGTATCTTTGCGCAACAATATGAGTGATATACACAATAAGGATTATTCCGTTGTGTAAACATTCAGGGTGGGACATTGCTAGACAGTGTCTCGCCCTTTTTTATTGACAGACATACAAATACAAAAACTCCCGCCAAGGTTCTCGCTTGACGGGAGTTTTTATTTATAAATCCGATTAGAGATTAGATAAGCCGACAGATATTACTCCTCGTTGAGGGTAACACGGCGGAAATCGATAATCTGAACGTTGTTCTTTTTCAAGACATCCTTTACCAACTCTTTGGTATCGCTCATAATGTAAGCCTGCTCTACGAGCGTGTTCTCCTTGAGGAACTTACCGAGACGACCTTGAGCAATCATCTCCACCTTCTTCATATTGATAGCAGCCTCTGCTTCTGCAGGAACGTTGGCACGGATCTGACGTGCCTCAGCAGCCTGCTCAGCGGTGAGCCAGCCCTTAGCGGTATTGGACTTGATATGCTCCTCGCTATCAGCATGTGCAGGGTTGATACCTGCTTTGCGGAGTGCATTCTCAACGGCTTTGTTGACCTCATCCTGTTTGGTTTTCTCGATAGCGACAGCCAACTCTTTGTCCTTAACCTCTTGTGCGACATGGTCAGCATCAAGAGCGATAGGAGCCATAGCAGCGACCTGCATAGAGATACCGTGAACGGTCTCCTGGTCAGCATCTGCGTTAGCCACAGCAACGAGCGACGAGAGTTTGTTACCCAGGTGGTTGTAGGCATCTACTTTGGGAGCAGAGAGGAAAGTGTAATCACTCAGTTCCATCTTCTCACCCGTAACGCCTGAACGCTCGGTAACAATTTCGTCAGCGGTGAAATCACCGATCTTGAGTGCCTTGAGGGCAGCCAGGTCAGCCGGACGCTGGTCGATAGCCGCATCAAGAAGCAACTTAACCATTGCCACGAAATCAGCGTTCTTTGCCACAAAGTCGGTTTCGCACTTAACAGCCACGATAGCCCCGAAGCCATCTACTGCTTTAGCCAGGACACAGCCCTCGCTTGCCACACGGTCGCTACGCTTTGCAGCGATAGCCTGACCACGCTTACGGAGCAGGTCTGTTGCCACTTCAAAGTCGCCATTAGCCTCTTCCAAGGCTTTCTTGACGTCCATCATACCTGCGCCGGTAATGTCACGCAGTTTTTTGATATCTGCTAATGTAACAGCCATAATTCAATTTGTAAATTAACAATTTGTAAATGTGTAAATTACTCGGCTTTAGCCTCTGCATCTTCGGTGTTCTCTGCTTTCTGGGCAGCAGGTGCGGCTTTGCGAACACGCTGACGACGCTCTTTGGGAGCAGGAGCCTCTGTATTAGCCTGAGCCTGAGCAGCCTCTTCGTCGGCTTTCTCCACCTTACGCTCTTCGATACCCTCTTTGATAGCATCGCAGACAGCAGCCATAATCACGTCAATAGACTTGGTAGCATCGTCGTTGGCAGGGATAACGAAATCGATGTTATTGGGGTTCGAGTTGGTATCCACGATACCGAATACAGGAATACCCAGGCGGTTAGCCTCTGCTACGGCGATATGCTCTTTCATCACGTCAACCACAAAGATAGCGGACGGCAGGCGGGTAAGGTCTGCAATGGAGCCGAGGTTCTTCTCAAGTTTCTCACGCTGACGAGTGATCTGAAGTCTCTCACGCTTGGAGATGTTGTCGAAAGTGCCGTCGGTCATCATCTTGTCGATGGAAGACATTTTCTTGACAGCCTTGCGGATAGTGGGGAAGTTGGTAAGCATACCACCAGCCCAACGCTCGGTGATGTACGGCATACCGACCTCGGTAGCATGTTGTGCAACCACCTCTTGTGCCTGTTTCTTGGTACCTACGAAGAGCACCTTGCGACCTTGTTTTGCGAGGTTTTTCAAAGCCTCAGCAGCCTCGTCGATTTTAACGGCAGTCTTATTGAGGTCGATGATGTGGATACCGTTGCGCTCCATATAAATATAAGGAGCCATTGCCGGATTCCATTTGCGTTTGAGGTGTCCAAAGTGGCAGCCGGCCTCAAGAAGTTGATCAAAATTTGTTCTCATTTTGATTGATGTTTTGGTTTGTTTGAATAAATTATTGTTTATTTCTCCGTACAATCCATTAACCTGCGACTCTGCTTTCATCAAGCGGCAGAGCAAGCGGCAAAACGCGGCTTTGAGGTAATCGAAAGAACCACGCGGTAGTCCCGAAAGAGTCCGCGTGGTTTGGAGTTGCAGTGCAAATTAACGTTTGCTGAACTGGAAATGCTTGCGTGCTTTGGGTTGACCCGGTTTCTTACGTTCCACTTCACGGGCATCACGCGTCATAAAGCCTTCAGCCTTGAGAGCGGACTTGTCTTCCGGATTGATTTTCACCAACGCGCGGGCGATAGCGAGACGCAGTGCCTCTGCCTGACCTTTAAAACCGCCACCTACAAGATTTACCTTGATGTCGTATTTCTCAGCAGCCTCAAGTTTATTGAGGGGTTGGAGAACGATGTAGCGGAGAATAGAAGAAGGGAAATAGGTTTCGATGTCGCGACCATTGATCGTAATCTTGCCTGCACCTTCACTAACGTAAACACGAGCGACTGCCGATTTACGACGACCTAATGCATTAATAACTTCCATATCTTCTATTATTTAAGCGTGTTAATGTCAATTTGTTTGGGTTGTTGTGCCTGCATATTGTGCTCCGCACCTGCAAATACGTGGAGATTGGTAATCTGGCGTGCGCCAAGACGGTTCTTGGGGAGCATACCCTTTACCACCTTGGTAATCAGACGGTCCGCACCTTTCTCGAGCAACTGAGCAGGAGTCATCTCACGCTGACCACCGGGGAAGCCCGTGTAGCGGATATAGATGCGGTCATTCCACTTGTTGCCGGTAAGTTTCACCTTGTCGGCATTGATAATGATTACGTTGTCGCCGCAATCCACGTTAGGTGTGTACGAAGGTTTGTACTTACCACGAAGCAACTTAGCCACTTTCGTGCACATACGACCAAGTACCTGGTCTTGAGCGTCGATAACCACCCATTCTTTCTGAACGGTAGCCTTGTTAGCCGACACTGTCTTGTAACTTAAAGTATCCATTAGTTATTATTTGTTTTAGGTTGAACCGACAGACATCGTTTACGTTTCGCAATTAGCCGACCGCTGACGTGCTTGCACCGCATTGCCGACGCGAAGCCACTGCCCAGTTCAACGTTAATAAAATATATGCTTTTATATGGTTTTTATATCCGTGCGGACACAATCACCCGAAAAAGCGTGCAAAGTTACGACTATTTTTCGAGATACACAAATAAATGTTATGATTTTTATTGCAAGAGCGGATTTGTACTGTCCAATAACAA
>DKEG01000035.1:6377-24162 GCA_002452095.1 Bacteroidales bacterium UBA6828 | reverse complement strand
TCTTTTTTACTTATTAGGCAGTCTCTTTTTATGCCAAATACAATCTCACATTCTTTTCTTTGAGGCGGGTCGCCATACCCTGCGGCAGGTTGTTGTCGGTTACGATGGCTTGTACCTGCTCCGCATTGGCTATGTGGCAGAAACTGCGTTTGTTGAATTTCGACGAGTCGAATACGGCTATCGTCTCCCGCGCCTGCGCAATCATCGCCTGGTTGAGCATCGCCTCCTCAAGGCTCGGGGTGGAGATACCCGTATCTAACGAGAACGAGTCCACACCGAGAAACAGTTTGTAATTGCTGAAATGGCTCAGCGTATTGAGCGCAAGCGGACCTACGGTGGAGTGGCTGTTGATACGCACATGCCCGCCGAGGATAATCACTGTAAACCGCTTGTAGCGCATCAACTCGGTAGCGATATTCATCGCATTGGTGATGATGGTCAGGTTGGTGAACCGGTCGAGGTGGCGGGCAATCTCGAGGGTGGTTGTCCCCGAGTCGAGCATAATGTTGTCTCCGTCCTGTATGAGCGTGGCGGCAAAAGCACCGATGCGCTCTTTCTCGCGGAAATTGAACATTCGTTTCTGCCCGATGGCGGTATCTTCGTTCTGATTTTCCACAGGGCGGCGTATCGCCCCGCCGCGGGTACGCACTAATAGGTTTCGTTCCTGCAAAATTGTCAGATCCTTTCGGATCGTTACTTCCGAAGTATGCAGATTCTTGCTCAATTCGGTTACGGAAACCTCATTATTGCTCTCCAATAGGTTGAGTATCATCGCTCTGCGGCTCTTGGCAGAGGTGTTTGTCAGTTGTGTCATACGCTTTCGATTTTTCGTTTCGCAGCAAAGGTACAACATATTTTCGAAATACGATAATTCCCCTTTTTCTTTTCTTTGTTTCGAAAGGTTACGAAATGGAAAATAAGGCAATTTTTTAGCCGTAAAATGCTGAAAATCACGCACTTGATTTACCCCCCCCCGTAAATATGTTTTTCAACATATTTTGTGGCAAATTTATTGATATTGAAAGCAGTAATTTTGCAGCGTCTTAACGAGTAAATACACACAAAAACTATGGATACATTTACACACAAAGAGATTCTGCAACAACCTGCAGCGTGGCGCAAGGAGTACCAACTGTTGGTAGAGAAAAAGAGTGAGATACAGGCGTTTCTGGCAAAATATCTGACGCCCGAAACCGACATTGTTCTTACGGGTGCGGGTACGTCGGCATTTATCGGCGATGCGATTGCGCCTGTGTTGCGCGGAGCGTGGGAGAACGTGCGTGCGGTGGCTACCACCGACCTCGTTACCAATGCCGAGGATTATCTCGATGCGAACAAACCGCTGCTGCTCATCAGTTTTGCCCGCTCGGGTAACAGCCCGGAGAGCGTAGGGGCGGTGAACCTGGCAAACCGTATATGCCCCAATATCGCACATATATATATTACGTGCAACAAAAACGGACATCTCGCTCAGACCGGCAAAGCAGAAAATGTGCTGACCCTTCTGCTTCCGGATGAGACCGACGACAAGAGTCTGGCTATGACCAGCAGTTTCTCCACCATGCTTCTTACCTGCCTGATGCTGAGCAAGATCGATACCATCGAGCAGGAGAAAGAGGCGGTTGAGCATACGGCGCAGAATGCGCAGACGGTCATCGACCTTTATGCCGCTTCGCTACAGGAAATTGCCAACCGCAAGTTCGAGCGTGCGGTGTTCCTCGGCTCTGGTCCGATGAAGGGTATCGCCGAGGAGTGCCACCTCAAATTGCAGGAACTGACCGACGGCGGCGTGGTCTGCAAGTTCGACAGTTTCCTGGGCTTCCGCCACGGACCGAAAGCGGTGGTAAACGAGCACTCTATCGTGGTCTATCTGATGCAAGACGACGAATACATCCAGCAGTATGAGCGCGACCTGATCAAGCAGGTGAACGACAACAACCGTCTCGTGGCGCAGATTATCGTTATCGCCGGCAAGCGTGTGGTGATCGATGGCGTCAAAGAGGACTTGCAGGTCGTTATGCCTTTCGGCAGTGCGGAGACGAGTATCTATGGTATCCTGCCCTATGTGCTGGTTGGGCAGTTGCTCGGCTACTATACTTCTCTGAGTCACGGGCTTTGCCCCGATACGCCCTCCGTTTCGGGCAATATCCACCGCGTGGTAGAAGGCGTAAAAATCTATGAATAAATAATAAACTAGAACAACTAGAAATCCTAGAAATTCTAGAAGTTTATAGAAACCCCTAAAAACAACAAACAACTATGGCAAAGACAGAAAACATCCTCCGCGTGATGGAGGAACTGAAAGAGAAAACCGGTGTACCCCGTACTTTGTTTGCGGCTTGCCCCAACTCGTTGTCGGTAATCCGCGCGTCGTTCCGCGCTGCCAAACGCAATAATGCTCCTATCTATTTCGCTACCACCCTCAACCAGGTGGACTGCGACGGCGGCTATACGGGTATGACCCAGGCCGAGTTTACCAAGGTACTGCGCCGCGAGGCTGAGGCGGTTCACTATACCGGTCAGTATGTAGTGGCTATCGACCACGGAGGTCCGTGGCTCAAGGATAAACAGTCGATTGAGCGTTGGGACACCGAGCGTGCTATGGAGGGCGTGAAGAAATCCTACGAAGCCGCTATCCTTGCCGGTTACGACCTGATTCACGTTGATCCTACCGTGGATATTTTCCTGCCCAAGGGACAAATCATTGATATTCACGTGGTAGTGAAACGTACCGTGGAACTGATTCTCCATGCCGAGAACTTCCGCAAGGCGCACCATATCGCTCCTATTTCGTATGAGGTGGGTACCGAAGAGGTACACGGCGGACTGGCAGATGAGAAAACTTTCGATACGTTCCTTACCGGACTGAAAGCCGGTTTGGCTGAAGTCGGACTCGCAGACGTATGGCCTTGCTTCATCGTAGGTAAGGTGGGTACCGACCTGCATACCACCACTTTCGACCCCGAGGTGGCACGCGAACTGACCGCCAAAGTACGCCCCTACGGCAGTTATATCAAAGGACATTATACCGACGATGTCAGCAACCCCGAGGAGTATCCGCTGTCGGGTATGGGAGCCGCCAACGTAGGTCCCGAGTTTACGATGAACGAGTACGACGCTTTGGCTGAACTCGAACAGGAGGAGAAAAAGCAGTTCGAGGCAGGCCGTGTGGCACAACTCAGCCATATCACCGATGTACTCTGGCAGAAAGTGTATGAGTCCGGGCGCTGGAAAAAGTGGCTCCACGGCGAAGAGGTCGGCAAAGACCTCAAAGAGGTCAATCCGGACCGCCAACTGTGGCTCGTGAAGACCGGCTGCCGCTATATCTGGCAAACCCCCGAAGCACTGGTAGCACGCCAAATGCTCTACGATAACCTTGAGCACCTCGGTATCCACGCCGAAGAGGTAGTCCTGATGCGTATTGAGCACAACATGGACAAGTACTACCGTGCTTTCAACCTCATCGACTTGAACGATTACATTAAATAATAGTTAATAGGTTTAGGAGTTGATTGGTTTATGCGGTGTTGAAAAAGTAATGGGTTGAAATAGTTATATTCTGAATAAACGCATTAACTTGTTAAACCAATTAAACCACGCATAAACTCATAAACCCATCAACGCATAAACTATGAATTGTGCATTGTTTGATATCATCGCCCTTGGTGAACTGAATGTGGATTTGATTCTCAACCAAATTGACGGCTTTCCGGAGATTGGCAAGGAGAAATTCGCCCACAAGATGACGCTCACCCTCGGTAGTAGTACCGCTATCTTTGCTGCCAATGCTGCTGCATTGGGCAGCAAGGTGGCTTTCTGTGGAATGATTGGCAAAGACTCTTTTGGCGACCTTGTAGAAAGCAGCCTGCAAGCCAAGCATGTCGATACCCGCTACCTCATCCGTACCGACAAGTATGCCACCGGGGCAACAATCTGCATGAACTACGACGAGGATCGTGCCAACCTAACCTATCAAGGCGCAATGGACGCTATGGGGTTGGCAGACATCAATCCCGAGGTGTTCACTGCCACCAAACATATCCATATCTCGTCCGTCTTTATGCAGAGTGCGCTCAAGCGCGACCTGATGCAGATCCTGCGCCTTGCCAAAGAGAACGGCGTTACCACCTCCCTCGATACCCAGTGGGACCCCGTAGAGAAATGGGATCTGGATTATCGCGAGGTGCTGCCGCTCATCTCGGTTTTTATGCCCAATGAGAAAGAACTCTGTGCCCTTACCCGCAGCAAGACGGTCAGCGAGGCAATCGACAAGATTATGCCCTATATCAATGCAGCGGTTATCAAACAGGGCAGCCGCGGTTCGCTTCTGCTTACCAAAGACGGACTTCGTCATCAGCAAGAGGCAATGCTCAACACCCAAGTGGTGGACGCTATCGGCGCAGGCGATTCGTTCAACTCGGGCTTTATTTCGCAGTTCGTACAGGGCAAACCGCTTGAGGACTGCCAACGCTACGGCAATATGACGGGCGCAGTCAATACCACCGCTGCCGGCGGTACGGGGGCCTTCACCTCCCGAGAAGACGTGGAGCGCGTGGCAAAAGAACGCTTCGGTTTCGAAGGATAACAATAAGGGGCTTTAAGGACATTAAGGACTTTAAGGTCCTTAAAGACAATAAGGGAAAAAATGAACAATATGAAAAAAACACTTATAATCGGTCTTGCCGCTTTGGCAATGGTGGCTTGCACCAACCAACCTGCCACCAAACAGGTGGAGAGTCCTATGGATACCATCCTGCTCAACGACTATCGTCCCGTCAATGTCAATAACATTCCCGAGACCTTTGTTGAGAAAGCCAAGTTCCCCGTTATCGACCTCCACTCCCACGATTATGCCACTTCCCCGGAAGAGGTAGCCGAGTGGGTAAAGACAATGGACGCTTGCGGTATCACCGAGACCCACGTGATGCACTGCGCATGGATTGGCGACCCCGTGGAGACAATCCTTGAGCGTTATGCTGATTATCCCGACCGTTTTAAGGTATGGTGTTGTTTTGATTATACTAAAATGCTCGAGGACGGTTCTGCCGACGAGGCAATCGCTTACCTCGAGAAATGCCACAACCTCGGTGTCGTCGGTGTCGGCGAGATGGGCGACAAAGGAGAGGGCGACCTCTACGCCCGTCCCACCGAGGGGCGTGGTATTCACCTCGACGACCCGCGTCTGCAACCCGTCTTGGCAAAGTGCGGCGAACTGCACATGCCTATCTCTATCCATATTGCAGAGCCCTACTGGATGTACCTGCCGCAGAACCGCTACAACGATGGTCTGCCAAATGGTGCTGTTTGGCATGTGGATACCACAGCGGTCGGCTGCCTCGGCTACAACGGTCTGATGGCTTCGTTTGAGAATGCCGTGCGCGAGAACCCGAACACCATCTTCATTGCGTGCCATTACCTCAATATGAACCAGGATCTGCCGCGTCTCGGTGCGCTGCTGGATAAGTATCCCAATCTCTACGTGGACATCGCTGCCCGTGTGGCTGAGGCTGCGCAGACCCCGCGTGCCACCCGCGAGTTCCTTATCAAATACCAGGACCGTGTTGTCTTCGGTACGGATAACGGAATGGGGGCGGATATGTACCACAATATCTTCCGTGTCTATGAGACCGCCGATGAGCATTTCTATATCCACGATTTCAACTACCATTGGCCTCTCTCCGGCTTCTATCTGCCCGACTCGGTACTGGAAAAGATCTACAACAAGAACGCCGCCCGTATCCTGAAAGAGTATAAATAAAAAAAGAAATCCTAGATTTTCTAGAAATTCTAGATTCTCTAGAATAAAAGAGAAAACAAATGAAAAAAGTTTGTTGGTTAGTAGTAATTGGTATTGTAGCACTTGCAGCAGGTTGTAGTTCTCCTAAACCTGAAACCGACCTGCTCGAGTGTGATGCGGCTACGATGACTCAGTTCCCGTACTCCGAGAACGGAGTCATCGTAGAAAAGCATCAAACCTCTACGCCTGTCGCTGCCTACCCGGGTCTCACGCGTATCGAGACCTACTACGTCAATCTTGGTAAACCCATTACCGTCCGTGCCTACGAGATGTGCCGCACTGCTGTTTCGCCCGAGGATACCGTTCTCTGGTCGCTCCAACCGTCGTCCACCTCTGCGCGTCTCGACTGGGTACTGCCCGTCCGCGAGGGCTTTTATAAGAAGAACTACCTCGGTATGAACAACTGCGACTACGGAGGCGGCATCCCTATGGTGGATCTGTGGACGCGCAATGGCGGTGTCGCCATCGGTCTCTTCGAACCCGTGCTACGTCTTATCTCTATGCCTGTGGAGTGGAAACGCTACGACAACAAGGTTACCATGTCGCTCCGTTATGAGTACGAGCAGCCGCTTACCCTCAATACCGGTGATACCCTGCGTTGTTTCTCGGCTTTCCGCTATGAGCATAAGGGCGATTTTTTCAATGCGCTGCGTACTTTCAGCGAGGTCATGCAGGCGGACGAGAATATCCGTATGCAGCCTGCCGAACCTGAGGCGTTTGAACCGGTATGGTGCGCTTGGGGCTATGAGCGTCGGTTTACTATCGACGAGGTAATCGGTACCCTCGACAAGGTAGCCGAACTCGGTTTCCGCTGGGTGGATGTAGATGACGGCTACCAGATAGCCGAGGGCGACTGGGAGACCAACAGCCGTTTCCCCGGTGGCGACCGCGATATGCGCCGCCTGACCGACGAGATTCACCGCCGCGGTATGTATGCCAAACTCTGGTGGGCACCTCTTGCCGCTGACCCCGACACACGTATTCTCAAAGAGCACCCCGAGATGCTGCTCCGTACCTACGAGGGCGCACCCGAGTATATCACATGGTGGGACTCTTGGTATCTCTCTCCTGTCAATCCCGCTACCATCGCTTATACCGACGATCTCCTGCATCGTTTCCTTGATGTGTGGAACTTCGACGGGCTGAAGATCGACGGACAGCACCTCAACTGCTGTATGCCCGACTACAACGAGGCTTCCAACCTTGAATACCCCGACCAGGCGGTAGAGCAGTTGCCTTCGTATTTCGAAAATATCTATACAGTGGCACGCAAGAGCCACCCGCACGCAGTCGTACAGGTCTGCCCATGCGGTTGCTCAATGAACTACTACCTCCTGCCGTTTATCAACCAGGCAGTAGCGTCCGACCCCACCTCGTCGGCACAGGTGCGTATGAAGCGTAAGGCGTATGCCGCTATGGTGCCGCAGATGGCGTATTATGGCGACCATGTCGAACTTACTGACGGTGGCACCGACTTCGCTTCGCAGATAGGTACAGGCTCGGTCATCGGTACGAAGTTCACCTACCCGAAGGACAACCCACACGCTTCGGCATCGTTCCTCCTCACTCCCGAGAAAGAGCAACTTATCCGCCATTGGATGCGTATCTATAAGGAGAAAGACCTCGCCCGCGGCGAGTATCTCAACCTCTATACCTATGGTTACGACTACCCCGAAGCGCATGTCATTCGCCAAAACGGTGCTATGTACTATGCTTTCTATGCCGACCGGTACACAGGGCAGATTGAGTTGCGCGGTTTGGAGCGAGGCAAGACCTATACCGCCTCTACCTACACCGCCGAGACACCTGCCGTGTTCGAGGTAAGCGGCGACAACCCTACCATCTCCGCCGACTTTGTCGGAAACTATCTCCTCGAAGTAAAAGAGAAATGAAATTGTTTCATTCATAATTCATAATTCATAATTCATAATTAAATAAAACCCTAAAATAAGTACAGATGAAAACATTTCATGTTATTTGTATGGCATTGCTTTTGGGTACCACTTCCGCCTTTGCGTCGATTACGGTCAAAGGACAAGTTACCTCTGCCGAGGACGGTCTCGGTATGCCGGGAGCAAGTATCGTAGTCAAGGGAACTACAGCAGGTACAATCACCGATTTCGATGGCAACTATGAGATTGAGGTGGACAATGGTGCTACGTTGGTGTTCTCCTTTATGGGCTACAAGTCCCAGGAACACAAGGCTACTCCGCACTTGAGCGTTACTCTCCAATCCGACGCTATCATGATGCAGGAGGTTGTCTCGCTGGGTTACTCGTCGGTAAAGAAAGCCGAGTTGTCATCGGCTGTCGTTACTGTTTCGGCTGACCAACTCACCGATGTAACCACATCCGATGTAGGTAATATGCTCCAAGGTAAGATTGCTGGTGTGCAGGTTACCAATGCGGGTGGTCAACCGGGTGAAGCAGCACAGATTCGCGTGCGCGGTACTGGTTCTATCACCGCTTCGAGTGATCCTGTCTATGTCGTCGATGGTGTGATGGGTGCTTCGTTCAACCCGCAGGATGTAGAGACTATCTCTGTCCTTAAGGACGCAGGTGCTACGGGGATTTATGGTGCTGCCGCGGCAGGTGGTGTTATTGTCGTTACCACTAAGCAGGGTAAGAAAAACGACAAACTGTCGGTGGACATCAAGGCTACCGCAGGTGCCAAGCAAGCCCTCTATCAGAACTACAAGATGATGAACTCCGCCGAGTTGTACAATTTCCATAAGTCGCTCTATTCGAAGACGGTTTTCAACAGCCAGTACCCCAAGAGCCTCTTGCAACAGGACTACAACTGGCAGGACGAGTTCTTCCGCATAGGCGTGGTACAAGACTACTACGTATCCGTCAAGGGTGGTTCGGAGAAAATAGGCTACTATGCAGGTCTCAGTTACTACGGTGAGGAAGGAACCCTCAAATGCACGGGTATGCAGAAAGTGAGCGGTCAGTTCTCTATGAATGCTGACCTCACCAAGTGGCTCGATATGAGCGTGCGTGCTTCTTTCTCCAAGTCGTCTATTGATTATGCTCCCTCGTGGACTATGCTCGACGACGCCTTCAACAAGATGCCGTGGGATAACCCCTACGAACTCGATGCCAATGGCAACTCTACCGGCAAATACCTCTATGTGGACGGCGATACACGTTCCGACAATGGTGGCAAATGGTGGTCGCAGAGTAAGTGGAACGCACTCAATACCACCCAGTACAACTACTCGAAGTCGAACAACTTTGATTTCAACGGTACGCTTGTCTTTAATGTGCATTTCACCGATTGGCTGCATTTCACTACCACCAACACGTTCAGCACAGGTTACTATAAATCTACTGAATACCGCGACCCGCGTGCGTTCGACTCCGAGTATGCCAACGGCTACCTCTACAACAGCATCGGTTTGAGCAAAAGTTTCGGTACAATCAATATCCTTAAAGCCAACGGACAGTGGGGGAAGCACAGCCTGAGCGGTATGCTCGGATATGAGTACAGCACATGGAAATCCGAGTACACCAATGCTGCCGGTACGGGTATGCCGAATGGGGTGGACGCACTCAACTCTACCACTCCCTACTCGGTAGGCGGTTACGAAATTCCGGGCGCAAGTTGGGCAACGTTTATTCAGGCGCAGTACGACTACGGCAAACGCTATTTCCTGACGGCAACGTTCCGCGCAGAGGCAAGCAGTATCTTTGCTCCGAAGAACCGCGTGGGTTATTTCCCCTCGGTGGCTGCTTCGTGGCTTATCTCCAACGAGGAGTTTATGAAATCGCAGGATGTCGTTTCGCTCCTCAAACTGCGTGCATCGTACGGTATCACGGGTAACAACAATATCCCCGAATACAAGTATCTCGGCACGTATGCACTCAATACGCTTTATCAGAACAAAGTTTCGGCTACGCCGAGCCGTTTGGCTAACCCTGTTCTCCACTGGGAAACTGCCAATATGGCGGCTGTGGGTATCGACCTTACGTTTATTGATCGTATCGATATGTCTATCGACCTCTACAATACCGACAATACGGGTCTGCTCCTCAATGTGCCGGTTGCGCCTTCTACCGGTTTCTTCGAGGTTACCAAGAACGCAGGTTCTGTTCGCAATCAGGGTATTGAGTATCGCTTGGATGCTAATGTGCTCAATATCGACAAATGGAACTGGAACATCGGTTTCAACATCGGTTTCAACCGCAACCGCGTAACCAAAACCCCGAATGGTCCGTTCTTGCAGACTGCTTCCAGCGTAAGCCAGCAGGTCAAAGAGGGACAGGACATCTACTCTTGGTATATGAAAGAGTGGGCGGGTGTTGACCCCGAGAACGGTGACCCGCTGTGGTATGTAGTGGACGAGAACGAACAATATGTGTTGGACGAGAACGGCAACAAGACCACTACCAACGACTACAACGCTACCAATGCACACGTAGTGGGCAAGGCTACTCCTCTCTTCTCGGGCGGTCTCAATACCCAACTCAGTTGGAATGGTATCTTCTTGAGCGTAAACACCAACTTCACCTACGGCAACAAGATCTACAACTATACCCGTATGTCCACCGATGCTGATGGTGCCTATGTAGGTTACAACCAGATGTCTATCGAAAACTCGGTACAAGGTTGGTCGCGTTGGGAAAAGAAAGGCGACATCGCTACTCACCCGAAAGCAATGCTCAATGGTAACAAGAACTCCAACGCCATCTCGTCGCGTTATCTTGAGGACGGTTCCTATTTCCGTATCAAGAACCTGACCATAGGCTACGATTTCCCGACCAAACTCATCAAGAAAGCCCGTATGACCCGTTGCCGTATCTATTTCTCGACAGACAACTTGTGGACGGCTACCAAGTTCTCGGGTATGGACCCAGAAATTACGCTTACCACCTCCACCTACGACCTCGCAGGTATGTATTCCAATACCTATCCTGTTGGTCGTACCTTCCAAGGTGGTGTAGAAATCAGTTTCTAATGCTAAAAAAGAAAGACGAATATGAAAAAGATAATTTTATCTATGACGGTCGTCGCCGGTTTGCTCCTTTCGAGTTGCAATCTCGATTTTTTCCCGTCCGACGAGTTGAACTCCGATGTCTTGCTCAAAGATGAAGCAGGAGCCGAGTATATTATGGACGGCTGCTATGCATATCTCAAAGACGAGGTGGAATATCTGGGCTACTCCAGCGGTAATACCTACGTGCGCCACTATACCCAAATGGCGGAGTTCCCAGCGGACAATACCAATCTCAGTAGTAAGACCACCGACCCGCTTTATGAGGCTACAGCATATCTGATGACTGACAATCTCAAAAATGTGGGTACGCTTTGGATGGTGGCATACAAAGCCATCTATATGTCCAATACAATCATCGAGACCCTCGGAAAGAAGACCGACCTGACGGATACGCAGGTGCTGGGTGAGGCGTACTATATGCGTGCGTTGATGCATCTGCATATGGTTACGCTTTACGCCAAACCATATAGTCAAGGTACGGACAACTTGGGTGTACCCCTTATGACAAGTACATCTGCTGCTTCTACACGCGAACCGGTAGGAAAAGTATATGAGCAGATTGTTGCCGACCTCAAACTGGCAGCGCAGTATATGGTCAAGGGTAAGGAGCGTGGCAATGCCGGTTATGCAAGCCATGATGCCGCTCTCGGTCTCCTCTCGCGTGTCTATCTCTATATGGGTATGAACGATGAGGTTGTCTCTACGGTAGATGAGATGCTCAATGGAGCAACTCCCGAGAGCAAACTCGACCCCGATTTGGCTAACTATTTTGCTAATGCCAAAACCTCCTCTGAGACTCTGTTCTGCGTGGCTCACGAACTGACCGACGACCGTGGGCAAGGTGGTATCGGCTCTATGTACAATGCCGATGGCGGCGGTTGGGGCGAAATCTATCCTTCCGATCCTCTGCTCTACCTCTATGAGCGTTATCCTTCCGATGTCCGCTATACCGCTTTCATCGCTCCGCAGTTGGCAAAGAATGCAACCCCTGCTAAGTTGTATGTTTATTTCCCCGATCCGGAAACACCTGACGATGCTTCCGGGCGTACCGACCTGTGTTATGCTCTCACCCCTTCGGGCGAAAATTATACTTTCACAGCCGATGGACAAACCTATACCGTGGAGAAACGTACTGTAAATGGTGAATATAGTGAGTATTACGTAAAAAAATACAAAGGCGTGGACTGCTTGGCACGTGTCTCCCAACAGATGGACGTGCGCAATACTTTCCCGAAATACTATGTCAAGAAGTTTGGCTACCAGGACGGCAGTCCTACTTTATCGAGTCCTGTCTTCAGCCGTTGGGGTGAGGTGATCCTCAACCGCGCCGAGGCGTATGCCAAACTCGGACAGGATCAGAAAGCACTCGATGATGTCAATGTCATTCGTAAGCGTGCAGGTATTCCTGCCGAGGGTATGTTCTCTACATCGAATATGCACGGCTATGCTTCTGTTTTCGATGTCGTAATGGACGAGCGCCGTCTGGAACTCGCTTTCGAGGGCTACCGTATGTTCGATGTCTATCGCAACGGATTGGAGATGGATCGTCGCTACCCGGGTGCGCAACCTTGGGCAGTGGTCAAACCTGACTACAATCATATCCAATACCCGATTCCGAACTCCGAATGGACGGTAAGCGGTATCCAACAAAACCCCGGATATTAAGGGACTATATTACAAGCATAATTGCATACTCTGCCGCCGTAGGCGATAAGATTTATAGCAATTTATGGAGGTAAAAAACAAAGATTTACTTAGATTTCTTGCCGCTATGCGGCAAAGGAATCTGTACATTAAATTGATTAAAAATCAATCAACATACAATTACAATCAACAACATTAAAAACACAATTTCATTATGAAAAAGTTTCAATTTGCACTTATGTGCGCAGCAACACTTGCTTTCGTAGCATGTAATCCAAACGAGCCTGATAATGGCGGCAATGGTGGTAACGGTGGCGAAGAACCCGAAGAACCCGAGTTCGTTTCGAAAATCAGTGTATCGGACAAATCTGCTGCCGACTGGGATAACCTCCCCGCTGAATATGTATTCACCGCTACTTCCGCAGCCAACCCTGTTGAGAACCGTAGTGCCCTCAAGAGCGTAAAGGTCTATAACGACAAGATGTACCTCAACCTCCTTGTTGAGTGGGATGCTGCTAAAGTTACCGACCTTTCATCGGTTCCTTTCCACATCTATATCGATGCTGACAACAGCGATGCAACCGGTGGTTACAATGACGAGTTCGCTGTAGGTAGCGTAGATGTTATGTGCGAGACCGCTCTTATCTCGAAGGGTGATGACGGCGTGCTGGCAAGCAACTACAACCCCGCTGTATTCAAATGGTGGGGTGAAGTAGGTGGTACCGGATGGATTTGGTCTGATCCTTCCAAAGACCACGATGAAAGCGACAAATGGGGGGCACTCGTTGGTGAGGGCGACCTGCCAATCGGAACATCGCAACTCATTGGCGACAATATGGCAGAAATCCAGATCCTCCGCGAACTTATTCCTGTTGCTATCGCAAACGAGTTCAAGATTGGTTTCGATATCCAGCAAGATTGGTCGTCTGTAGGTGTACTGCCTAACGCTGACCAGGACGAGACCGGCGCAGAGGTTAAGGCTAACTTGATGACCGTTAAAACCGACCTCGCTGACTAATCTTTCCCAAAGTATCGCTGCCCTGCTGTTTGCAAGAGGGTGGGGCAGAGATACTTTTTTATACTTAAATAATGTTGGTTGAGAGTATGGGTGTCGGGGTGCATAACCGCGCACCCATACTTGTTTTTTCTTTTAATCTCCTATCTATAATAAAATGAATCGTTTTCTGTCTGTTTTGCCGTTTTTGGCACTGCCTTTCATCGCAGGTTGCAATACCCCAAATCCGCCTCAACCCGAGGAGGAAAAAGACCCTGAAGGTACAATCTATTATACCGAATCCGACGAGATTTTCCCCAATCCCGAGCGTGGCTTCTATGCCCACGTGTCTTACAACTCGTCCGATCTGAATGCCCATGCTTCGGCTGGCACTATTGCCTCTGTGCGTGAAACGGGCGTGTCGCTTATGCTACATATCTATTACCTGACAGACTATATCGAGAGCGAGATACCGCAAGCCTATCTCGACCGTATGCAAACCAATTTCGATGCCCTCCGTGGAGGCGGTGCAAAAGCCATTATACGTTTTGCATACAAAGATGGTTATGCCAACAACCAGAAACCATGGGACGCAACGCCCGAGTGGGTTTCAAAACATATAGACGCCGTGGCTCCCGTACTGCAAAAGAACGCCGATGTCATCCTCTGTATCCAAGCCGGTTTTATCGGTTCGTGGGGTGAGTGGTACTATACGTCCGGCTTCCCCTTCAGCCCCAAAACATCGGAGCAGTATGAGCCGCGCTGGCAGATGATCGACCACATGCTGGAGGTTTTCCCTGCCGACAGGCAAATCTGCTTGCGTACCCCCGAGTACAAAATGCAGTACCTCAAAGACCGCAATCTCTCTGCCGACCCGCTCACCGACACCGAGGCATATCAGAATACGCCCAAAGCACGTCTCGGCGGGCATAACGACTGCTTCGTATCATGCAGCAACGATGTCGGTACTTACCGCAATAATGCCGACCGTGATTTCTGGGAAGCAGATACCCGCTACACGATGATGGGCGGCGAGACCTGCAACAAGTGCGCCCAGTCCGAGGGTAGCAATGCCATTGCACAAATGGAGCGCTTCCATTGGACATACCTCAACCGCGACTACCACAGGGATATCCTCAACTGGTGGATTCAAACCAAACACATGGACGAGGTGAAACGCCGTCTCGGCTACCGTTTTGTCCTCGACAAAGCATATCCCACCCAAGACCCCAAGGCGGGCGAACACTTCGCAGTCGTCCTCACGCTCCGCAATGTCGGTTTTGCCGCACCGGTCAACAAACGCTCTGTCGAACTGGTACTCGTCTCTGCGTCCGACCCCGCCAAGAAATATGTCTATCCGCAGACCAATATCGATCCGCGTTTCTGGTTTGCAGGCGACACTGTTACCACTACCCTCCATGCCAATCTTGCCGGCAGTCTCTCGGGTGAGTACAAGGTCTATCTCAACCTCCCAGACCCCTATGCTTCCCTCCACGACAACCCTGCCTTCTCTATCCGCCTTGCCAACAAGGATATGTGGGACGAGGCCACTGGCTACAACTACCTCACCACTATCACCCTGTAATCATATAGAAACTATATAGAAACTATATAGAAACTATATAGCAGGTGTATGTGATTCGTATGTGATTCGTATGTGATTCCGCTTAGGATACCCTATTGATGGTCAATTAATGGCTAATTATATGTTCTATACAAATTAACGTCTGATTACACGATAATTAACGTTCAGAAATACAATTATGAAGAAAATACATTCTATTCTTTGTTCTTTGTTCCTTGTCCTTTGTCCTCTGTGGGCTGCGCCCACAACCTATTGGTGGGGAGCCTCCGTCGGTCTCGGTGCTAATCAGCCCTATACCGACCAACCCGCTTTCGACCTCCATACGCAGGACGAGAACAATCAACTCGTACCCCTCTTTCTTTCCTCTGACGGCACCTATATGTGGTCAGACAGTGCCTTTGTCTTCTCTGCTGCCAACGGCGAGATACACACCTCTTATCCGCTCACTACCGTCAAAGCGGGCTCCACCCTCCGTGATGCCTACCTTGCCGCACAGGCAAAGTATTTCCCCGCTTCGGGACTCCTGCCCGATACGCTCTTCTTTACTATGCCGCAGTACAACACGTGGATCGAACTGATGTACAACCAAAATCAGGCGGACATCCTCCGTTATGCCCACGCTATCATTGACAACGGTTTCCCCGCCGGTGTACTGATGATTGACGACAACTGGCAACGTTACTACGGCAATTTCGACTTCAAGGCAGAGCGTTTCCCCGACCCCAAAGCCATGGTGGACGAACTCCACGCCCTCGGCTTCCGCGTCATGCTCTGGGTATGCCCCTTTGTGTCTGCCGACTCGCCCGAATACCGCGACCTGGCAGCCAAAGGCTATCTCTTGCAGACGCCCAACGGCGGCACCGCTATCCTCAACTGGTGGAACGGCTACTCCTCTTGCTACGACCTTACCAACCCCGATGCCGCGGCATATCTCGTCTCTCAACTGCGCAATATGCAGACCGAGTACGGTATCGACGGATTCAAGTTCGATGCCGGTGACAACAACTGCTATGCCTCGGCACCAATCAAGGCGTTCAATCCCGCTGCCACCACTGTCGATCACACCACCTCGTGGGCGAACATAGGTCTCTCTTTCCCCTTCAACGAATACCGTGCAGGATGGAAAATGGGCGGGCAACCGCTTGTTCAGCGCCTTGGCGACAAAGACTATTCGTGGGCGGCCGTGCGGTCGCTCATCCCCTGTATGACTACGGCGGGGCTGCTCGGCTATGCCTATACTTGCCCCGATATGATTGGTGGCGGACAATGGGCAGCGTTCTTGGGTATCGCTTCCGATGGGTTCGACCAAGCCCTCATCGTCCGTTCCGCGCAGGTGCATGCCCTTATGCCGATGATGCAGTTCTCCGTTGCTCCGTGGCGTGTGCTGAGTGAGGAGAACCTCGCTATCGTTCGCGATATGGCACGTCTCCATGCCCGCTTTGCGCCCTATATTATGGAGTATGCCCACCGTGCCGCTAAGACCGGTGAACCTATCGTGCGCTGTATGGAGTATCAGTTCCCGCACCAGGGCTTTGCCAACTGTAAAGACCAGTTTATGCTCGGCGACAAGTACTTGGTAGCCCCCGTAGTAACCGACTCCCTTTCCCGTACCGTTACCCTTCCCCAGGGTACGTGGCGCGACGAGCAGGGCAAACGCTACCGCGGCGGTCGTACCTACACCATCTCTGTCCCCCTCGCCCGTCTCCCCTATTTCGAAAAAATCAAATAATAGAACATCCTATATGCCCTAGAATTTCTAGTTTTTCTAGTTCTTCTAGTTTTTCTAGTTCTTCTAGTTCTTCTAGTTCTTCTAGTTCTTCTAGTTCTTCTAGAATTTCTATCAAAAAAAACAAACTCACAATGAAAAACAAACTCTGGTTAGTCTTTATCCTCATCACCGTCGCTACATGGGGTGTATGGGGAGCCTTTTCGGGGTATCAGATCCAGCACGGAATACCTGATACCGTAGTCTATATCGCTTGGGCGGTCTCTATGATTCCCTGTGCCCTTGTTGCCTTGGTTATCAACAAGGGCAAACTCAAACACGATTGGAAATCGGTCGGTTTGGGGTGCGCTGTCGGTCTTCTCGGTGCAGGCGGACAACTCGTCCTTTTCAAAGCCCTCACCCTCGGTCCGTCCTACATCATCTATCCTTTCATCTCCATGTCGCCGGTCATAGTCATTACTTTGGCGGCAATTTTTCTCCGTGAGAAAGCCACCCGCTGGCAGATGGCGGGTATCGCTGTGGCTTTGGCGGCTATCCTCTTGCTCTCGCTTGAGACCAACACCGAGGGCAGTCCTGTCTCGGGCTGGCTGTGGATTGTGCTGGCTTTGCTTGTCCTCCTCGCTTGGGGCGTACAGGGCTTCTTTATGAAGTTTGCCAACAATTCGATGGATGCCGAGTCAATCTTTGTTTGGATGACCATCACCGCTGTGGTGCTTGTCCCCGTGGCATATTTTATGACGCCCGATGCTGCGGCTTTCTTTGCAGAAGAGGGGACGTGTGTTCCGTTCTGGTCGTCCTTCGGTATCCAGATACTCAATTCAATCGGTGCGCTCACACTCGTCTATGCCTATCGTTACGGCAAAGCGGTGGTCGTATCGCCTATGGAAGGCTTGTCGCCTATGGTTACGGTGCTTCTTTCTCTGGTGTTGCACCAAGTAATCCCCAACCCGCTCCAGATAGCCGGGCTGCTTTGCGCCGCTTTTGCTATGTACGCCCTGTCCAAATAAAGCCCCCCCCTGCACACCCCTATACACACCCCT
>DKEG01000035.1:0-6306 GCA_002452095.1 Bacteroidales bacterium UBA6828 | reverse complement strand
CACCCCTATACACACCCCCTATATACATCAAAGAGGCTGCCCTACTTACTTGTTGGGCAGCCTCTTTGATTATATGCTTTGGTATGGGGACGATGCGTCTCGCATCGTCATCTTGTCTGTTTTGCCTTTCAGGGGACGCGGACGCCCCGTCCGCGGTCAAGTCGTCAGACTTGTTTGTTTTTGCAACGCTTTAAGGCTTGTTGTGCAGCCTCTTATTTTGGTGGGAGACGACGCGGCTCGCGTCGTCAAGAGCAATCTTTTTCTGAAGAACAGGTATTCTTTTTAACTTGTTATGCAGCCTCTGTTGTAAATAACGTCAGTTCGATATAATTGATATATTTGTTAATTGGTAAAAACAATAATACTTCTTATTTGAATATATTTGATTTAATTTTTCAAGTATTTGTTTCTGTCTTGCGGGACATGTTGTCCCGCAAGATAGGTTTTGCAAGTTTTGTCTTATAAGTTTTCGTTATATCGAACTCACGTTACATAATATTGGTCTATTGCAGGTATTTCTTTCCGTCTCGGATGACAATACCTTTGTATGTCTCATCTACCTCCATACCCATTAGGTTGTAGGTCTTCCCGTT
Organism: Bacteroidales bacterium UBA6828; assembly: GCA_002452095.1. Taxonomy (GTDB): domain Bacteria; phylum Bacteroidota; class Bacteroidia; order Bacteroidales; family Paludibacteraceae; genus Colicola. The sequence goes on along the minus strand of DKEG01000035.1, from coordinate 5,713 downwards.
GCCAATGGCGGGAGTCTGCATAGAGGTACTTACCTGCTCATAGATGATATTGATACCGTATAGGTTTATGCCGCTCTTGCCGCTGCCGATATACAGGGTTGCCGCACCGCCTACATAGTTGTATGTCAGTTTGCTCAGTTCGCTGCCCGGTACATTCTCCCAAGTATGGATCGTATTATCCCACTCGTCTTTTGCCAATACAATCGGGCGTGGTTCGCTCTCTTTTCCGCTCATACCATACACCTCTATCGTACAGTTGCCGGTAACCTTAAAATACAGATGTCTGTAGGTCTCACTCATAGCACCCCCTAATTTCAGACGCGATGTAAACTTGAGGTTCTCGCCATACGTTTTGTTGTTTTTATCTATGGTTACCTTCTTGTCGCTTGTAGCAACTATCGTCAGTCCGTTGATAGTCTTCGTCTCTGTAATTTCTCCCAATCCCGCAAACTCGCTGTCGGAGAAGTTCCACGTTATATCCCCGCTCGGTTGAGGCTCCGGATCGGGTTCCGGTTCCGGTTCCGGTTCAGGTTCAGGCTCCGGATCAGGATTCGGATTCGGATTCGGTTCCGGAGTCTCTCCGCTGTCGCAACTGCTGCTGATAGTCCCGTCTTGAGTAACCGACAAAGTGGCACCTGCCCCGCAACTGCCGGTAATCATTGTCTTGGAATCGTCTGCACTGAGTGCCGTATAAGCATACGAGGGAGTAACCACTTTTCGGTCGCTCACATCCGATGGCACACCTTTGGCAGATACACAATTCACAAATTTTGCCCCGTTCGTGCCGCCATACGACTTAAATATACTTCCTGACTTGGGTGCACCTGCAAACGTGCAACCTTCTATATAGCAGTCGGCGTTCTCCGGACCGATATAGTAGTGCGCCACCGACGAGTTCCAGTAGCAGTTCAGAAAATGCAGACTCGCATTGCGGCAGCGCGTCATACGCTCTACGCACCCTTCGTCCCACCAGCAGTATGCCCATGTCATGTTATATGTGCCGTCTGCGGGTTTGTCAGACTTGCCCGAACCGATTAGGTTGGTAAAACGATGGTCTTTGGCACCTCCGCTGCCGCCGGACTTGGGGTCTTTCAAATAGCGGAAGCGGCACCACGATACCGTGATGTTGTCCGTATTGCCCTTGTTGTCAAAGTTCCCGTCGCAACCGTCCTGAAAATCACAATGGTCCACCCATGCATTCGTTACCCCGTCAAAGCAGAGCAAGTCCCAACCGTTGCAGTCGTATGCACCGGGACCGACAAACGTCAGATTGCGCAAGATAACATTCTTGGAACCTTTGAAATCCAAAATACCGGAATTCTTTTGGTTCTGCTGTGTGGAAATCAGTTTTACACCCGGCAATGCAAGCAGGGTCAAGTTGCTTGCTTTCACCGATATGTGCGATGACACGGTAATATCTTTGGTAATGATGATTACCTTTCCGCCTGTTTTCAGCGCATTTTTCAACTCGCTTTCCGTACCTACAAGGGTAGGTGTGGCATTTCCTCCACCGGTGGCACTCTTTCCATACCCCACAGGAGTGGTAGCACAATACTTTACTTGTGCATTAGTTGCCAGAAAGACCGACAACAATAACAATGTGAATAATTTTTTCATTTCTTTGTAGCATAAAAACGCTGCAAAGATACGAAAAAAGTTTATTCTGTATCAAAGGAATAATACAGAATAAACAATAATCGTCAATTATTTCACACGATAGTCCCGAGTGCGGAAAAATACCTACTCCTCTACAATCATCTCGTCTTTCAAATCCTCATAGAAATGCGCACGGGCGGCACACATATAGGGTTGCAGCCACAGCCAACCGATGCCCAGAGTGAAGCAGCAGAGAATTATCCAACCGATAAACGTCAGATCCAATACAAACAGATCCCACTTGTGTCCTTTCATCATCTCGCGACTGGTGCGGAGTGCCTCCGTGGCGGTCAGTTCCGGATAATCACGGAGCAAAAACGGAACCATAGCATAAGCATACTGCAAGACAATCGTTCCTATCAACAGAGTAACAATGCCTAACCCTATTTCTGCCAAAGACATTAATAAAAGGGCGGGAACCCAGCGCGAATAATCACGTTTGAAATAGCCGAACATGTCATTCGTAGGCGCATTACTCTCGCAGCGAACAAGCGACAGCATCGCATTGGCAAAACCATAATCCAACGGTGCAATCAGCAGCACGGAAACCACTACCTGCAAGCCCGAAAGAGAACCTTGCAGCCATAGCATCTCTTGCGGTACGACTGCACTGCCCACACTGAAGATACAGGCAATAGCCATAATGACCAGATAAGCCACGGCGGACTCGTTCCATACGCCGCTCAAACTCTCTCGTGCCATAGCACGATACTCGGAAGAAGATTTCATCATATCAATTGTGTTATTTGTTGTTTATATTTGTGTGATCTAATGCCCCTGTTTGATAATTTTTGATTTAATTTTCCGTGTATTTGTTTCCAAGTAAAAATTAACGATCAATTAACGGTAATTAACGGAGAATTTTTAATGCCCTTTTGATGGAGAATTTAATGTTTCCATTTCCCCAACGCCAAATCCTCTTTTCTCGTCATCTCCGCTTTCGTCTCGGGTGTCTTGTCTCCTTGCCCCGTCAGGTGCAGTACACCGTGTATCAGTATCCGCAGCAGTTCGTGCGGATAGTCGGTACCCACCGTCTCGGCATTCGAGCGCACCGTATCTTCCGAGATAAAGATATCTCCGTTCAGGCAGGAAGCGGTGGTGTAGTCGAAGGTTATCACATCAGTGTAGTAGTCGTGCTGCAAGAACTCCCTATTCACTGCCAGTATCTTCTCGTCGTTGCAGAGAATATATGTGATGTCTCCTGTGTTGAAACCGTAGTCGGCCGCCACACTGCGTATCCAACGCTCTATGTGCCGTGCGGAAAACCCGAGTGCTGCCAAGTCAAACGGCACCAACTCCTGCGCCTCGTTATATGTCAAAAACCGTATCATCTTTCTGAATTTTACGAATCAATGTTAATACGGCGTAGCCGTCCGTTGAATAGCCCCCCCCGCGATGTATCTTTGATAATTTTTGATATAATTTTCTATGTATTTGGATAGTTGATAGTGTTGACCTCCTAATCGTCTCCTCTCCCTCTCATCAATGGAAAAACAAATACCCGAGCAGTATCGCCGCCACTATGCCGCAGAAGTCGGCAATCAATCCGCACACCACCGCATACCGCGTATCTTTTATGTTGATACTCCCGAAATACACCGCCAGTATATAGAATGTGGTGTCCGTGCTGCCCTGTACAATGCTCACCAGCCGTCCAACAAAACTGTCCGCCCCGTATTGCATCATCGCATCCACCATCAGTCCTCGTGCCCCGCTGCCCGACAGCGGGCGCATCAGTGCGGTCGGCAGGGCGGGTACAAAATCCGTGTTCAGTCCCATCCGTGCAAACAGCCACGCAATGCCGTTCACCAGCAGATCCATTGCCCCGCCGGCGCGGAACATACCCACCGCCACCAGCATCGCAATCAGATACGGAATTATCCCTACAGCGGTTTTGAAGCCGTCTTTCGCTCCGTCAATAAACGCGTCATACACGTTGATTTTCTTCACCATTCCCGCAATGACAAACCAGCATATCACCCCAAGCAGCAGTACGGCGGCAATCACCCCCGACCACCGGCTTACCACCTCCTGCGGCAGCCGCATCGCCGCCCAAATCACCAGTCCTACAAACAGCGTCAGCCCGCCTAATGTGCCGAGAATGACCTTGTCGAACAGGTTGATTTTCTGTATAACCGCCACCGAGATAAATCCCGCCATCGCCGCAAAATACGTAGCCAATAGTATTGGCAAAAACACATCGGCGGGGTTTGCCGCGCCCATTTGCGCTCGATAAGTCATTATGCTTACCGGCACGAGCGTCAGTCCGCTGGTTACCAGTACCATAAACATAATCATCGGGTTGCTGGCTTTGCTCTTGTCGGGATTCGTTTCCTGCATCTCGCGCATAGCCTGCAGCCCGAGAGGCGTAGCGGCATTGTCTATACCGAGCATCGTCGCGGAGATGTTCATCAGCATACTCCCGAAAGCGGGGTGCCCCTTGGGCAGTTCGGGGAAGATGCGGGTGAAGAACGGCGTTACCACACGCGACATCTGCCTAACTACGCCCGCTTGTTCGCCTATTTTCATAATCCCCATCCAAAGCGACAGCACACCCGTCAGACCGAGCGAAATCTCAAATCCCGTCTTGGCGTTGGCAAACGTCGAGTTGAGGATAGCCGAGAAAATGTCGGTCTGCCCGAAGCACACCGCCTGCACAATACCCGTTACCACCGCAAGCAGTATCAATCCTATCCATATATAGTTGAGAATCATACCTGGTTGAGAATCATGCCGCAAAATTACTAAAAAATGCCGATACGTCCAAAAAAATAGTCATAAAAGTGTAGAAAGAAATAGTCATAAAAGTGTAGAAAGAAATAGTCATAAAAGTGTAAAAAGAAATAATCATAAAAGCGTAGTTCCTGTATGACCTCTCTTTGCTAAACACCTAACCGAGCCAACCTCAAAACGTACAAAGTACAGCGTTTGGCTTCCGTTTAAGTTCCGTTTGATTTCCGTTTACATTCGTGCCGATAAGCATAGGTTATTCTTAGGTGATTCTTAGGTGATTCAGCCGTCAATCCCGACAGAATAAGCCATTTCGGCTCTTAGTGGCACACTATACCATTGTGTGCGCAGCACGCGCCACGGCTATCATTCTATTATTCTATTGTTATGTCGTTCTATCTTTTGTCTGTTTGCAAAAAAAATCGTACCTTTGCCTGCAAATCGTAATTTGTTGCGTTATGAAAACTACAGCACATCTTTTTTTAGCCTTTCTAATTCTCTCTTTCGTCTCTTGCGGACAGAAACAGCCTACTGCCGCCGAGCGCCGTGCCGAGAAACACCGTCAGGACAGTATCGCCCTCACGGAGCAGGAGCGTTCCCTGGCGTACTATGATTCGCTGTATCAAACCCTTTTGCCCGTTGCCGATTCCCTGATCAAAGAGTTCCGGTACGAGAAGAATGAGAAATACGAACAGACCGGCAAATACACCCATCGGCTGCTTCGCTCTACGCAGAATACAAGCCGCAACTATATCCAAGCCAATGTCAGGGACGATGCTACGACCGAGGTTAAATTCTTCTACTATGGTGCCAAACCGGCTGACCTGCAAGAGGTTGTCCTATCGGCTGACAGCCTTTCCGACACCTTCCGTGGCTCTACCCACGCTTTCGAGGCGGAGGGCTGGCACGAGACACTCACTCTCGGGCAGGACGATGCTCTCCGTTGTCTGAATTTCGTGGACGTTTATTCCGCAGCCCGTATCCGCGTCAGTATGGTCGGTTCCAAGTCGCGGGCGGTCTTTTATATCTCCGACAACGACAAAAAAGCCCTGATGAGCACCTTCCGCCTCGGTATCACAATGCGCGACATACGCGACCTCGAGACCCGCCTGCGCATAACCTCTCTCCAGATAGAGAAATACCAAAAACGACTTGAGAATAAAGAATAAGGAACAAAGAATAAAGGACAAGAAACAAAGAATAAATAAAGGACAAGGAACAAAGAATAAAGGACAAGGAACAAGAACAGGTGTCTTTGCGGTTGCCATATTCGGCAGCCATTCTCCCCTTATGACAGGTGTAAAACACCAGGGCAACCGCATCAAAC
>DKEG01000060.1:11085-96821 GCA_002452095.1 Bacteroidales bacterium UBA6828 | reverse complement strand
AAGGACTTGCGCTGAAAAGTTTTTGCGGAATATCAATGGTATGTAGTGATAAAAGCCATACCGCTTGCCGAGGTCGATGAGATAGTGCATTTGCTCAAAGGCGCAAAAGATAATCATACACGGAGCATTGCCTTTGCGTTTAGTGCCGACCATAGGCTTGTCCTGCTCGTTTCCCTCCTCATCCTCCTGTATACCGCCTTTGGGTTCACGGACGAGCATTTGGCTGCAAAAGTGCATAAACTCGGCAGGGCGGAAATCTTTGTCGGTGTCGAAAAACTCTTTGCCTGCCAGACTGCTTTCGCCGTTCTTGTTGTCTCCGTCTTTGTACCACGCGGGATTGCTTGCATACGCATTGATACCGATGTTATACGGGATGTCCGCTATAATCAGTTGTGCGTGTGGTATGCCGTACTGCTTGAAATTCTGAAAATGGTCGTTAAATAGTTCTACTCGTTTCATTGTTTGTTAGTTTTGTCTTTTGGTATCACCCACCATTGCGGGTATTTGGTGTGGTTGAAAGGGTAGGTGAGGAAATAGACCTCGCCTGTCGGTGTGCGGACTATCACTTTCTGTCCGTTGTCGGGTTGTACCTCTGCTGTGTTGAACCAGCGTACCTCCACGAGGTCTTGGTGAATAGCGGGGTGGTCGTTTTCGAGTGCGCAGCGCACATCGTCGATGAGCATTATCGCCTGCTGTAACTGCTCGGTTATTTCTGATTGTGTTAGTGCCATAGGTGTGGTTGTTTATTACAAGTTGTTATTCTGTCCTCTGTGCAAGCGGCTGTGCGTTCGTATTCGCAGCCGATACAGATATTTATCCCCTGTCTATACAGGCGGCTAACATCAGCCAAAGATTGAATAGTCATATCTATGCATTTTTGTAGTTATTGTCAGAACGGGCAATCTTCGTCATCGTCCACGTAGTCAGAGGCAAAGGGGTCGTCGTTCTCGTTGTTGGTATCGAAATTGAACACGGCTGCCGCTTCTGCGTCCATCTGCTTTTGTTGGAGGTCGTTGATGAGGTGGTTGGAGTTGTCCCATTGCGGTTCTTGTCCCTCTGTATATGGCGTGTAGCGTCCGTTGTTCAGGTTGTACTTGAAATAGGCTGTGCCTACCTGTCCGAGATGTCGGAATTTGACTTTCGACACTCGCACCTCCACACGCTCTTGGAGTCGGTCGCGGTGGACGATAATACCGAAGTCGCATTTGTTGTAGAAGTGTGCCGAACCGCTGATGTCGTAGAGCGTTGGCACTTCGATAGTGCCATCTTTGGTCTTGGGTTGTTTGGTAGGGTGCGCCATAAGAATGACCAGTACATCGTTCTGTTGTGCAAAGTTGGTCAGTCGGTCAAGCACGCTACTGATATACTGCGTTTCGTTTTGATTGCCCTGCTCGTTCTCCAAGCGGTTGTAAGGGTCAATCACTAAAGCCTTGATGCCTCGCTTGCGGACAAGGTATTTGGCACGGTCGAGAATAGTTTGCAGGTGAAAGTCGTCCTTGGGTGCTATGAAATAGAAGTCCGTCTCAAGGTGTAACTTGACTTGCTGATACTCGTTATATGGGAGTGTTTCCTTACCGAACTTATGCCCTGTGAATTTCTCAATAAGTTTGGAAGCGTGGTAGGCGAGCGGTGCGTTCTCCGGACTGAAATAGGCAAACCTCCAACCGTAGCGTATGTTGAGCCGTTCTGCTATCTCGTCGATGAACTCCGACTTGCCGCTTCCGGGTATGCCTGTTACGATACAGAGCCGTTTGGTCTCGAAGGACAGCAGGTTGTCAAAATTGGGATGCCCGATGGTTACTCCTTTCTGCCAGCCGCTCTCGAAGAGTGCGTCAAGAGACTGCTCAAAGTCGGACATACTGAATATGCCCTCCACTTTGATTTCTTTGGCGTTGACAATGCACTCTCGCAGGCTCTGTTTACCGTATTTTATCAGGTGTTCGTTAGCATCCTTACAGCCGTCCCCATACTCCACTATCTTACACCGCTCCACGCCAAAACGCCTGATGAGTTCGTCACGCAAGATTGTGCCTTTGGTGTCAGTGTCGGAAGCGATGTAGATGGTCTCCTTGTTGTCGAAATAGTCTTCAATATAGTCGTCAAGGTAGGTGAGATTGGCGTTTGCTCCGTTGGGTACTGATATGGTATTCGGGTAGCCACATTCGATGAATGATAGTGCGTCCATCTCTCCCTCTGTGATAATACATTCGGGTGTGTCCTTGATAGCATCGATGTTGTAGGGCAGAAGTTCTGCGCCTTGGCAGAGTTTGAAGCATTTATCGCCTGTGCGGAACTTAGTGTTGACGAGTTCTCCGTTTTTGTAGTAGTTGAACTGCACGGTATTCCACTCTTTGCCTTTCTGCGGCATAAACTCCAGCCCCTCCGTGATACGCATTGTTTCCACGGTGGAACGACTGATAGCACGCCCCTCAAACCAAGCAATAGCCTTGTCTGACATTGCGGTTGTCTGTCGTGGTTTCGGCTTGCGATACACTTTCGGTTCTCTGCGTATGGGGTGAGGGTTGTACCACGGCTGCTGCTTCGCCCACTCGCGTTTTTCGCTGTCGGAGTATTCCTTGGCTATACCTTTGTAACCGCAATAGTGGCAGCAGAACTCTCCTGTTGCGAGGTTGCACGATAGCGATTTATCTCGCTTGTCGTGGCGTTCGTTGTGGCACATCGGGCAGAATACCTTGATATTACCATTTGTCCTGCCGTTAGGCACTTCTATACCGTATTTTTGCCAATTGATTGTCATAGTCCTGCGGGTATCCAAGTGTTAGTTTCCATAGAGAACACATAATCCTTGCTTGGACGTGGCGGTGCTGCCATCGGAACGGACGGAAGAATGTCAGAGTAGCGACGGTTGCCCTCTTTGTCTATGTACTCGCCTACTCCGAGTTTGATTTCGGGTGCAGGCTTTTTCTTTGGGTCGAAGCCGTTGCGTTGTTCCCAAGTGCGAACGGCGGCTCGCCAATCTTTCATTGGGCTATTGCCCACTTTCCACCCCTTGCTCTCGTAGAAGTCCACGAACGATTGGGCATTGATGCCGTTTCCTCTATCTAAACAATAGGCGTGTACATCTTCAACGGTGGGCGGTATAAAACGCCCACTATTCTTTTTCTCCTTTTTCTTTCCATCTCCTATTTCCATTTCCTTATCCTTTATCCTATATCCTATTTCCTTATCCGGTATTGTTTTGTTATTGATTTGATTTGCATTTGTCTCTTTGACAGCATGGGTATTGCCTTGATTACGGCTCACACCTATACCGTTTTGTCCGCCTTTGCGTCCTGCTTGTGAGCGTTTGACAGACTTTTCGAGTATTGGGCGGACGAGAGCCCAGTATCCTTTGAGTGTAGGGTTGGAAAATGCAGGCTCAATATCGTTTATGGCGAATTCGCAAATTGCCTTTATCATCTGCCCGCTTTCTTCATCAGAAAGATATTGCAATGCCTCATAATACGAAGCAAAGAATGTAAAACTATTTGCTGCCATACTACATTGTTGCTATTAGAGATTTGCGTAATTTCTCGTTGCGTTCGGTCCACTCAAAGGAACTCAACATCCACCTGCGATAGTCCTGTGGTATATCTTTGAGTTTTGTACCTTTGAACTTTCCAAAGGGCATAATCTCAATGGGTGCTGCTGCTTTGGCGTCCACGAGTTGAGTATCCTCACGTGTGTACTTGCCTATATCGTGGATAGGTATGCCAGACAGGAGACGACCTCCTGTGCCGAACATCCGCCACATCTTGCCCTGCTCAAAGGTGATGTCCTCTACACGACCGAAGCGGTCTATGTTACCACCGATGTCGCACACAAGGCAGTCTCGTTTGTCGGGGTCTATACGTGTGCCTCGTCCGATTATTTGGTAATACAGGGCAATAGAAGCCGTTGATATACCCAGTACAATGCAGTCTATACCAGTAAAGTCGAATCCTGTGGAAAGCACACGCACATTGAATAGCACGCGTAATTCGCCACTCTTAAAACGGTTGATTGTCTCCTCGCGCTCCTGCTTCGGCTGTTCTCCATAGACCACTCCTGCCCGCGGGTATCGCTGCGCGAGGTCTTTTGCGTCTTGTACGGACGGAACATAAGCCAATATGTGTTGGCGTTCAGGGTGCGCTTGAATGGCACTTATCACATTGTCCGTACCTCCATTGGCATAATAGGCGGCTTGTACGCTTTCTTCGGTGTACTCGGACTTGCTACTGTTGAATACCAGCATAGAGCCGTCAAATGACTGTTTCTGATAAACAAGTTTTGACCAATAGCCAAGCCTGACCATCTCCTGCACCTGACCTACATAGAGGATTTCTTTGAAGAAATTACCTTTCTTTGACTTCGATGTAAGCATAACAAGTTTGGAGAATGTGTTGCCGGTCAAGTCACGGTTCTGTTGCAACTTGACCGGTGTTGCCGTTATGCCGAGTGTGTGCGTTATGCCGCTCTCTTTTAGGAACCGTCCGAGCATAGAGGTACTCTCACGAGGGTAGAGGTGCGCTTCGTCAATCAACATCTTCGTGAAGCCTAATTGCTTGAATTTTGCTCCGAGAGCCTTGATTGACCCTATGGTTGCATAAGTTATTGGTGCAATCTCTTTTCGTCCCATAGAAGCGGAGAAAATGCCTGCATTTGAGCCGAAGCCACCGCACAAGGCTACATATTTACGATAGTTCTGTTCGAGCAGTTCCTTTGATGGCTGTAAGACAATTAGATGTTCGCCACAGTATTTGGCGACATAGGCTGTTAGGATTGACTTACCCCACGCAGTCGGCAGGACGATGAGTGATGGACTCGGGTTGGGCTCGCGGAAGAAACGAATAGCCCTGTCGATAGGTTCTGTCTGATTTTCGCGTAATGTTATCATTGTTGAAAAAACAGGCTCTGCGTGTAGGCTTTGACCACGCCACAGCATTAGCGTTGCAGTCCGTTTCCGCAACTGCTGCCGTGCGCAGAGCCATTATAGGTTGATAAAGCCGTATGTGTGCTGTTGTTGGGGTCATAATGTTACGGCTGATAAATTACTTCAAGAGGAAGCGTCTCGCACCTTGAACAGGTAGAGTGTACTCCTCCACGATGTTCGGATATTTCGCTGCGAGCAGTTTGGTGTCCAGTTTCATTGATGGTTTGGGTGCTTTCCAAGTTGCGAGTGTGTCACCTCCGTAGGTGATGGCTTCTGCGTCTCCGAATGCCATTTTCAGTCTGCCCTCCAATGTGTCCTTTCGTTCTTCAAGAGCAGAAATCTGTTTCTTGAGGTCTTTGAGGTCTTTGTAGGCTTCGAATATATCATCGCCCACCTCTATCTGCTTGCCGTCGGTGTGGCGGTTGTACTTGGTCAGAATATCTTGCACGCTGATAGCGTCAGGTTCTTTCTTGCCTAAGATATTCTCAACCCAAAAACGTTCTACCTCCTCCACGAGCCAACCATAAAAATCGGGCGCAAAGGTGATGTCCTTATAGCCAAATTCTCGACCGCTGCATAACCACGCAAGCGAGCCTTGTTCGTAACCCGCTACTCCGAGGTTCATTTGCACTTGGCAAAACCAATGTTTAGGCAGGTCGTCAGGGTCAATGGTCTTCTGTGTCGTCTTACATTCGAGAATACCCTTGTTGTCATCATTGTGTGCCATACCTTGAAGCCAGAATGTGCGGTCGGGACTGACACGGAGGAACGGCTTGTCGGGGTTGATGAACATAAAGTCATCGGCACTGCTGCTGATAATCTCACGTCCGCTTGCGTCTGAATAAAAGCGAGCCACCGCGTCTTCAAGATAATGCCCTGCTTTCATATAGAAGTTCTCCTCTTGCGGTGCGTCCATACCAAGTTTACGCCGCCATAGTTGATAGGGTGTTTCCCAAGGGTTCAGACCTACTACACTTGCCACCTCACTTGCACCTATACCGTCTTTGCGGGCATTGAGCCACTCCTGACGGTTGCTGAATTTTAGTCTTGTACGGTTCATAACATATCCTCCTTATTTGATGTTCTCTGCCATAGCCTGCGCTGCACGGTCTTGTGCCGTCTCCGCTTTCTTTGCTGCTGCTTTCGCTTTCTTGGCTTCAATCATAGGTGTGATGAATACTCCCTCCACGGTCGAATCGCCCTCGTTGATAGCATTGAGTGCTCCACGGAGGTTGAATAACATTTGATTGTCGATATTCTCTGTTGTTGATACTCCGCAGAAGAATAGCACCTGTTCCTCCGTAATGTTGAATTTTTTGACATAATCAAGCATTGCTTTCCGACGACTTGCTATATCCTTGGTCGAACCGATAGCGACCTGCTTGATTTCGTCCATCACTTTTTTCGTAATGACTTTCGGTACTACTTTCAGGACTGCATTGCGAAATGCTATGGCACTTGCAGCATTGCCTGTTACGACCTGCATATCTTCCGAATAGGTCTTGCCATATTTGTCCGTGATACGACGTTTGACCTCGACGCTGACAGCGAGATTGGTTTCGAGGTCGTGCGCTAAACCTTGGGCAGTAATGGTTTTGCCGTCGTTGCCGATGATACGAGTGGCGACACGCAAGTTGCCCCACGCTCCTGCCACAATTTCTGCAAAACGCACACTGACACCTTCCACTGAACTGTTGTTGCCGCGAGGAAGTGAATAGAAGCACTCCCCTGCCGTTTCGACATCCATCTGTCCGTAGGTACGAATTTTGTTTAACACTTGCGCTACATCGCGCGGATACTTTTTAGCGGTGGAGATTTGCACATCTACCTCCGCACGGTCGATTGCCTGAATGACATCAACCGACTTTACTTCGATGATTTCGTTTGCCATAATTGTTATTTAGGATTGTTATTTGTTTTCTTATATTACCTGTGCGTAGCACAATAGGTTTCTGCCTCGCTCTCAATTTCCTCTTGCGACTTAATTGACACTCCTCGTAGCCACTCATCAAGCCGTTTTCTATCGAAGAATACCTTGTGCCCACGTTTGAAATGCGGTATCTTCTTACTGCTTGTCAGTCGGTACAAATACGATTTGCTATACTTGGTATATGCTACCGCTTCGTCAAAATCCAAAGTGTCCTTATTAAATATCATTTGACGCTGCTCTTGCAGCATCTGTTCAATACTCGCAAGGCGATTGGCAATGGTTTCAAGGGTGATTTTCTGCTCGTCCATTATCATTCCTCCGTCAAAAGTTTTTCAAGGTCAGGCAGCCAACCTCGCTTGTTACACCTCTTGGCTATTATACCAACCGCACCTATATTAACAAGTGCACCTGCTTTCAATAGCAAGAACTGTGTTAGCGACATAGGCATTTCGGGGTTATCCTCACCCACAAGAATTATAAATGCAAACATTCCCCATATTGCCAGTACTATAAGCAATGACCATTGCCCGACTTGCTTCAATGTGATAGTCCATTTCATAACTGACCTGCTCTTTTCAGACGACCCTCCACACGTTTGCGAATGCTGTAGATGGTACTGATAGTCGCCAAATGATACTTCTCGCATAGATACTCTGCGATGACAACTTTACTCTTGTCAGGGTCGGCAGCCAACTGTTGATACTCGGTGTAGATTGCCAACTCTCTCTGTTCCTTTTCTTGCTGGAACTTGGTTTTGAACACTGTTTCCATTTTTTGCTTTATTATTAGTTATTTTTTTATTTGCTATTTTCGCAAACTATTTGCACAATTAAAAACATTTGTGTAACTTTGCACGCAATTTTAATAAGCAAATAGCAATAGCGAAACTGTCACGAAGTTGTTTCGTTTTAAGTTCGCTGCAAAATTACGAATTTATTTCGTACCTACAAAATTTTTGAACAAGTTTTTTGTGAAAAAATAAAGACGAAAAAGATAAGATACAGTAAATCAAACTAATATGGACGTAAAAAAAATAAGAGAAAAAATGGGCGTTACACAACTACAACTCGCAGGTATGTGTGGTGTTACGCTCCGTACGGTTCAGAATTGGGAAACAGGTAAGCCTCTTCCTGAACGCGCACAGAAACTATTAGAAGCAATTGTAAGTTCTCGCGAAACTATTTCGTCAGGCGATGCTTCTCAAAATGGTGTAAGCGTTGCAGCGGGTACGGGCAGTCAAGTAACGCTTAACCCTGATACACAACAATTTTTCTCCACGCTTGAAAGACAGCAGGATATTATGAGCCGCCAATTGGAAGAACTTGCGGAAATGCGTCGTCTGACACAAAAGAAAGACGAGCAGATAGATATGCTTCTCAAACTAATACAAGCCAGGCAATGAATACTCCCGAAAGCATAAAAATGGGGCGTAGTCGTATCCTCGCTTCTCGTGTGCTATTTCATACTCTCTCCTTATTAAATAAGCAGGATGGCGGTTCTATGTCATTTGGCGAGTTAAGGAAACTGTTACCCGACCTGTGCCATTTTGATGAGTGGGAACAATATATATATCCTAAAACAGGGCAGATTCGTTGGGTAGTTATGTTACAATACTATTCGGTTGACCTTGTTAAAGCAGGCTTGCTTTTGAAAAACAAAGGAGAGTGGTGCATCACGGACGAAGGGCGGCAGGCTCTCACCAAATATACCGAACCCAACCAGTTATTCAAATATACCCACCGGCTATATGCGGAGTGGGTGAAGAATAACAAGGTAGCCAAAGACCCTTACAAAGACGAGGAGGCTGTAACTGATGATGTTCCTACTTCCGTTGTGTTGGAGAATATCAAGCAACAAGCCAATGACGACCTGCGAACCTATATAGAGCAACGCACTTGGTGGGAGTTTCAAGATATGGTAGCAGCATTGCTCCGTGCAATGGGCTACTATACTCCGTTCGTTGCGCCTAAAGGCAAAGATGGAGGTGTTGACGTAATAGCGTATTCCGACCCATTAGGTGCCACCAAGCCGATACTGAAAGTACAAGTCAAACATTACAGTGAAAACAACACCGTATCGGTAGATATAGTACATAAGATTTTGGGAGTAGCAAAAGGTGATACACCTATTATTGTCACATCGGGACGCTTCACAGAAGACGCACACACAACCGCAAGGCAGAATAACGTCCGCCTGATAGACGGTACGGAGTTTGTAGAACTATGGATAGAGTACTACAACAAAATGACCGAAGACGACAAGGCACTAATGCCCATCGAACCTGTCTATTTTGTCAAACGAGATTGACCCAATAGAACCCCTGACCGCCCCTAATGGCAGGAGAGTTATTTTTTGCAAATTTTGCGCTCCTTTGACGAAAATAGTTCGACTGGTAAATTCCCTACTGAATAAATTTCGTTGCGTTCTCGGCAAAGAGAGGGCATACTGAAAAAGCAAAAGCGGTTGCACAGTTATTATACTGCGTAACCGCTTTTATTATATAGCATACTTCCTTACTTGCCTTGCTTGTCGTCCGCAGGTATAATGTTCGGAATACGAGCCACTGCTGCTTGTTTGTTTTTGTCAAGTACCTTTGCGTATATCTGCGTGGTGCTGATATTGCGATGTCCGAGCAACTTGGAGGTTGTGTAAATATCTGTCCCCAAGTCCAACATCATCGTCGCAAATGTATGGCGACCGCAATGGAATGTGATGTCTTTGTTTATACCTGCACGCACCACCCACAATTTGATTGTATTATTTGTGCAGGACGGCGAATGTATTGCGCCAAACACTTTCTGTTCTGGTTTGCCTCGTTCTCCCATTAGTTCGGCTGCTTGCGGCGAGATGTCAAGGTACTCTAAGCCACCTGTCTTTTTCTGCTTGAAAATGATACGCGTGTATTCGCCTTGCTGATAGACCTCGCTCCAAGTTAGTTTGAGAATGTCGCTCCGTCGCAGACCCGTTAGACACGAGAACAAGAAAGCACGCTTTATTTCAGGATAATCGCACTCGGTTTCTGCAAGGCGTTTTACCTCATCAATGGTCAGGTACATTCGCGTTCCCTCTTCTGCTTTGAAACCCTCAATACCCCGTAGTGGGTTGGTTGGTATGATATGCTCCTCAAACGCCTGATTGATACACGCCCGTAGTTTGTTGAAATAACTGACCTTGCTGTTGCGTGACAGTCCTTTCTCTTTGAGCCGTGTCCTTTCATCGTGCTGCCAAGCAATAGCGTCATATTCCAAATAATCTTTGAAACCCTGTACCCATTCGGATGTGATGTCAGCAAAGGTGATGTCCTCACGTGGTTCATATTTTTTCAAATGATGTAGGCACGAATACCAGTTGCCCCAGTTACCACGACTCTCGTCACCGAGTCGTTTTTCGCACATAGCGCGGTAGTAGTCAAAGAATCGTGTGCGAGTAGCGAAATCGCCCTCGAAGCCGAACTTGCCATTTTTCAAGTCCACAATACGCTTGGCTCGTATGGCTTCCGCAAGTCGCATTGTTTCGATATTCTTCTCTTTGTCTCTGCGTGTCTTTTCTGGCACAAGGTATAGTTTCAACCATTCATAGGTGCGTTTACCGTCAATGTAGATGTCAAGATATAGCGATACCGTTCCTGTTGTGTTCGGTCTTTTACGCAACTTTATAGGCTCTTTGTTCATTGTTTACCTCCTTGCTGTCTGCAGTCTGCGAGTAACAAGATTTTGTTACTCATCTTGTTTCGAGTCACAAAATTACAACAAAAAATGTAAACTACAAAGCAATTAAAGGAAAATAGTAGCGATTAAATGTTTTTCTACAAACCCTGCAACCTCCATAGTATATTTGTGTTAGGTTGCTATTATTTTACTCTGACTGACTTTCTGAAAAAGCACCTTATTTTCCGATACAAAAATGGCTAAATATGTTATTTAATACCTCATGCGAGGTGATTTGTCCCGTTATCTCGCCGAGGGCGGTGAGGCAGTCTTGCAAGTCCATACTGAGGAACTCGCCCGACACGCCGTCTTGCAATCCCTGTTGTACACGGCGGATAGCCTCTAACGCTCGCACGAGCGCCTCATAATGGCGTGCATTGCTGATGGTTACGGTATTGGTGGTATCCATTTGTTCCGCCGCTATATGTGTCAAGGCTTCTTTCAATACCTCTACATCGCCGCTCTTTGCGGAAATTTGTAAATTTGTAAATTTGTAAGTTTGTAAATTTGTGCATTGCGCATTGTGCATTGTGCATTGTGCATTTACCAAATCGGCTTTGTTCCAGACTTGCAGGAGCGTCTTGCCTGTGAGGTCTATGCCGTCGAGGTCGGTTTGCGGGGCGGAGGAATCAATAACCTGCACGATAATCTGTGCTTTCTCGGCGGCTTGGCGGCTGCGCTTTATGCCCATACTCTCCAACCGGTCGCCTGTCTCGCGGATACCCGCCGTATCAATCAGGCGGAAGAGTATGCCGTTGAGCACCAGTGTGTCCTCTATCGTGTCGCGGGTAGTGCCTCGTATGTCGCTTACGATAGCGCGCTCTTCACCTACGAGGGCGTTGAGCAGCGTCGATTTGCCCGCATTGGTAGCACCCACAATCGCCACCGGTATGCCATTGCGAATGGCATTTCCGGTCTTGAACGAGCGGGTCAGGCAAGTCAGTTTCTGCTCTATTTCCAGTGCCAGAGCGGTCAGTTCGGAACGGTCGGCAAACTCCAACTCCTCGTGGTCGGCGAAATCAAGTTCCAGTTCGATGAGAGAGGTAAAATGCAGCAGCCGTTCTCTCAGTCCGTGCAACTCGCCCGATACGCTGCCGCGCAACTGGCTGAGTGCGAGGTCTTTCTCGGCTTTCGACTGCGAGGCGATCAGGTCAGCCACAGCCTCGGCTTCGGTCAGATCCATCTTGCCGTTGAGAAACGCCCGCTGTGTGAACTCGCCCGGTTTCGCCATACGGCAACCGGCATCTATCAGCCAGCGGAGCAACTCCTGCTGGATATACAGACTGCCGTGGCAACTGATTTCAACCACATCCTCGCCTGTAAACGAGTGCGGCGCACGGAAAACGGTTATCAATACCTCGTCCAAAGTCTCGCCGTTGCGCTCGATATGCCCGAAATGGACGGTGTTGGCAGGCGCATCCGATAGGGCGATATACCCGCGGAACAGGCTGTCCGTCAGGGCTATAGCCTGATCCCCGCTTACGCGCACCACGGCTATTCCGCCGCAGCCGTATGGGGTTGATATGGCACAGATTGTATCCATTGGTTTCACTTCCCGTTAAAAATCTCTTTTTTCTCCATTAAAGCCCATTAAAATTCCATATAAAAAGGCTTTGTTAATTGACGTTAATTATTTTCTTGGGAACATATAATTAACCACGAATTAACCATTAATTTCTGCATTGAATTTGTTATAGGATGGTTATAGGATAGAAAGCCTATCCACCCGTCATCCACCCGTCATCCACCTGACTTTTTAATTACGCATTACGCATTAACAAGGCAAAGGTACTGCTTTTTCCCGGATTGTGCAATTTTGTTTTGTGCAATCCAATTTTTTGCAGTACTTTTGTGCGTTTTTAGTTGAAAGACGCTATGTTTCAGTCAAAATCTATCGGTTATCTGTTCGGCATCCTTGCAGCCGGTTTCTACGGGCTCAACCCGATGTTTGCGTTGCCTCTCTATTATGACGGGTTGGACTCGCTGTCGGTGTTGTTTTGGCGGTATACGTTGAGTGTGCCGATGCTGGCGATACTGATGCTTGTGCAGCGCATTGATTTCCGTCTGACCGGATCCGAGACGCTGCAAATTGCCGTTCTCGGGGCGGTAATGGCATTGTCCTCCCTGCTCTTGTATCTTTCTTATAATTATATGGATGCGGGTTTGGCAAGCACTATTCTGTTTGTCTATCCGATAGTAACCGCCGTGCTGATGGCACTGGTCTTCCATGAGCGTGTAGCCCCGCTGGTCTGGGGCTGCCTTGCCTTGGCAACGGTGGGCATAGGCGTGCTGTGCGAAATCAACGGTTCGGCGCATGTAAGCATCGCCGGCGTACTGCTCTCGTTGGGTTCCGCCCTCACGTATGCCATTTATCTCGTTTTTATCAACAAAGGGCATATCACTCATATGCCGCCCGCAAAAGTTACGTTCTTTGTGCTGCTGTTCGGAGCGTTGATGCTTGGCGTGATGCTGCTTGTCAGAGGTCATCTCGCTGTGCCGCAGGGGCTGCATTGGGGCTACAGCGTCGGGGCGGCACTATTCCCCACCGCTCTCTCGCTGGTGTTGACTACGCTTGCTATCCAAACTATAGGCTCCACCCAGACGGCTATTCTCGGCGCTATGGAACCTATCACTGCCGTGCTGGTCGGACTGACGCTGTTTGGAGAACATCTGACCGTCCGCTCATGTATAGGTATTGCGCTGATTGTCATAGCGGTAACCATTGTGGTCGCTCGCAAGCAACCAGCAAAAGGGTAGGGGGTATTACGATTTGTTTTATTGCAATCATTTGCCGTTTTGCGTAAATTTTGGCGTTTTAAGGAGATAAAACGAACCAAAGTTGTGAAAATGGCATTTTTTTTGTAACTTTGCAGCGCACAAATTTAGTGCAATGCGCAATGCATAATGCGTAATGATTTTTTTTGATAATATAGAATAATGGATAAGATACGAAATTTTTGCATCATTGCACACATCGATCACGGCAAAAGTACGCTGGCGGATCGTATGCTCGAGATAACCGGTACGGTGGACAAACGCGATATGGAGAACCAGGTTCTGGACGATATGGACTTGGAGAAAGAGCGCGGTATCACTATCAAAAGCCACGCTATCCAGATGCAGCACAAAGGCTATACGCTCAACCTGATAGACACTCCGGGGCATGTGGATTTTTCCTACGAGGTGAGCCGTTCCATTGCCGCCTGTGAGGGCGCTTTGCTGGTAGTGGATGCCTCGCAGGGCGTTCAGGCACAGACCATCAGCAACCTCTATATGGCATTGGAGCACGACTTGGAGATTATCCCCGTGATGAACAAATGCGATATGGATTCGGCTATGCCGGAACGGGTGGAGGACGAGATTATCGACCTGCTCGGCTGCAAACGTGAGGATATTCTGCGCTGTTCTGCCAAGACGGGCACCGGCGTGCCCGAGATATTGGACGCCATTATCGACCGTATCCCCGCTCCGCAGGGCGACCCCGATGCACCGCTGCAATGTTTGGTGTTCGACTCTATATTCAATAGTTTTCGCGGTATCATTGCCTATTTCAAGGTGGTGAACGGCACTATGCACACAGGCGACCGCGTGCGGTTTGTTAATACCGGTAAGGAGTACGATGCGGACGAGATAGGTGTGCTGAAACTCGATATGCAGCCGCGAGAGACCATCTCAGCGGGCAATGTGGGATATATCATCTCGGGTATCAAGACCTCTACGGAGGTGCGTGTGGGCGATACGATCACCCATGTGGCACGCCCATGCGATAAGGCGATTGAGGGTTTCGAGGAGGTCAAGTCGATGGTGTTTGCGGGTGTCTATCCCATTGAGGCGGAGGACTACGAGGACTTGCGCTCCAGTCTGGAGAAACTGCAACTCAACGATGCCAGTCTGACTTTTACGCCCGAGTCGTCCATTGCCCTCGGTTTCGGTTTCCGCTGCGGCTTCCTCGGTTTGCTCCATATGGAGATCGTACAGGAACGCCTCGACCGCGAGTTTAATATGGATGTCATCACCACCGTGCCGAACGTAAGTTACAACGTCTATACCAAGGATGGCAAGATGATTGAGGTGCATAACCCCGCAGGTATGCCAGACCAGACGGAGATAGACCACATAGAGGAACCGTATATCCGTGCCAGCGTGATCACCACAAGCAATTTTATCGGTCCGATTATGACGCTCTGCCTTTCCAAACGCGGTGAATTGGTCAAACAGGAGTATATATCGGGCGACCGTATGGAGTTGCTGTTCGATATGCCGCTGGGCGAGATAGTGATTGACTTCTACGACAAACTGAAATCCATCTCCAAAGGTTATGCCTCTTTCGACTGGCACCAGAACGGTTTCCGCCCGTCGAATCTGGTCAAACTGGATATTCTGCTCAACGGCGAACAGGTGGATGCACTCTCTACGCTGACCCACCGCGACAATGCTGTGGATTTCGGGCGCAAGATGTGCGAGAAACTCAAAGAGTTGTTGCCCCGCCAGCAATTCGATATAGCCATTCAGGCGGCTATCGGAGCGAAGATTATTGCCCGCGAGACGGTGAAACAGGTGCGCAAAGATGTGCTGGCAAAATGCTACGGCGGTGATGTAAGCCGCAAGCGCAAACTGCTCGAAAAACAGAAAAAAGGCAAGAAACGTATGAAACAGATCGGCAATGTGGAAGTGCCGCAGAAAGCCTTCCTTGCCGTGCTAAAATTGGACTAGAACTACTGGATTTTCCAGATTTGCCAGTCCCAAATGATTTATAATCAAGACAAACGACAACCCAATTACTATATTTACTAATCAAAAAAGATTCTTGTTATGGAACAATTTGTGCATAGCGCATGGAGCATGATACCGTTTGGCATCATGCTGCTGATGATCGCTATCGGTCCGCTGGTGGCGGAGAAATTCTGGGAGAAGAATGTCAACAAGTTGCTTGTGTCGCTCATCTTGGGTGTACCTACCGCTGTGTGTCTGATCATCGGCGGTATGGCGCACGAGTTGGAGCATCAGGTGATGTTTGACTACATCCCCTTTATCGTCTTATTGTTGGCTCTTTTTGTTATTACGGGAGGTATCCATATCAGCGGCGACATCAAAGCAAAACCTATTGTCAATACCGGTTTGCTCGCTTTGGGCTGGGTGTTGGCAAGTGTAATGGGAACCACGGGTGCCGCAATGTTGCTCATCCGCCCATTGATAACGACCAACCAGCAACGTAAATATACGGTACATACTATCCTGTTTTTCATAGCGTTGGTTGCCAACTGCGGCGGTTTGCTCACCCCGCTCGGCGATCCCCCATTGTTTATGCTATTCCTGCGCGGTGCCGAGTTTACGTGGTTCCTGAGCATGCTGCCGGAATGGGCTTTTGTAGGCGGCTTGCTGCTGCTCATCTATTTCTGTATGGATACCTACTATTACAAGAAAGAGCACTGGACTTCTCTTTCGGCAGACGCCCGCGAGAAAGTACCGATGCAACTGAAAGGTGGTATCAACTTTGTGTATCTGTTGGGCGTTATCCTGAGCGTTGCTTTTATCAACGAGGGCTTTATCCCGCAGATGGGCGAAGAGGGTGCGCATCTGTGGTTGAAATATCTGCGTGAGATAGTTCTCCTGTCGCTTACTTTCCTGAGCCTCTACACCACCCCGAAAGCAGTGCGCTATGATTTGAACAAATACAGTTGGGGACCGATTATCGAGGTGGCAGTGCTGTTCCTCGGTATATTCACTACAATGACCCCGGCACTGGCTTTCCTGCGTGCGCACGCACCGGAACTGGGGTTGGCACACACATGGCAGTTCTACTATGCAACGGGTGCGCTATCCAGTTTCTTGGACAATACCCCGACGGCGGTAGCCTTCCACAGCGTGGCTTTGGGCTTGAGTCCGGAGCAGATGGCTGCCTTTGGCGGCAGTATGGTTGCGGGTATCCCGGAGGTATTGTTGCGTGCTATCTCGTTGGGTGCTGTGATGTTCGGTGCAATGACCTATATCGGCAACGGTCCTAACTTTATGGTAAAAGCCATTGCAGAGGAGAATGGTATCAAGATGCCATCGTTCTTCGGCTACATAATTAAATTCTCGTTGATTATCCTGTTGCCTGTATATATATTGACACAACTTATATTCCTTTGATTATGAATTTGTTTGATCAAATCAGCGAAGACATCAAGAAAGCGATGCTCGCTAAAGACAAAGTGGCACTTGATGCCCTGCGTGGTATCAAGAAAGAGTTTCTCGAAGCCAAAACCGCCAAAGGCGGCGACGGCGAACTGCACGACGACAAGGCATTGCAGATCCTGCAGAAGATGGTGAAACAGCGCAAAGAGTCGGCGCAGATGTATATCGATGCCAACCGCCCTGAACTGGCAGACGACGAACTGGCACAATGCAAAATAATCGAGAAGTACTTGCCCGCTATGCTGAGCGATAGCGAACTGGTAGCCGCTTTGGAGCAGATCATCGCCCAAACGGGCGCACAAGGTCCGCAGGATATGGGTAAGGTGATGGGCATTGCCACCAAGCAGTTGGCTGGTCGTGCCGAAGGAAAAGCCATCAGCACCAAGGTGCGCGAACTATTGAATAAATGACCATCATAGAAACCATCACAGCGTGGTATTCGGCACATATGAACTATGCGTCGATTACTGCGCTGATGACGATAGAGTCGTCGTTTATCCCTTTTCCTAGCGAGGTGGTTATCCCGCCGGCGGTCTATGTAGCCGCTTCCCCCGATAGTGCCCTGTACGTTACGGGCAACTACCCGTTGGATGTGGCGCTGATTGTGCTGTTCGGTACAATCGGTGCAATGCTCGGCGCAATGATCAACTATGGTTTGTCGGTGTGGCTCGGGCGGATCATCATCTATAAGTTCGCCGACAGCCGTCTCGGGCATCTCTGCCTACTCAGCAGCGAGAAAGTGCAGAAAGCGGAAACCTACTTCAACGACCACGGCAAAATCAGTACGTTTGTCGGGCGATTGATACCGGGTATACGCCAACTGATCAGTATTCCTGCAGGTTTGGCAAAGATGAATTTCGGTCAGTTTCTGCTCTATACGTTCCTCGGTGCGTTTATCTGGAATGCCGTGTTGGCGTTGTTGGGTTATATTGCCCACGGGCAGGCAGACCTCATTGACCGATACAGTCACGAACTGAGTATTGCCATCTTGGCTCTGCTCGGTATTGTGATGGTCTGGTTCATTGTAAAAAAAATCATCAAGTCGGTTCGGAAACGTAACTAACCGGTTATTTGTAAATAACAATCCCCGTGATATATAAATATATCGCGGGGATTGTGTTTATATTATCGTCTGTGCATCCAAGAGCCAAACGGACGGCGGGATGGTTCTGGAACAGAATCGGGTTCTTTTTCGTCATCAATATGGATCTCCAGGTCGTCTCCTTCCGGATCATCCTGGTGCATTTTTTGTTCCGGTTCCTCTTTTTTTGTCTCGCCAAAGATTGTCTCCCCGAAACTTATCACTTGCGGTTTCTCATCATCTTTTGGGGAAGATGGCTTCTCTTGATAGTTGTCTTGTATGGCTTCGTCAATAGTCTTGCCGCCTTCCTCTTCGTCTAATGTGGGCAAGCCGTTCACTTCATAGCCGGTAGCAATAATGGTAACACGCACATCCTCACCGAGTTCCTCGTCAATGGCAGCACCCCATTGCACTTCTACCGAATCACCGATTTCCTTTACAAAATTATTGATTTGGTCAATTTCCGACATCTGGATAGCGTGTTCTGTAGAACAATAGAATTGTAGCAACAGACGTTTTGCCCCGTGTACATCGTTCGTGTTCACGAGTGGCGAATTGAGCGCATTGTTGATGGCGGTCGAAATACGGTATTCCCCGCTGGCACGCCCGACATTCATTATTGCTACACCGCCATGGCGCAACGTATTATAGACATCGGCAAAGTCAGTATTTACCACACCCGGTATCGTGATAATCTCTGCAATGGAGCGTGCTGCATTGGCTACAACATCGTTCGACTTGTCAAAGGCATTAAAGATGGTCAGGTCAGGGTAAATATCTTTCAGTTTCTCGTTGTTGATGATCAATAGTGCGTCCACATGCTTCGCTAGCGTAGCCACCCCGATCATTGCCTTGCGTATCTTTAGCCCCATCTCGAAAGCAAACGGGATGGTTACAATACCTACTGTCAGGATACCCATCTCCTGCGCCACTTCTGCTACGATAGGCGATGCTCCGGTACCCGTGCCGCCCCCCATACCGGCAGTAATAAACAGCATCTTCGTGCCGTCGTTCAGTGCCTCACGAATATGTTCGCGGCTCTCTTCGGCATACGCACGTGCTTTTTCCGGTTCGCCGCCTGCACCAAGTCCCGGACCTAATTGCAACTTGGCAGGCACTGACATCTTGCCGAGTGCCATCTTATCGGTATTGCATGTCAGGAAAGTAACATCCTTGATACCCTGCTTGTACATATAATTGACCGCATTGCCTCCGCCGCCACCGACACCGACGACCTTTATCAAACTGTCTTCTTTGATCTCCAATGGGAGAGTAATCATATCTTCTTCCATACTGAAAAGGATTTATAGATTTCTTTGGATAATCCGCCAACTTAATACTGCTGGTCGGTAAATAAATTCACAATGGTCTGTCCTAATTTCTCGGTGAAACCGGGTTTCTTCACCAATAGGTCTTTGTGCTTGTCGCGATAGTCCTGTCCCATTAGGATGGTTCCTACCAATGCGGAATAAGTGGGAGCGAAAAACTGCTCGTCGGTGTTGCTTACGAGCAACAAATCGTGCATACCGTAGCGTACATCATACCCCGTACGCTCGCGCAGATAAAGGTCAATACCTCGCAACATTGATGCCCCACCCGTGATGTACAGGCGTTCCACGCGGTCTTTATACCTGTCCAACTCCTGCAAAACAGGGGCTAATATCTCGTCCAATTTTTGGGCTATCACTTCCGCCACTTCCGTACATAGCACTTTCATATCCCCGCTACCATCAGCCGTCGGCACACGGAAAGTGTAGTTCTTCTCCACCAACTCGGGTGCTGCATAGCCGTATTGGACCTTTAGTTTTTCGGCAGTGGAAAAGGACATACCTTGTACTTCCAAAGCGCGTGTGATATGGTAGCCTCCGCATGGAACCACTTTGTTGGCTAAATACTGACCGCCCTTAAAAATCGTCAGTGTGGTGGTCTGTGCCCCCATATCGAGAACGGCACATCCATCGGTCAGTATGTCATAAGGGTCGTCCTCTTTGGCTTCTTCGCATTGAAAAACAGATAGCAGTACATCAGGGCGCACAAAGGCATGTTCAATGCTTCGTCCTGCTTTGTCAAAGGCTGTTTTTAATGGTATATCCAACTCTTTGTTGCCCACAAAAGCAAAATAGTGCGCTTCCACCAATGCCGCACGTTGATTCTCCGTCGGGGCTTCTTCCTGCTCTTCTTCGTCTAAGACATAATAACTGGGTATCAATTCCAGTACCCTCTGAGTGGGATACTTGGCTTCAATCTTGTCCTTGCACTCCTGCTTCATTGACTCAAGCAAAGCCGTCGAGACACCCTTTTTTCGCAACTGATCACGGCGGGCTTTTACCGGCGCAATCTGCATCGATTTGCCACCTAATGTTACAAATGCAGTAGGCAAATCCTCTATATGGATACGGTTAGCCAACAGACGCAATACCTCATTAATCATGTATCCTACATTGGTGGTGGACTTGATTACACCATATTCAATGCACTTGTGCCGTTGCGACTGCTCAACGCCCAATATGCGAAACAAATCGTCTCCCACACGTTCCGCCGCCATAGCCCGCACGCTGTTGCTTCCCAGGTCAATCGCTACCAGCGGTAGCGAGTCAGCCTTCATCTGTTTTTGTTTCTTTGCCATAATATCTATATTATTTCCGTCCCACAACCTGTCCTGCAAAGCGCAGGTCTAATTCTCTGTATTGTTTCTCGCGTACCATCTCGCCACCTTCCTCATAGAATTTCCGCAGTTTGTGCAGTTTGTCCTCATAACCGTCCAAATCACCTAATACAATAACAGGTTCAGCAAGCGAAACAGGCAGCAGACGTACATAATGAGGAATCCGTACCTCCATATACTTGATTCGCTTTCGCCAGTAAGCGTTGTCTTGCAGCCATTCGGCAAAATCGGCTATCGAACCCGTTGTCATCTGCAGTCCCACCCTGCCGCTAACCACCAGCATCGTGTCTTTTATGCTTTCCCGTATCGGCATCCGTTTGCGGTCGGTATCCACTATGTAACTGTCGTCCGCCGTAATCACCTTCAGCAGCGGCTTCCGTTGGGTCAGGCGCACATAGACCTCTCCCTGCGGGTTGATATAGCATTGCGCACTACGCACCATCGGATTAGTCCGTACTACATCTTCTATACGTTGCAGCGACACCTCCGACAGCGGTTTGCCTATCGGATAAGCGTCTTGCGCTTTGAGCAGTCCGTCCAATTCTTTTTCCGACAGATACATCCGCTCATCGGCATCCGCTATATAATATCGCAATACCGTGCATACCGTATCGGGACGCCCTGTCTGCCCGCAACATACACCGGCAATCAGCAACCCGACAGCAATCACTGCCGCCGTACCGATTAGGGCTATATGTAAGGCACGTTTCATAAACTTGTCTGTATATGATTGTTAATTGGTTTTGAACGTTGTTGAATGTTGTTGACCTAAAAAATAAAGCACATCGAAAAATTAATGGTTAATTACCGGGTAATTATATGTTCCATAAAAAAATAACGAATAATTACACGATAATTAACGTTCTACATAAACAAAATGGATGGTTAATTATAGTTTTTTAGTCTAACTTAGCCAATGCCTTCTTCAAATCGGGTACCAGCCGGTCTATATCTCCTGCGCCGATAGTCATCACCACTACCGGCTGTGTCTCTGTTTGCATCTTGGCTTTCATATATTCCACCAGGTCGCTCTTCTCCACCAATGCTTTCTTCGCACAGGTGATCTTGTCAAGCAACATCTTCGAACTAACCCCCTCTATTGGCAACTCGCGGGCGGGATAAATAGGCAGCAGCACCACCTCGTCCAGAGTAGAAAGCACTTTCGCGAAATCGTCCGCAAAATCGCGCGTACGCGTATATAGATGCGGTTGGAAGATGCCGATAAAATGGCGGTCGGGGTACAATCTGCGCACCGAGTCTATCGAGGTCTGTATCTCGGTAGGGTGGTGGGCATAGTCATCCACATACGCCACACGGTCATTGTTTACGTGTATGTTAAACCGTCTGTAAACGCCTGAATAGGTAAGCAACCCGTGTCTCAGTTCGTCCTTGTTCACCCCATTGAGCCACGCCACAGCCATTGCCGCCACGCTGTTTTCTATGTTCACCCATACCGGTACGCCCAAACGCAAATCCGGCAGCGAGTCGGTCGGTGTATGGAAATCAAAGTAGATATTTCCTTTCTGCACACGGATATTGTCCGCATAGAAATCCGCTTTCTCGGTCGCACTGTATGTATAGAGTTTTACACCCTTCTTCAGTCGAGGTGTAAAATCCAATCCTTTCTTTACAATCAGTGCCGCTTGTATCAACGAGGTGTAGTACTCGAAACTCTCTTTGTATGCCTCTGCCGTACCGTAAATATCCAGGTGGTCGGGATCAACCGCCGTAATCACCGACATATAAGGCGTCAGATAGTGAAACGAACGATCGTATTCGTCTGCTTCCACCACTACATAACTGCTGTCTTTTTGCAGCAGTACATTCGTTCCGTAGTTATTGCTGATGCCGCCAAGGAAAGCATTGGTGCCTATCTCCGACTGGTACATCAGGTGTGCCAGTATTGTCGAGGTGGTTGTCTTGCCGTGCGTACCTGCTACGCATAGTGCCTTCATCTGTTTGGTTACCATTCCCAGCACCTCCGCACGCTTCAGTATTTCGTAGCCGTTATTGCGCAGATAGGTGTAAATCATGGTGTCTTCCGGCACGGCAGGTGTACGTATCACCAAAGTGTGCCGCGGGTCGATACCCGTAGCCTGCAGTGCCTCCACGTCGTCTTTGTAGGAAACGGTCAGCCCCTCTTTTTCCAATTCGTGCGTCAGTGGCGATGGCGTATGGTCATATCCCGACACGCGATACCCGCGCGAATGGTAGTAGCGTGCCAGCGCACTCATACCAATCCCGCCAATTCCCAAAAAATAAACCGATTGTAAATCCTTGGTATCTAACATCTCTAATCCTGTGTTCTAAAAACGATTCTTATTTCTATCATCTATGGTTCTATCATCCTATAAAAAGAAATTAGCCCGCAAAATTACATAAAATCCTCGGATTACACAATATCGGCAGATAAAAAAATCAAGAGCAAGTCTATGCAGCACTAATACAGGGCTACCGTATCAAAATAGTAATGGAACAATGGGAAATAATACAAAAGTGCTAAAAAACAGCATTTAAGTGCCATCAAAAAGACATAAAAACGTATAGGTCTTTCGGCTGCCGCCAAACAACGCTGCGAGACTATGCCTATGGGACGTGGCTGTATCCGGGGGACGACGCGGCTCGCGTCGTCATTCGGCGACAGCCGAAAGGTACTATATGTACGGGTGAAGTGCGCCTGCGGCGCATGACGACGCGAGCCGCATCGCCCCCCAAGCACAGCATCAGCCGATAATATGAGGGGCGCACATTGGATAGCCGGAGTATTGTATCGCTCGGAGGAGTCATATGGTAGTGTGCATAGATAAATCAGTAGCCCGCACAAGGAGGGACAGTTTGAAAATCTGTAAATTTGTAAATGAGCAAATTTGTAAATTGGAAAGTTGTATTCTTGTGTTTGTATGCCGAAATACAGCCCCGCGAGGGTGCCTGTTGAGACGCTCCATAAGGCAGTCTCTTTGAGACTGTCTAACAAGTATAGACATCCTCTTATTTTGTTGGGAGACGACGCGGCTCGCGTCGTTAAGAGCAATCTTTTTCTGAAGAATAGGCTTCCTTTTTTACTTGTTAGACCCCCTCCTTCTTATGTCCTTTTTGTATATGGAATGTGTATAGCGTGAGTAGGTGATTAGTAGGTGATTAGTAGGTGATTAGTAGGTGATTAGTAGGTGATTTCGCTGAGGATACAAGATAACTGTTGAATGTTGTTGACCTGCCGTATTTTGGAATATATTTGATTTTTCGTGTATTTGTTTTCCAAGCACAGTAACTTTTGCAAGTTTTATTTTATAAGTTTTCGTTATCTCGAACTCACGTTATATATAATCACCCTTATTTCTGCCAGAGGGCTTTGGTAAAGAGCAACAGCACGGTGAAAATCTCAAGACGACCGATAAGCATTACCAGAGTCATTGTCCACTTGGCAATAACAGGGAAAGCGGCGTATGTACCTGCTGGACCGAAACTGCCGATACTCACGCCTACATTGCCGATACCCGATACCGCCGTGCCGATGGACTCGTCAAAAGGTACGCCCGTAGCGCAGAATATAAGCACGGCTAGCACGATAATCATAATGTAGAAGAACATAAATGCCATCACATTACTGATGGTCTGTTCCGAAACCGTATGCCCGTTGAAACGTACCGGCAACACGGCATTGGGGTGAATGCGGCGTTTTAGTTCTGTGGTGGCACTCTTGGCAAAGATACCTATTCGCACCCATTTGATACCGCCGCACGTACTGCCCGATGAGGCTCCGGTGAACATCATAAAGAAGACCATCGCCCAAAACAGTTTAGGCCAAGTCATATAGTCGCTCGCCGCAAAGCCCGTGGTGGTTATGGCTGACACCACAGTAAAGGCACTCTTACGGAAAGCCCGTTCCGCATCTGCAAAGAAGTCTGCATCTACGATAAACTGATTGGGGATTGGTTCAATAAAATTGTAGTGCAAGAATAATCCCGTACCTAGCACTATGATGCATAATGCCACCGCGCCGGCATACCATTGGGTCTCTTCGTCGTGCAGCAGGCGCGACGGTTTTCCGCGGAACAGGAATATGAGTTGTGTGAAATTGATTCCCGAGAGAAACATGAACAGGGTGATGGTGTACTGGATGGCAGGCGAGTAGTTGATGATGCTGGCATTCTTGGTTGAGAACCCGCCGGTTGCTATGGTGGACATCGAGTGGCACACCGAGTCAAATCCGTCCATTCCGAGCAGCCACAAGATACCGGTTTCCGCCAGCGTCAGAAGTATATACATTCCCCACATATGTTTGGCTGTATCGGCTATACGCGGAGAGAGTTTCTCGTAGCTCACCCCCGTAACTTCTGCGGCGTACAACTGCATACCGCCCAATCCGAACATCGGCAGTATCGCCACGCTCAGCACAATAATCCCCATACCGCCAATCCAATGGGTCATAGCACGCCATAGCAATATGCCGTGGGTCATTGTTTCTACATCCGGTATTACGGTTGCGCCCGTGGTGGTGAAACCCGACATCGTCTCAAACCAGCAGTCGGTAACGGTGGTCATTGCCCCGCTTAGCCAGAATGGGAGCATACCGAAGACGGAATAGACTATCCATACGGTGGCGACAATAAAATAGCCCTCGCGTTCTCCTACATGTTTGGCGGCATCGCGCCCGCAGATACATAGCAGCACGCCGCCCAGTAGCGTAATAAGCGTAGATACTAGGAATGCACCCGTATCCGGATCGCCGAAGCCCCATGATGTAAAGGTGGGCACCAGCATAAAGAGTGCCTCCAGACAGAGCAGCACTCCCATCGTCTTGAATACTAATCGCCAATTGAATGTGCGGGTCATAACTTATTTGAAGAATCGTTCCAGATGGCGCAAGACGTGCTTCTTGCAGAATACTACCACCTGGTCATTGGTTATGATTTGTGTCTCGCCGTTCACCAATACGCCCTCGCCGGCACGGACGATGGCACCTATATTGGTATCTTCGGGCAGTTGCATGTCGCGTATCTTGCTATGCGTGATACGGCTGCCCTCTTTGGCTATAAATACCACTATCTCTGCATCCGCACTCGTCAGGTTGTGAATGTTCAGCACACTGGCATCGAGCAGCATCTGGTAGATGTACGAGGCGGCAATGGTCTTTTTGTTGAGCACCGTACCGATGTCGAGTGCCTCCGCCATAGGGATATAGTCGATATTCTCCACCTCGGCGATGGTCTTGCCTACACCGAAACGCTTGGCGGCAAGGCAGGCAAAGATGTTCGCCTCGCTGCTCTCCGTTACTGCCACAAACGCGTCGGCGTCCTGTATGCCCTCCTCTTTGAGCACAGACATATCCGACCCGTCCGCATTGATAATCAATGCCTGTGGCAGTTTGTCCGACAAGAGGTCGCATACGTCCCTGTTCTTCTCCAGTATCTTGATATTCAGGTCTTTCTCCGTAAGTGCCAAAGCCGCTTTGCGGGCGATACGAGAACCGCCGAAGAATATCACATTCTTTATCTCCCCCCTTTTCTTCCCGAGTTGCTCGCGCAGAAAATCCATTTCTTCCGCATTGCAGACTACATAGACCACATCGCCTGCCAGCACTTGGTCGCTACCGCGCGGAATGATCGTCTCGCTCTCCCGCTTGATCGCCACTATACGAAACCGCCCATGGTTGTAAATACCCGAACTGAAAGTCTTGTTCACCACGGCTGCCCCCTCCCGTACTTTGACAACGCATAGTTCCAACGCCCCGTCGCAGAGCGACAGATGGAAGCGCATCCAGTTGGTGCGCAGCGACTCCTCTATCTCGTTGGCTGCCAGCACCTCGGGGTAGATGAGGTGGTTAAGACCCATATCTTCGAAAAACTTGCGGTTTTCGGGGAGCAAGTATTCGTAGTTGTCTATCCGTGCCAAAGTGCGCTTTGCTCCCAACCGGTTGGCTATCAGGCAGGAGGTGATGTTTTCCGTCTCGTGGGGGGTAACGGAGATAAACAAGTCCACATTCTTCACTCCGATGTCCTGCAAATCGTGGATAGAGGTAGGGCTGCCAACTTTGGTCAGCATATCATAGTTGGCGTCCAGCAGACCGAGCCGCTCCCGGTTCTCGTCCATCAGACTGATCTCCATATCCTCTTGCGACAGGAGTTTTGCCAAGTGGGTACCCACCTCTCCTGCACCGGCAATGATAACACGCATAGTTAATTATGAATTATGAATTATGAATTATGAATGGCAATTCCCGCTTATCGTCTTCGCAATCCCCTCGGCATCAAGACCCAGCATATGGTTGAGTTCGGCGGTACTGCCGTGCTCCACGAATTGGTCGTGTACACCGATGCGGACAATACGCGGCGAGTAGCCGTGGTCAGCCATCCATTCCAATACCGCCGAACCCAGTCCGCCGCTCACCATTCCGTCCTCGGCGGTGATGATAGTCCGGTACCGCTCTGCCACGGCAGTGAGCAACTCCTCGTCAAGCGGCTTGAGCCAGCGCATATCGTAATGCCCGATCTCTCCACCGTTAGGCAGACTCTGCAAGGCGGCTTCAACGGTATTGCCTATGGTGCCAATCGACAGCACAGCCGTCTCTTTGCCCTCTTGCAGGCAGATACCTTTGCCGTATTCCACGGGCGTATGCCGCTCTTCGAGAACGCTCCTGCCGCGGGGGTAACGGATAGCCACCGGACCGGTCAGGTTCTGCGCAAGCGTCATCATCTCGCGCAGATCTTCAGCCACACGCGGGGCGCAAATGGAGATGTTCGGCACGGGGCGCAAGTACGCCATATCCAATAGTCCGTGGTGGGTGGCACCGTCGTTGCCGACAATGCCCGCACGGTCGATGCACAGCACTATGTGCAGGTTGGGCAACGCCACATCGTGGATGATGTTGTCATAAGCCCGTTGCATAAACGACGAGTAGATATTGCAGTACGGCAGCAGTCCCTCTTTCGCCATACCCGCCGAGAAAGTAACGGCATGCCCCTCGGCGATACCCACATCAAACACCCGCGAGGGCAACTCTCTCTGCATAATCGTCATTGAGCAGCCGCTCGGCATTGCCGGTGTAACGCCCACTATCGCTTCGTTTTGCTTGGCGAGAGCCAGCAGTTGTTCGCCGAATACGTCCTGCCAAAGCGGGGCTGCGGCTTGCGCCTTGGGCGTGCGTTCTCCCGTAGCGGCATTGAACTCGCCGGGAGCATGCCAGACGGTCTGGTCGTTCTCCGCAGGGGCATAACCTTTGCCTTTCTTGGTAATGATATGCAGCACCTTCGGACCTCGGTGATTCTTTATCTCGGAGAGGATACGCACCAGCGAGATGACGTCATGCCCGTCGGCAGGTCCGAAATAGCGGATGTTCAGTCCTTGGAATATATTGCTCGGTTGGCGCGACAGGATGGCTTTTAGGCTGTTGCCCTGCCGCAAGACACGCTGCTTCTTTTTGTCATCAATGAGGTGCAGTTTCGCAGCCAGACGGTACAGGTTCCAACGCCATTTGTTGTAGCGGGCACTGGTGGTCAGGTCGAGCAGATACTGGGTGAAACCGCCGTGGATAGGGTCTATCGCCATATTGTTGTCATTGAGGATAATGAGCAGGTTGTTCTTGTCCATCGAGGTATTGTTCAGCCCCTCGAAAGCCAGTCCTCCCGTCATTGCCCCGTCGCCGATGATTGCCACCACGTTCTTGTACTCGTGCTTTATACCGGCAGCGATGTCGATACCCAGTGCCGCCGAGATAGAATTGCTCGCATGCCCTGCCACAAACGCATCGTATTCGCTTTCCGAAGGGGTGGGGAAGGGGGCAAGCCCTTTGAACTGACGGTTGGTATGGAAACGGTCGCGCCGACCCGTCAGTATCTTGTGGGCGTATGCCTGATGCCCCACGTCCCATACCAATTTGTCCGACGGGGTATTGAATACGTAATGGAGCGCAACGGTCAGTTCGATACTGCCCAACGACGAAGCCAGATGCCCGGGATTGTGGCTCAGTTCCTCTATGATAAAACGGCGCAACTCATCGCATACTGCGGGTAGGGCTTCAAGGGGGAGTTTTTTCAAGTCCGCAGGCGAGTCTATCTTGCTTAAGTAGGGGTATGTGTTGCTATGTTTGGTTGTTTCTGCCATATAATGATTAAAGTCCGCAAAGTTACAACTTATTTCCGATATACACAAGGGGAAACCGTTAATGCGTAATGCTCTTTTCCGTATTCACCGTAATACAAAATTACGGCAACGAGACGGCAACGAGAAGGGTGCTTATAGGGCGTTTACCCGGCAGTACACATCTTATAAATTCCAATTCTTTCTAATAAGGAGTTCTACTCAGCCCACAGGGCTTCTTATCTCGCCGTAGGCTCGAACGATTATTCCGTGTCGCTTCGGTGCTCAATGTGCTATGCACATCCGCCTTACGCTTCACTTTTCTACGTCTTTTCTACGTAATTGGTATCACGGCGCAGGTAAAGCATATCCTGTATGATTTTACATTCTATCGGGTTACTTAGCGGGCAAGCGGAAAAATGCCACTTAGAATTGGCAAATTGTAAAAAAGAACACAAAACAGGTGGAGAAATTTGTATATGTCATATCTTTAACCTACTTTTGCACCGGAAGACAAAGTGCTTCGTCTAATGACCATTGAATGTTTAATTCATTAAAAACTTAACCGTATGCAAGAGTTTAGCAAAGACATTATTGAAGTGGTTTGGGAGAAAGGCCGTATCATAGAAGGATATGATCCCGCCAAGTTCCGACAGGATGCGTGTGGCGCATGGATAACACGCGACAAATACGGCGACAAGAACAATAACTTCGGTTGGGTAATCGACCATATCTGCCCCCGCAGTCTGCTCGAAAGACACAATGTGCCGGAGGAAGCCGTGAATGATGTGGTAAATCTGCAACCGTTGCATTGGGCAAACGATATGTCGAAAGGGGAGAGTTACCCGATATTCCTCTCCTCACGCTATGCCGTAGAGGGCGACAATATCACCCTGGTGCAGAGTTTTATCATCAACGATGCCGTCCGCACGGCGGTGGACAAGTTCTTTGAGCCCTTCTTCCACACCAGTGCGGAATAATGCATAATGCGCAATACGTAATGCATAAAATAACCCGCTTTCCCTGAAAAGTAATCACTTCAAGGAAAGCGGGTTGCTTTTTTATTTCCGTGGTTGTTGTTTCACTTGCTGGGATAGGAGTTGGTCTATCTTGGCGTTGAGTTCTTTGACCTGTTTCTCGAGGTCGTCGTTGTTGTCGCTCACCATGGCGTCCACAAAGATGGAGTTGACCAACGACAGACCGATGATGCTGCAAATCACCAGCAGCAGACTGAAATACAGGCGTACCCAACGGGCGGTAACTATGCTTGACCCCTCGGCGATGGTGTCGGGTATCTCGTTCCAACCCTCGCCCGTACAGATGCGGAAGATGGAGTAGATGCTGTCTATCGGGGAGGCAAAGTACTCGGGTGCCGCTTCGCGGAACAATGCGCACGACACCAGTGCCACGATGAGAATGAGTACCAAGAAGCCTGCAAACACACCATAACTGTCGCGTAGGGCTTTGCCGAAGTTTCTGGCAATGTTGGAAAAGTTGGGGAATATATGGATGATACGGAAGAAACGCAGTACACGCAGCAGCCTCAGCACCAGCAGGACGGACAAGTTACCCAATATGCCTGCCGGCATAAAGAATGCTACCACGGACGGGAGAGACAGGATAACAAGTACGCCGTCCAGCCGGTTCCACCCGTCCCGCCAATAGCCCTTGATGCCATATTCCATTTGTTTCACTATCATCTCAATGACAAAGACAAGCGTGCAGACAAGGTCGGCAACGGACAGCGCAAGGCTGTTCACCCCGCTCTCTTGGGCAAAGATAATTGCCGCATTGATGAGAATGACACACAGGATGATGTGCTCATTAAGAAAGATTTTTCGTATCAGTTGTTTCATCATTGGTTTGTTTAATTGCTGTACAAAGGTATTGTTTTCGTGGCACATACGCAAATAGCAACCCGCTTTCCCGCAAGTGGAGACTGACAGGAAAGAGGATTGTTATCTGTTCTGTATAGTGGTTTTATTCGCCTCGTGCGGCTTGACCGATGGTGAGGTTGTTGTCCACGCAGCGGGTGCCGGCGGGGTCTTTGATTTGCACTTTCAGTCCGTAGGCAGTGTCGAAGAGTTTCTCGGCATCACCCACTTTCATCGAGGCTTTGATCTTGATTTCCTCGGTGGTGCGGGTTTTGATGTCTTTGGTGGTCCTGCTGTTCAGTTGCTTGAGCGTCATCTCGGGGTCGGCGAGTTGTGCGCCCTTGTAGATAGCGAGTGTGCAACCGAAGGTGTCCTTGAAACTTTTGCAGATGCTCTTTACTTTCATCTGCGGTGCCACCGAGAACTCGGCGTTCGTGAAGTGGTCTTTGATACTGTTAATCAGTCCCATTGTGTTTATGAGTTTATTGGGTTAATAATATATTATCTTGCCTTGAAGACGGGTTTGATGTATTCGGTGTGGGGGACGGCGGAGAGGGCTTCGAGCCAGACATAGTTGTTGTAGCGCATGCGCTCGTTGAGGAAACCGAGGTAGATGGTCTTGTAGCCTTTGGCGGGAATACGACCGTTGCACGACTGCGTGCCCATGGTGGAATAGTCCACACTGTAACTGAGTTTGGACGGTTCGGTGCCGTCTTGGAACTTCTTGGCCTGCGCCGCATTGTAGAATACATACATGTTGATGTACGCGTCTTCCTCGCGCGGCGGCACGTTCTCGCCCAACAGGGTGGCAATCAGTCCGCTGCCCCGATGGCTCTCATAGATGGGCAGTCCCAAGACCTTGATACGGCGGTAGGAGGTCTCCATATCATCGTAGAAATCGCCGTCGCTGCTTTTGTTGCCCTCGTTGGTGGAGATACGCAGCGAGTACAGCACGTCGGTGGCACCTGCAGGC
This sequence comes from Bacteroidales bacterium UBA6828, assembly GCA_002452095.1. Classification (GTDB taxonomy): domain Bacteria; phylum Bacteroidota; class Bacteroidia; order Bacteroidales; family Paludibacteraceae; genus Colicola. Next base: position 65,426 of record DKEG01000060.1, on the reverse strand, counting down.
ACCTGCAACGCCACGATAGCACGGTAACTGCCCGAGAAAGCGGCTTTCAGTTGCCCGCGCAGGGTGAACTTGCGGGGCTCGTCGAAGAGGTTGGTCATCTTGATACCCCGTATAGGGGCTGCCAGAAAGTCGCCTTTCTGTGCGTCCACGCTGTCCACCCGCACCGACTTGGTACCCGCCAGGCGGGACACGTCCTGCGTCTTGTAGCCTATCTTGATGCCGGCATACTGGCGTGTCTTGGGCGTAACCTGCACGAGATAGATGGCACTGAAAGAGATATTGACCGAATCTCGGACAAGGGTCTTACCGGTGTAGGTCTTGAGCAGTTGGTGGCTGTCCGCATTGTAGATACGTACATCTGCTGGCTTCTCTGTCTCAATGTGATATAGCAGCCGGTCGCCGCGCTCCAGATAAACAGGGTAGTTCTGTGTGGCTTCCAACAGTTCCTGCGGTTTGCGATGGACAGAAACGAAGATATTGGGCGTTTGTGTCTCCACCAACTCTTCAACGGAGTCGTGCAGGTCGTCTATCTGCCGTTGCAGGTTCTTGCATTGCGCATTGGCGGCAGAGTCCTGTGTGGCGGGGTTGTAGTCGAATACCAACTGCTCGTTAAGGGCGCATAGAGATGTGATTTGTTTGGCGGACAATGTCTTTCCGTGGCGGCAGTCTGTTTGCAGGTCGTCAAGGAGTTGCTGCGTCTGCTGTGCGGTTTGGCTGACAGCGGCATACTGCTCTGCCGTCTGGCTGTCCATACCCTGTTCGGTCTTGCCCGTACTGCCGCCGCAACCCATAAGGGAAACGGCACAGAGAAAGGCAATAGAAATGTGTAGATGTTTCATTGTTATAGGTGATTTTTATAAGGGCTTATCTATACGGCGGATTTGTGTATCGGGGTTATCTCCATAAGCGAGCCAAGAGCATGCCCCCATAGGAATGGCTCTGTTTTTAGTAACGCCGTTGGTTATAATGGCATATACCTGCAATGGCGTTTGGGCAAGGTGGTCTTCCCATTCTGAACCGAAACATATATTCATATTCGTTGCATTTCTCCAATCGCCTTTTAACACACAATAGAGTATGTTTTGTATTCCCTCTTGTTCGGCAGTATCGGGTACTTCTGTAAGATGGTCAATAATGAGAAAACCCTCTTGCAATGAGACTAATTTATCTTTCAATTCATTGCGTGCATAGAGTGTTTGGGCATCAATGAGAGCAATGGGTTTACTCTCCTTTTGCAGCAAAGATTGTAGTTCGTGAGCAAAATCACAATTTGTGTCGTTGTTCACAATAATTGTGGAGTTCGGATATCTTTTCCAACGAAAGATATTATCATATTCCAGATTAAGCATAGTTATTATTATTTAGATGAAACATATTTGTAAGCAAGCAGGAAACCAATCCTGCTTGCCTTGTGATGGAATATTCTATATTAACCAAATTATGATTAGAGCAATGAAAATAATTATTGTGACAATATTGAATATCCATTTTACCGTACGACCTATTCCTGTTCGCTTGTCTATTTTTATAAAAATCCACTCTAAAATACCTAAGAAAATTAGTATTCCAAATAGAATCCAATTTGATACGTTTTCCATAATTGTTTTTGTTAATAATTATGCTTTCTTGTACATAAACGGGTTAGCGGCTCCTTTCTGTGTGTATGCTGCGGGGAGATGCTTGCCTACCAAACGGCGCATATTTGCATTAGTGGTAGGCTTGCCGGTGAACTCGATACGTGGTGCTTCAGCGGCGGAGGTGTGCCATTCCGATACGTCATACACTTCACGGACAATACCTTGTATCACAGCAAGGACATACTTGTAGTTTTGGGCTTTCTCCAACGTTGCTTTCCAGCAACCACGAGTAGCGTCATACAGATTGCCCTTTTCTTCGATGGCTTTTAGTGAGGTCTTGATGATGATATAATCCTCCTTTGGTTCTGTGTACTCTGATGCATCTTGCGTATTTGGTATTGTTTCTTCTGCTTTCAAGTCTTCTGCTTTAGGTGTTTCGGGGATAGATTTCTCCTCTTCTTTTTTATGAGAACATCCGAAACGTTGAAACAGTCGTTGAAACATTGATGGCTTTTCTTCAATCTCTTGTTTGGAAGCAGAATTTGTTTTGGGTTCTTCTTTTTGGGGAGCAGGAGCAGGCTTTGGTGCGTCTATTGTTTTAGCGGCACGGGCTTTGCGTTTCCGTTTCGGGAATGAATTCGCGTCCAAGAAGTTGATTTGGGCATCGCTTGGGAATGCGTCTGAAGCGATATTGACGTTTTCACTATAGATATTCACAACCTTTACTCCGCTATCAGCAAATGCTTTTTCCCCTATCTCTTTTACAGAGGCGGGTATGTTCACATCGGTCATAGAGATACATCCATTAAAGGCACCATAACCAATTCGAACTAAAGATTCAGGAAAGGATACATTCTGCAATGCGGAACAACCATCAAAGGCATCCTGACCTATTTCTTTTATTTTGTCTCCGAAGTCGATTGTCTTAAGAGCAGAACAACCACAAAAGGCAAATTGTCTTATAATCTCTAAACCATCTCCAAAATAAAGTTGTTCAATTGCGGTACATTTTTGAAAAGCATGTGAACCGATTTCTTGTAATGAATCAGGAAAGTTAATCTCCTTTAGATTGCTACATTCATAGAAAGCACCAGAATCCCATGCTTTACTTGTTATTTTAACTATAGTTTCTGGCAAAGAGATATTAGAGAGTGTGGTGTCCCCTTGAAAAGCACCTTTATATTGTGTTTTGTAAGTACTATCCTCATACGATAGGAAACTAGAATCTCCTGAAATTTTAGTAACTTTGTATTTCTTACCATTGTATTCCACCTCTGCAGGGATATTGCGCACAGGACGTTTTAATCCCTCTGTTTTTAAGAGAATGACTTCGTTGTTTTTGTCTTCGATAGTACGATACACCAAACCATTTATTGTAAAATCCATAATTTTAAGTCATTAAATAGTTAGACCATTATTTCTTTTTGTACATAAAGGGGTTGGCGGCTCCTTTTTGCATATACTTGGCGGGGAGACGCTTGCCCACTAATTGGCGCATATCGGGGTTGGTGCTTTCAACTCCCGTGAACTCAATGCGGGGTGTTTCTGCGGCAGAGGTGTGCCACTCCGATACGTCATATACCTCACGGACAACACCTTGTATTACTGCAAGGACATATTTATAGCGTTGTGCTTTCTCCAAAGTTGCTTTCCAACAGCCGCGAGTAGCATCGTACAGATTGCCGTGTTCTTCCATAGCTTTATTGGATGTTTTGATGATAACATAATCCTCTTTGGGTTCATCATACTCAGCAAGACTTAAGCGGTTTTGCAAGTCTTCGGCAGTGATGAGTCCGTGGTCATTGTCGTGTCCCGATTGCTCGTTGGTGAGATTAGGAAAACAATCTATCAGTGTGGATTCCACGGCAAATGCCTCGTTTTCAGTCAGTCCCCAATGGTAAATGACACAAATAACCTCTTTGCCATGGTTCATAATATCTTGTATGGTGGCAATCTTTAACGATATGTCATCATCATCTTTACCTGCGGTCAAGGCATTTTTCGCATGTTGGAAAACTCGGTTGCCGGTGCCTTTACCTACGTAGAAAGGCTGGTAGTTGAACGGGTTGAGTAACCCATACACATAATACTTGTGGTCGCTATCCAATTCCATTTGTTGGATAACATCGTTTGTGAAATTGTCTATCATAATTTTGTTATTTTTTGTGATGGGCAATAATTGCCCTAATAAGAAACGATAACTATTTTATCCCTTGCTTATCCCTTGCTGTTTGGCAGAACAAAGGCAGCACACCGTGCGCAAGCAGAACCGAAGTCCTGCTTGCACGATGTGGAGGCAATCACTCTCTGCCGGCAGCAGCGATGGTGATGCTGTTGTCGGCAAGTTTGGTGTTGTCGGCATTAGCCACCTGTACGGTGATACCATACAACTCTTTGACTTTGTTCTCGAAATTGCCGACCTGCATGTTGCCGCGTACAGCCAGTTCGCCGCCCTTGGCATCGCCCTTGCGGATAGAAGCCAGCGTGGCGTTCTCGTCTGCGAACTTTGCGCCGTTGTAAACACGAAGAGTGCTACCAAAAGCCTCTTTGAACTCTTTGCACAGCGTGCCTACACGCTTGTTGCCTGTCATTTTGATTTCTGCCATAATAATGGTTGTTTAGTTAATTGTTGTCTACTCTGTTGCAGGATTTTCGACCAGCCTCCTATATTGTTTTATTTGCTTTTCTTGCTGAGAATGGAAGAGTTCTTTTTCTTGCCCGTGGTGTCCACGATACCCAGTGTGGCAATCTTTACCACTTTCTTCAGCGTCTTGACATCTTTGCGGCGGTCATCCAATAGACCGGAGTTCTTGCCTTTTGTGAAAAATCCCATAATGATTTGATTTAGAGGGTTATATTATTCTACGATTACGAACTCGGTGCGGCGGTTCTCGGGCGCATACGGGTCGTCTGCGTTCTTAGGTTCGGCGGAGCCGCGTCCGATGGCAGTAAGGCGGGAAGCGTCGATGCCCTCGCGCTCAACCAAGAAAGTCACGGCAGCCTGTGCGCGTGTCTCGGAGAGTTGTTGGTTGACCGCAGCATCGCCTTCAGCGGAGGTATGCCCCTCGATCTCTAATTTGAGTTTGGGGTTCTCCTGCATCAGTTTGGCAAGGTCGTGGAGGACAAACTTGGCATCCTCGCTCAGTTCGGCTTTGCCTTGTGCGAACTCGGCAGCATTGAAATTGCGCTCTATCTCGTGCAGTTGCTGAATATAGAGGGTATCGTGCACAACGACCACTTTCTCCACCTCAACTACCTGCTTCTTGCCGAGCGAGAGCCACATAATCAATCCGATGATAGCCACAATCAGCAGTCCGATAACCGCCCACAGCCATGCGGGAACACTTTTCTTGGGCTGTTGCGGTACGGGCGGGATATAGCCGTTGAGGTACTCGAGAAGGAAACCGCCTTTCTGCCCCTTGACGCCTTTTTCAAACTCCGCCACCTCGATGTCGTACTGCTTGGCGTGTTCCACTAGACGGTCGTACTCCGGCTTCGTCCACACTTTGATGAGGGCTAACTTGACCTTGTCGGCAGTGGTGATCAGTTCGTCTTTCTCGGCGAAACACCAGTTGACATAGTTGGGGTCGTTCTGAATCATCTCCGGCGTGATAAACAGGTGCGGATGATGGGTGAGCGAGTCGGGGAACGCCTTCTGCAGGTCTTCGAAAGTGGCGTGCGGATACATAATCATATAGGCATGCACGATACCTAATGCTGTACGGTTTTGAGCCTTACCGTAAACTCTTACTTTGCTTGGCATAAACTGTTTGGTTTTTATGTGATTATTTTGATTTCTTGCGTCCTCCGGTGAGGGTTCTCAGTACGGCTTGCCCGACTTTGCGCTCCAGCCCTTGGCGGGTGGTGGGGATACCGGTGGCACGGGCTACTTTGGTTTTCAATCCCGATATGCCTACGGCACGTTTCCATGAAAAACTAAGTCCTTTCATTATGGTGTGCGTTGGCGGGTTATCTCTTGCGCTCGCGGGCGATGCTGTCCTTGCAGGATTCTATCTGCCGTTTGATGCTCTCGATAGCACGGTCGTGCGAGGCGGCATGGTCAATCTTCTGCCGGCGATAATAGGCCTTACTGTCCGTTGTAGATGCGCTTTTTACCAAATCAGCATAACGCTCATTGTCACGTTTCTTGGCTTCTTTCTCTTTGGCGAGGCGGGCGCGGAGGTCCACCATCTGTTTTTTGTAATACTCTAAACTCATGGTATGTACAATTAGTTTGTTTTCCCTACTCACTTGCAGGCTTTTCGGGTTACTCCTATCGGCGGGTATAGTCGGCATAGCCGATGTTCTTGGTCTTCAGTTCGGGGTCGGCAGGTGTGTCGCGGTGCTCGATATATTGGTTGAGCAGCGTTGCCAATGCTTGCGCTATCTGTATGCCTCGGTTGTCCCACGCCATAACACTCCATGCCACCCGCAGTACAAACGCATTGGGGCGATGTGCCAGATGGCGGGCGAAATAGGCAGGCGAGGCGTTGTTGTGGTACCGCTGGCGGTCGGCTTGCAGGTGGTATGGCTCCAGCATAGCGGTAACTGCGGTATAGAAAGTGTCGAACACAGGCACATCGTGAAGGGTAATGCAGGGGGCGGAGTATGTCTCGTCGCCCTTCTTGCCGCCATACGAGAAGTGAAACTGTGTAGGATAGTTCGGTTCCAAGGCACCGCTGGCAGCCAGGATAGAGACCACCCATTTGTCTTCGCTGTCTGCCAACCGGTTGAGGTCTGCCATACAGGCGTTTTGCGCTGCATCGGCGGTGTCGGGATTATAGGTAAAGAACGAGCGGTATGGACGCGATGCGCCCAACTCGCGGCTGACGAAGTTGAAACCGCCTATCTTGGCAAGATAGTACGCCCACCAGCCCACCATAGGGTCTGCAATGTCGCTCGGCGAGAAAATGGTAATGCGCGAACCTCGGTTGATACACTGCCCGTAGCAGGTGTTGATAGCAAAATGCTCCACTGCCAGTTGGTCTTCGGGGTGCTCCTCGGTGGGGCGCGTGGCGGAGAGGTTGATGAGGCGGAAATCGTCGGAAGCGGATACGGCATCCAGTATCTCGTCTTCTTTGAGCCCCAGCCGCGCCTGTATCTCCACTATTGTGGCGTATCGGGGAACCACCTGAAAACCCGTGAGGCGGTCCATAGTGCGCTCAAAAGCAAAGTGCAGCGTGTCAGCCCAAGCGGCGACCTTTTCCTTTTTCTCATCTTTCTCCATTACCTCCGAGAATGCGGATGCCACCAATCCTGCAGGCACGGCAAAGATGGCAATACCCAGAATACCGATGATACAGGCGATGATACGTCCGCAGACCGTGATAGGCGGTGTGTCGGCAAAGTTGCCCGGGTCACCGATGTATTGTGCAAAAGCCCATAGTACGGACGTCCAGCCGTTGGCATAGACATCGGGCTGCGCCTCATGCTCCACGAAGAAAAGGATAAACGACAGAATGACGGTGATGATGCACAAGAACTCAAGCGAAACCACCATCTCGTTTTTCTTCGAGCGCAGGGCGCGGCTCAGGATATTGAATGCTTTTACGTAGCGGAAGATACGCAGCAGGCGGGCGATACGCAGAGCCTTGAGAGCCACATAAGGCACGGGCAGGAAGAAATGCAGGTAAAAAGGGTAGGTGGACAGAATATCGATCAGCCCGTAGAACGAGCAGCAGTAGCGGATACGCCCCCAAAAGCCTTTGTACTTGGGTGAAATCTCGTCTGCCGCCCAGATACGCAGTGTTACTTCGATAGTGAAAATGATGGTGGTGAAATAGTCGATGACCCGCAGCCACGTGCCGAAACGCGCGACGATGTTGTCGTATGTGGAGAGAAAAACCTCCAGCGTGGAGAGCAAAATCAAGCCGATGATGGCATAGTCCACCATGTTTTGCCATTGCTTGGTGCGCAGATTGTCATCGAAGACACGCCCCAGATTGTACTTGAAGCGGCTGACTGCTTGCTGTATGTTGTGTTTGTTTTCCATTTGCAGTTCCAAGTGCAAAGGTAAAGGTTTAATCTAAGGTGTGCAAAGTCCTTTTTAGTCCTTTTGCATATTGTGGTATATATAGCGTGCTTGTACAGGTAGGATATTGGAATTGACTACGTGGTAAACACAGGAGGATATCAGGAGGATAGCCTTGGTTGGCTTTGTGCCACGGAAACAGGTACACACAAAAAAGCATAGATATTTCCTATCTATGCCTTGAGGTCCTGAGATAACCTGATAATATACAAATAAGAAACACCTATGCTAACGCACAGGCGTCCGATATTTGTTGCAACTATTATCATTCGTTGAAATTTCTCAGGTTTCAAGGCATGTTACCAACAAATAGCAAACGCTATAGAATATGTATGTAGTAGAAAGCAGACCGCACGCTTGTAGTCCTTTTTAGTTCTTTCCGTTTGCAAAGGTATAAAATTTAGCCGATGTATGCAAATATAAATGTATTTTTGTATAGATTACGGCTTGTCAAAACACAAAAAAGCCCCCGCAGGTTTACGGACTGCGGGGGCGATGTTGCTATCTGCTTGTTATCTGCTTGCTATGATTACTGCACCAATAGTTTGGTTTGGAAGAGTCCTTGGCGGGTGCGGATACGGAGCGTATAGATACTGGCGGTAGGCAGGGCGGGTAGGGTGGTTGCCTGCTCTGATATACGGTAAACTAATTGCCCGGTGGCATTGTACATTGTGGCTTCAAACTCGTCGGAGAGGTTGGTGTTGGTCAGGATATGTATCGGTTCGCCGACCCGCACGGGGTTCGGCGCAATGGTGATACCACCGGCGGAAGCCTGTTCTATACCGGTCGGGAGCATAACGCGCACACGTAGCGTGATGGTGCATATGCCTGCGGCACTCTCAATGGGGAACTCGTAGTAACCGTCCGCCGTACCTTCTTCAATCAGCACTTCGCCATCGTAGATATAGGGCAGTTGGTTCATATAAACCGAGTCATAGATATATCCGCTTTCGTCTGCTACAAACAGGTGGAGCGTTACTGTCGAGTCGCACCCCTGTGTAGAGGTGTCTGTCTTGCGGTAGTAGCCTGCTTTGTTCTGTGTGAACCAGCCGTCGGAGTACCACTCGCCTTGGCAGATAGCCCGTGTGATGTCGGTATGCAGGGTCTTCTCTTCAGTGAAGATGATATAGTGCATCGTGATGCTGTCGCACCCGCTCACCTGCGAACTGAGGGTGTCGTAGGCGATGGAGTTGTAGCGGTAGGTCTGCCCGTTGAGGATAAACTGCCCCCCTGCGCAGATACTGTCGAATACCTCCACATGCTGCGTCGGGATAACCTCCAGTTCCAAGAGATGAATGCTGTCGCACTTGTCTCCGTTGGCAACAAATCGGCGGTAGGTGGTGGAGGTCTGTCCTACCACATCAAAGCCGTAGCCCGAGAAACGTTCGCCCTCGCAGACCGTACCCGCATAACGGGTGGTATAGACGGGATTAACCACAATGGTCAGGTCGGTAATCTCGCTCATGTCGTCCGATATGATGCGGTATTGGTTCTTGCCGACAGTCAGTTGCTCGGCGGCATACTCAATGCCGTGGTTGCCGTAGTCGTCGCCCGCACAGATGGTATCGGTGTAGGTACGCAGAGTGGTGCGGTTGATTTCGACATTATCCACCATATAGTAGTTGTGGTTGGAACCTTTCATCTTCTCGGCATAGAAGGCGACACGCACCACACTGCCTTTGTAGCGGCTCAGGTCTATCAGGAAACGGCGCGGCTGCATCTGCAAGGTGCTGAGCGGATAGTCCGCTACGATATTAGGATCGTTCGACCAGATGGTTACGTTGTCGCGCTGCCAGGTAGCCCCGTCGTCGTCCGAGACTGCCACCATAAAGTACTGCATAGAATCCAAGTCGGCGGGTTCCGGTATCGGTTCCTTGTAAGAGCCTGCTACGGCTGCCGCATCGAAACTGAGCAGTACATTGCCGTTCTCTTGTGTCAGGTCGATACCGGGCGACACAGCCCAGCCATAGTCGGACATTCCCATACGGATACTCAGGTGCGCATCGTTGAAGCAGATGCGGCTTGCCGTATCACGTGTCCACGTACCGTTGAAGCCGATCGGGTTGAGTGCCTCGCCGTTGAACACATTGGCGGCAAGCGATTTATAGATAGCCCAGTCGCTGCTGAAACGTTTCTCGCTTTCAAAATCCTCTTGGTAACGCAGGTTGTATGCCGTAGTGAAAGAGACAGGGATTGTCCACGCTGATACTCCGCCGTCCGAGCATATCTGGCGCAAGCGCAGATAGTAGGTAGTGGTGGGAGCAAGGTGGTTGATAGTGTACGTGTCCGTATTGCGGATGGTGTCAGAGAGAATCACATCTTCAAAATACGGATCTGCAGATACCTCTATCCATGCAGTCAGAGGGTCGTTGTTGCTCTTGTTGCGGTACGATACTTGCGCACTGTAGGAAGATACATTGCCTACTCGTACCTCTTTCAGTCCGCGGCAGGAGGCAATAGCCACCGTGTCCAAAGAGATATTTTGCAGGTGGAGATAGTTCTCCCCGCCTCCGGTAGTATCAAGGCTGGAGTAGAAACCGATATGGAATGCCTGCCCTGCATAAGACGAAAGATCCAGTTCGTAGGTGTCGCCGTCCACGGCAATATCGCTGTATTTGTACTTGCCGCCATTGTCCCGCCATGTCCAACCTTTCTTTTCCGACCAAGTGCCATCAGTGGAAACCAAAACGGAGAATGACTGATTCTGATAGTTGGTCGGCTTGGGATTGACACCTTCGCTTGCTCCGTAGGAGGCAGTGAGCGCCATATCGAAAGACAGCGTTACGGGGGTGCCCGGGGCGATATTGGTTAGGTCTATCAGTGGCGTCTCCAATAGCGCACTATAGGTATAAGTACGTATATAGGCATGGTTCTCGGGGAACACCCAACCTGCTTTGCCTGCTTGCCAGCCTGAGTAGCGCGAGGTTTGCAGGTAGAGTTTGTCGAGTTTGCCGGTGTAGCGCGTCCATGTGCTGTCTATCTCGTCGCTCCAATGGGTGGACTCGAAGAATGGTACGGCGTATGCCGCACGGATAACGAATGGTCCCGACCACTCGGAGGTGTCGCCCGGTTGGCATATCTTGCGGGCATAGACGTCATACAGAGCACCCGAATTCAGTTCTTTGACGATAGTAACGGTGCGGGTGTCGGAAGTAACTGCCTCAGCGGGGTTCAGGGCTCCGTTATGCTCCACCATAGCGGCTTGGTAACGGAACGAGTCGTCGGTTTCGGGTGTGTTGAGCAGCACGACGGCTTTGTGGATGGTTATCTCCTGCGGGGTGATGCTTTCTACAGCGGTGCATGCCATGGTGGTGAACCCGAAAGGACCTGTCCACTCCGTCCACGTACTGTCGGCACATTGCATACGGGCATAGACATCGTAGTTGACATTGGCTTCCAAACCGGTAATCACTACTACATTGGTGTCGCTTTGGAGTGCTGCCGCATCGGAGAAATGGGCACCATCGGGCAGGCAGACGTACTCCACAGCCAAAGCGTGTTTGATGCTCGGTGAGTGAAATTCTACAGTGGCGGTATGGTAGGTGGTTTCTTTAAGCACCATGCTGCGGATAGGAGTGCAACCTGCAGAAGACAGAGTATCAATGACCAGGTCTTTGATGTGCAGGTCGCTATTGCTGCCGGAGTTCAGCGATTCGGCATAGAAACCGACATATACGTTCTTGTGGGCGTATTGCGTAAGATCCACCGTGTAGCGTCTGCCCGTAGCGGGAATGGCGGCGTAGGAATAGTCGGCATTGCCCGTTTCATTCCAAGTGGCAGCCGTCTCCCAGGTCTCTCCCCCATCGGCGGAAACGAGTATCTTGAATTGCTGGTTGATAATCTTGTCTCCTGATGGTGCTGCTGAACTGCCGCTCCCCGTCAGTGCCAGATCGAAACTCATTTCGATACTTTCGGAGGATAGTGGGGTAAAATCGAGCATAGGTGTTGCCAACAGATAGCGTGTCGGATCACTGTTGCCGCCAAACCACAGATTGATATATGTATGCGGAGTACCGAATACACCATCGGCTTTTTGTTCTGTACGCCAGCCGGATTGGAGTGTCAAACGGGTAAACTTGCCTTGTGCATTGCCTTGCCATCTGCTCCATTCGGGGCTGAGGGCATCGCTCGACCATACCAGCGGGTGCCGGTAGCGCACACCGTAGTTGGTTTGGAAAGAGAAAGGTCCTGTCCAAACGGATGTGTCGCCTATGCCGCATACGGAACGCACATAGACATCATAGGCGGTACTCATACGCAAACCGCTGAGGCTAAACGTTCTGTCTGGGGTGTTGTATATTTTTGCGGAGGTGATATCCATACCGCTTTCGCCATACGCATACTGCCATAGTTGGGCACTGTCGTTGGGGATAATCGTACAGGTGGCGGTGGTTCCGATGGTTTCGAACCGTATATCGGCAGCCCCGAAACAGGGCGTGTCATACTCCTCCAATTCGGCATTGGCTACGTGGATAGTCGTAGGGGTGAAATCGTATGCACCGGTGCCGCCCGTTCCCTCTACCAAGGCAATGCGGATGGCTTTGCCTGCATATTTGGAGAAATCGAGATAGTACCGCCACCCGCGTCCGTTGGGGATAGCATTATAGAGATAGTCCGCGGTTGCGGTGTTCTCATCCCAGAGAATGACATTCTCCTTGCTCCACGTCTTGCCGCCATCGGTGGAAACGGCGATATAGAACGTGTTGCGGTTGGTATTCTTTGGCGCATTGGCGGAAAGAGTGTCGGTGAGTGCCAGCGTGATACCGAAATAGAGTGGTTTGTCCCCTTGCTGCGGCATCAGGTTGACCTCTGGCGAAACCAACCAATAGGCATTCTGTACGCTGTTGGTGCAGCAGATATGGTTGTACCCGAAAGCCTTGCCGCCATCGCAGGTTCTCCAGCCACCGGCTTTCTCCATAGCGAGCAATGACTTGATGCCGGCGAAAACGGAAGCGGGGTCGCCGGTATAGCGTTTCCAGTTGCAGAGAGTACTGTCGAAAGGAGCCGTATAAGGCACGCCTTGCGGGGTCTGCAAATCAACCGGAGCACACCATGCGGATGTATCGCCCTCGGCGCAGATAGAACGTGCATAGACCTGGTAGGTAGTGCTCAACGACAGGTTGTGCAGCGTAACATCTACATTTTCCGTGATGATATGCGGCATATCTTGCAGGTCGGTTGTGCCGGTGCCATAAGCAACCTCCCACTTCGTGGCTCTGTCGGCAGGAACGAGTGTGAGATGGGCAGTAGTATCCACCGTATTGATACGGATATTCTGTACACCGAAGCACGTGGACGAACCGCTGCTCAAAGAGAGATGGTTGATACCGAGACAGGCTGACTTGGGGGCATTGTTGACAAAAGCAATGCGGATCTTCTGCCCAGCAAAACGGGTAAAGTCGAGGGCATAGTTTTGTCCCGTAGCGGGGATGTCGGCATAGCGGAAATCGGCAGTGTCGGCTTTTGACCATATCCAGCGGTTTTCTTCCTTCCATGTCTTGCCGTTGTCGGTGCTGACCAGCAGATTGAATTGGTTGGCTTCGCGGTTGGCAAGAGAAGGCTGACGGGTGGCGGTAGGAGCCGTTGTGAGTGCCATATCCATTTGGAGAATGATGGTCTCCGCTCCGCTATTGGGTGTCAGGTCAATCTGGGGGGAAATGAGCCAGTGGGTGTTCTTTGAATCGTATGTGCAATAGATGTTGGCATCATTGAGAATGGTTGTATTAGTCGTGAATTTCCATTTTGAGGTTGTGCTTACCGGTGTGGGCAGTGAGTCGGTAATGGAATAGGCAACAGGCATGGAACAGGTTGTCCAATCGCTCAATGTGGCAAACGGTTCGCTGTACGGAATACCGTATGATGTGGTGAACAGGAGCGTGTTGCTATAGTCGCTCTCCTGATTGCCTGCACACAGTTGCCATACGCGTACATAGTAGGCGGTACCGCGTACAAGACCTTGCAGTGTGTGTGTCAGTCCTGAATTGACGGTATCGCGTTGCGAGTGGGCAAAATCGCCCGCTGTAGCATATTCGATGATAGTCGGCAGGTTGGTCTGCCCTTTCCATACCAGAGCCGCACTCGTAAAATCAACGGATTGTGCGGTCAGCGAGTCGGGTTTGGAGCACGGCATTGCCAAACGCAGGTTGGCGATATGCACATCGCTGGTGTTGTCTGCGGTGGTGGCACTCTTATAGAGGGCGATACGGACACGTTTCCCCGCATAGCGTTTCATATCCAATTCGATACGTTCACCGGTGGTGCTGATACTTGAGAGCGAACGATAAGCAGCGGCAGTATCGGCAAAGAGCCACTGGGCATCGCTGCGCCATGTCGCCCCGTTGTCGTTGGAAACCAATACGCGGAACTCCTGGTTATCCGTATTGCCCGGTGCAGCATTGCTGTTATGGGCAGTGAGTGCCATATCGAAAGACAGAGTGGTTTCCGTATCGGTGGCAGGAATCCCTATTTCGGGGGATACAAACCACTGGTCAACGCATTTGGAAGTGGCATTGGACAACTCGCCTGCCAAGTGGTTGGCGGGCAATCCGTAGGCTTTTGTCAGAATCTTCCAGCCTTCGGAAGAATAGTCGGCGTTTTCTGTAGGCAAAGTACCTGCAAAAGCCGCAGAGACAGAGCCGCTCATAGGTGTCCAATACGGCGGCAGAACTGTGCCGTCAAACGCTTCCGTAAAGGGGGCGACGTATGGCATAATGAGCGACTGAACCACCGATGTGGTACACCCTTCCTGTGTGATACGCACATAATAGGTGTTGCCATGGGTAAGTCCGCGGAAATCGCAGGAGGTCTGTGCGGTAGTAAGACGGGTGATGATATGCGAGAAATCGGCATAGTCCGATAGTTCGATATGTACCTCGTCGGGTGTACCATAAGTAGTCCACGAAGCGTGTGCCGTGGTGTCAGAGGTAGGGACGAACTGCAGGTTGCGTACACCCAGACAAACCGCCTCTTTCCATGATAGTTGAACCGAGTCGATATACATCTGGTTGCTTGTATTGGCAGTTTCCAAATAGAATGCAATGCGGACAGATTGTCCCACGAATTGAGTTACGTCCATCGATATTTTACGAGCATTCAGTCCGAAGCGGTTGTAATAATGCTCGCCTGTACTGTCGCACGACCAGAATACGGCATTGCGTTTGCTCCACGTGTTGCCGTTGTCGGTGGAGATACATACGCCCAAACGGTCGTTTGTCGCCTGCTGCGGTGTTTGGGCAGTGCTGCTATACTGATTGGCACAAAGTGCTATGTTGGCAGAGAGAGTTACAACGCCCGGTTCGGTCTTCGACATATCGATAGAGGGCGAGATAAGCCATACATTACTCGGATTTAACCACGTGAAACGTGCATGATAGGTGTCAATACCAGTAATGCCGTCCTTCACCCAGTTCTCTAGCGACCATCCCTCAGAGGTGTTCATCTCGGCGAGGGTAATGCTGTCTTTTTTCCATACTGCGGAACAGGTATTCCATATTCCTGCGCTGAGGCTGTTGGCAGCAAAAGGTTCCATATAAGGAACGCCGAGTGTGGTGGTAAACGTGGTGGCAGACGACCAGCGGCTAACCTCGCCATCGCCACAGAGTCCGCGTACATACGCATAGTACAGAGTGGACGGTTGCAGTCCTGTAACGGTGTATGTGTTGGTGCCGATGGTGGTATGTACGAGAGCCGTGGTAACAGTATCGGGGCGGACAGGAACGGGCGATATAATCAGTTCGTACTGTGAAGCATTGCCCGTCCATTTCAGCCGCGCACCATCTACAAAGGCAGAGTCGGCATCCATATCGAAGATTTGGAGGCAATGGCGGATCGGCTCAATAAAGACATTGTCTATGTAGACATAGTTGGTGGAGTCGCTACCCGCTTCGGAGAGGAACATAATATAGTGTCCGAAATTACCATCAATGTCGCCTATATAATTTTCAAGGCTGACCACATACGTGCGCATAGCGGCAGAATCGGCGGAATACGGGAGAACTATCTCGGACAGCGGGGTAAAGGTATAACCGGGGTCTGCAGGATCTGAAACAACGCCGACGGACAGGCGATGTACATTGTCGGCATCTTGAGAGTAGGTGGCAGCCGAGAATACCAGTTGGTACTTGCTGATGTCATTGCCCACAATAAACTCCGGCGATATGGCATACGCACCATCAGATTCGTTGGCAGCAATGGAAGGCTTTGCAATTTCCAGTACTGCGCCGAAAGGTTTGTTCTCAATGCGCTGCGGAGCGGTACCGGCACCGAGTTGGGAGATAAAACCGGTTGTCCAGCAATGTTCCGTTGCGGGGTCGGAGAATGTCTCATAGTAGGTATCCGGATTGACGGCAGCACATTGGGTATGGAGCGTGATGACGTGCCAATCCAGATCGTTCTGGCAGGCTTGCCGCCCGCGTACATAATAGGTAGAGGCGGGTTGCAAGCCTTTGACCTGCATGGTGTTCGCTGCAATGGTGTCGTTGAATAGCAGCGAGGCAAACTCAGGGTCTGTGCTTACCTGTATGATTGCGGGTTTGGGATTGATACCATTGAGCAACCATGCGACAGTGGCACTATTGTCGGCATTGGCTACTGCACGTAGCGAGGACAACCCGCCGCATTGTGCGTCCTGTACGCGTATAGAGATATTGTCAATGATGAGATAGGTGGATGTGTTGGAAACACTCGATTCCGCATAGAAAGCCACTTGGACGGTTTTGCCCACATACTTGGTGAAATCAATGGCAACGGATTGTGATTCTCCCCAACGAAGATCGTTGTTGAGACTGTATTGCCCGTTGCCGTCATTGCTCCAAATAGTGGCATTGGCAGCACGCCATGTCTTTCCAGCATCTTCGCTGACAATCACGCAGAATTTGTCATCCGTACCGGCTTGTCCGGGCTGGTCGTCAGGACCGGGTTTTACGTTCAACTCAAAGCGTAATTCTACGGTCTCGCCCTCTTCGGCATCGATATACCACGAGGGGCTGATGAGCCAATAGTAATAGTCGTAGTCGGTGATATAGGCATAGGCGACATAGTCGGACATCGGAGAGAGTACGTGTTCGCTCTTGTTGGTCAGCCGCCAGTGTTTGCTCGGTGCCTCGGGGCGTTCCGAAAGAGCGGCACCATTGAAGACCGCATTGGCGGCACCGTACATACGTTTCCAGCCGTCGGGGAACGCCGAATAGAGGAAATCCTCTTCGATAGGCAGCCCTTGCGGGGTGGTGAAACTATAGGTAACATCATTGGTAGCCATAGTGTCGGTACTGCAGATAGTCTGGAGAGTGATGTAGTAGGTAGTCAGCGGGGAAAGGTCGTTGAAGCGGATAGACGGCGAGGTAACCACCCTGTAGTTGGCTTGCATCATAGAACGTGTCTTGGCGATACCTACCTTCCAAGCCTGCATACCGCCAGCGTTCCATGTAACCTCGGCACTGCGGGCATGCACATTGATGTCTATATTGCTCGCCTCGCGGCAGTCGGTCAGGCGGGAGACAACAATCTCGTCGATTAGGTTGATGCTTACATCGTTGGCTCCTGCGTCCATAGAGCGGAACGCAATAAACTTGCCGTTACCTTCGTAGGAGTCAAACGAAACCAAGCAGCGACTATAGGCAGGTGCATCGGCGTTGAAGGAAGCAAGGGGAGTGAACGTGGTCAAATCATACGGATCGGTCATTACACCTACTTGCAGTTTCCCGACGGAGGTCTGTGTACTTGTAGCGTGGCTGAAAACCATCTTCAATTGCTGCAGGTCGGTGGTTGTTTCGGGGAGAACAAACCATGTGTCCGTGCCGCATAGTTGCAGGTGCGACCCGACGGCATTGGGGGCTGCGGAACTGATACGCGGGTAGGCGTTGAGGGTGGGGGTGATGTTGGTCAGCGGATAGAAAACAGATGCGGCTCCCCTTGGCTGACCGGAGAGACGCAACTCTTTGGCTAAGCCGGAAAGCAGTATTTCGCCTGAAGATGGTTCGAAACTCTCTTTGTACGGGGCAGCATCTGTAACTGCGGGCATAGCAGCAGGCACACGCAGTGTAACAGGGAATGACCATGCGGAGTGTTGCTCGAAGCGTGTGGAACGTGTATAAATATACAGGGTCTTACCTGTGAGCAGTCCGTCTGTTTTATAGACAGCCGCCGAAGAACCGGTGATACCTCGTTGGGAATACAATATATCCGATTGGGGCATATTGCCGTTGCGATGATAGGAGGTGGCGATACAGTATTCCCACGAGTCGGCATCGTGTATGTCTGCGCAGAGGGTGAAACCTTGCGATGTTACATCTTTGCAGCGGATGTGTGTGGGAGTGGGGGCTACAGGGTGGTGTATCTCGATATTATCAATATAGACGGCGTTCTGTTCTTTGGCATTGGAGACAAAGGCGATGAACTTACCCGTACCGAAATAGTCTGCCAACGAGACCGATACGCGTTTGAACATATATGATGTCTCCACCCGCACCGTATCTATGGCACGGAAAGTGCTGAAATCGGTCGGGTCGGTCATAACGCCTACCAGCAGTTCAGCGGCATAGCGGGTGTTACCAAGCGAGATACGGTCGTAGGCGGTAAGCCAGAAATCAATCTCAACGCCATTCAACGACTGAACCAGTATTTCGGGTGTTGCTGCATAGACATATTTGCCGCCATCAACGGGTAGGTTTTCGTTGGTGCGTGCGCCGGCAAAGGAGAGATAGAAAGTAGAGTCCAAGGCGTAGGGTGCACGGTCGTTGCGGTTGCCGCCCTTATAGACAAACGGCACCGGTGCATCGATGTTGCTGCCGATAGTCCAGCCTGCAGGTTTGCCATACATCTTGCTGCCGGACAGGGAAACGGTGTTCTCAAAATTCTCGGAGTAGGGGAGGGTGGCGGTGGTGAGTGTTTCAAACGAGGTGCCTACCCATTGGGTATATTCGCTGTTGTTGCCGTCGCAGGAGGAACGTACATAGACATAGTAGGTTACATCGGGTTGAAGCCCTGTGAGCGTAATCTCGGGGTTGAACACATTATCCGTAATGCGTTGCAAAATGACAGCGGGGTCGATATTGCCGAAATCGGAGACGGGGGCAGAAGTAAGGAGTACTTCGAAATGGTCGTATGCGCCCGTAACGTCCCAACTGACGAGTGCGTCGTGGGCGTGGCGGTCGGTAACCTGCAAGTTTTTGATGTCCTGACAGGTGGGGGTGGCGCGGATGATGATGTCGTCCAGCAAGACGCCATAGCCCATATTTTCTGTTATTTCAAAAGCAATCTGATAGGTGGCGTTGGCACTGACGAGTTGCAGGGTCTCCTGTTTCCAGATAGCATTGCGCCGGTAGGCAGCCGATGGGAAGAGATGCCAATAGTCGGAAGCAGAGGTACGATAATAGACTTTCAGCGTATCGCTGTATCCGTTCTTTTGCGGTTCGGCGTGCGAGAAAGTGAGTTGGGGCTGAAAGTCGTTGAGCAGGTTCATCACTGGGGAGACCAGACGCGTAACGAAACGCATCTCCTGCCGGCGTGCGTTGCGGGCAGCCAAGCGGTGGTTACCCGATGTGCAACCGGCAGGGTGCTGCAGGTCGTCGCCGCTCTCTACATACCACGAGAATGTCGCGGGGTCGGTAGTGCCGTCCATCGGCAGACGGACATATTCCTGCGTCCAGCCTGCTGGCAAGCCGTTCTCGAAATCGATACGGACAATATCCTGTGTAGCGGCTTGGAGTGCCACAGACAAAACCAATATATTCAGCAACAAAATAATCTTTCTCATATTATTTATATTTTATAACAAAGCAAATGTCTTTTTTATACTATATACCCATTGCATCCACCGCTTCTTTCTACGTCCTTTCTACGTCTTTTCTCCGTAAAAGGTAGCACAAAGGGAGCGTGTTAAAAAATAAAAAAAACTACATCTCCAAACAACGGCATGGATAGGTTTGGCGGGTTAGATTGAATAGGCACGTCCATTTGATACCCACCGTGAGTTGCGACCAAGTCTTGCCTTGTAGGTTGGATTGTGTAAGCGGGTTGAATATCAACAGATTGTGCATATCTTGCAGGGTATTTTCGTCGGGCGGTGTGGTGGGCATCTGCGAGTAATCGACCAGCAGCAGATTGTGGGTGTAGGAAATAGGAATGTGGTACTCGGCATATACACCGAGGCGCATTTCTACACGGCGGCTGCGGAGCGGCAAGCGTGCACCTGCTTCCGCCATCGGTGCAATGCGCAGTGTGTGGTCGGTGTATGTTTGGCTGTAGGTGTACTCCTCCGCGGGGAAATAACCATACGTCGGTGCATTCTCTATGGTGTGAATAAAACGGGTATAGGTGCCGCTAGTGGAAAGCATAGTGGTGGTATGGTGCTTTGCCTGCACGGGGAGAGATATTTTCGCCCCCGCAAGGAGGTACGCATAGTTGCCTATATACCCGCCGAAATAGACAGGGATACCCACCGAGAGAACGTGCTGTCGGTCGCAGTAGTTGGTATATTCGTAGGCGTAGGTGATGTCATCGCCTTCGCGGTCGATGCGGTTGAACGGATTGCAGAACGGTTCCGTCTTTTGCCATGTGTAGTGGTAGTCAACGCCTGCGCCGAACCCGAAGAAAAATTGGTTCTTGCGCAGTTCGTAGGCAAGGTTGAACAAGGCATTTCCGCCCACTTGGTCTTTGGAGAAAGAGGAGTTGCCGGCGAAAGACGTGAACGTATTGCTTTCGCCGCCGCCCAGCGAGAGAGCCAGATAGTGGTTGACACGACCGGTGGAGTATTGCGCCGAGACAGCCACGCTGACCAGCAACAACAGAACGGATACTATATGTGGTTTAGTGTACAATGATTCGAGCAATTATTTGTTGTGTATTCAATACAAAATAGAGTCCGCTGCGGGCGGGTGCAGGGAATGTCCAATGCCCCTCTTGCGACCGGTAGGCAGCCACTTGGTTGCCCAATACGTCCACTATCGTAATGGCGGTCTCGCCTGCGATATGCAGGGTTTCGCCTGCGGAAACGAATGTGGGATATACTTTCCGGTCTGTTACGTTTTCTATGGGGGTAGTGCCACCGATGTACGTAATCGGGCAGGTGGAAACGACTGTGCCGTCCTCGCGGGTCAGCAGGCAGTAGTACTCATCGCCGAGGTGCTCATCGTCGACCACTATATAGGAAGTTTCCGCTCCGAGGATGGGCGTGCCGTTGCAGTACCATTGGTAGCCAATCCACGAGAAACCGCCGTTGTAATCCGCATTGAGCAGGGCTATCAGGTCATTTTTCTGCTCGATGACCGAGGCGGCATAGCGTATGCGTACTATGACACGGACAGGCTCCATAGGGCATTGTTTTGATCCGAAAACGATAGTCATCGGATAGTCTTGCGGGGTGATGTCTGCCGATAAGGGGATGCGTATTTCCTCACCGGGCATAAAAATACAGATACTGTCTTTCCCTGTGGATACCCTGATGTTACCGAGATGTACCTCTACCGAATCCAACTGCCCCTGTTTGTGGTCGTAAGGAATGACCAATGCGGGGTCGCCCGCGCAAAGCGAGATAGTATCTTGCACATCGACAATCAGTTTCGGATAAACCGTCAGGTTGAGCGTGCGCAGGCTGTCGCACCCCGCAGCGGACACTAATCGGGCGGTGTACTGCCCCGCCGTAGTGTAGGTCTCGCCCTCAAAATCGTAGGTCTCGCCTTCGCAGACAGCCGCATCTACGGTGTCTGTTTTCTGCTTATGGAAACGGACAAAGATATGGCTTGCGGCATCGCACCCGTATTGGTTTTTGTCGTCGTATGTATATACGGTGTCTTGGGTTACTTCCACCCCGGTAGGCAGGGTATAACTCTCGCCCGTACATTTGTCTATACGGGTGTCGTTGCCCGCACTCAGGTCGGGGAGTTCTATCTCTATCAAGGCGGTATCCTGGCAGACGCCGTTGCTCATCGAGGCAATGGCTTTGGCGGTGAACTTGCCGCCCGAAGCGGGATATTCGTGCGTAAGGGTACTTGCCGTGGAATGTACCAACGGATAGCCGTCGCCGAAATCCCAAATCACATCCTCTACCGGTTCTTTTGACTCTGATAACGAGCCGTCTTTGCGGTTGATGAAATAGATATGCGATGTGTTGGTAAAGTCCGCATAATTGGTGCAGTTCTCCACACGCGTCTGTCCTTTGACCTCCGCAACAGGGAAACGCGGGTTGGGGTTGGCGGTCAGTGTGTAGGAGCAATGGTCGCCCATCTTCGAAATGACCTCTACGGCATAGATACACGTGTCTTGTTTGTCGATATGCAGCACATTGCCGTCCACGTAGGGGAGGTGCAAAGTATCAGTGCCGATAGGTGTCTGACGCGGGTCTTTGGCTTCGTACCAGACATAGTTGAATCCCTCGGGTGCGTTGAAATGGTCGGTCTCAAAATCGCCGCAGGCGATACCTTCCAAGTCGCCGCTGCGGCAGCCGATAGTGAAATAAGCATAACCGTAGTGCCCTGCCGGTTGGCAGTCTTTGGTGGTGAAACGGAATGTGAGGGTTTGCCCGACATATTTGCGCAGCGAGATAGAGAGCGTTGTCCAGTCTTTCCAAACGATAGTGTCGGTGCTGAGTTCGTTGTCATCCGGTTTCCAACGGTTCCAGTCTTCCACACCTCCACCGGTGGAAGAACCGGCAAAGTTGGCACTAAAACACGTTGGCGGGGTTATCTGTTGTCCGCTTTGGTCATAAATACTCAGCAAAAACTGCGGATCTTCATTAACGCCGTGTTCATCCACTCCATGCCCCGGCATTTCCAGTACAACGGCATATTTGAGTTCCATAATGTCGCTCTGCCCCGCCTGCACGGTATATTTGTACTCGATAGCCTCTGCTTCGCCGCCGTTTTTCCAGTTGCCCAAACGGACGGATGCAATTTCTCCGTCGGGGATAGTCTTCAGTTTGTTTTCGGTGCGCGGGTCGGTTTCGCCTTTTACATAGTGGATGGTATGGCGCGACTCCTGGTTGTTGTAGCCCTTGTCTATGACACCGATGTTTTGATACGGATTCTCAAAACTGCCATAGTAGCACGTTGCCTGCTCCAGATCCATATAATCCACACAGCGGTTGCCCGGTATCCAGATAAACTCGGCAGTACTCTCCCATTCGGAGAAACTGTCTTCGCCGCATACCGAGCGCACGGAGAATACGTGATACCCCTCGGTAAAGGTCTTTAGTTGCACCGAGTTCTGCTGTATGGCATCATAGAATGCCACCTTCCCGTTCTCCATATTATAGTCCCGCACCTGATACACCCCGCTGCCTTTCGTCCACGACAGCGTGGCGGTGTTCTTGTCGTAAGCCGTGGTGTTGCCCTTGTTGTCCTTGGGGAACTCGGGCTTCTTGCAGTCTTCCGTATAGGGGGTAATGCGTATATTGTCTATACAAGCCGCCGGCAGGTTGGGAGCGGCTCCGTTCTTGGCACAATTCCAGATAAAGACCAACTTGCCGTTTTGGTTATTCGCATTGATGTTGATTGTAAAACGTGCTGACTGCCATGTGATAGCACCATATAACACAGTGTCTCCACCTATGCGATACTGCTCCAGCGTAGTTCTGTAACTCCCATTCGGGTTGGAATTTGTGGCAACCGATTGTGGTATCCAGAATATGACAACCGAAGCATTTTTCATACCCAATGCCCGCCAGTCGAAGTCCAAAAAGTAGGTACCCGCTTGCATATTCAGTTCGCGATATACCACTACCGACGAGGCACTCGCCGTGGTGTAAGACGAGGTCGCACCGCCGTCGGAAGATATATACAACCCGTTCTGACCGTTCTCGCTGAAATCGCCCAAACTGCCGATATACCACTGGTTGGTGCAATTTGACCCAAGCGCCCCGGCATTGCATACCCATGCGTTCTTTTCCTGCGCATCCTCAAAGTCGCAATAGTACGAGGTCAGTTGCGCCCTAATCGGCAATACACCTGCCAGCAGCACCCCCGCCAAAGCAATAACCCTGTATATGTGTGTATTTATTTTCATTATCAATCTACGCCTAATTATATGGTTAATTTATGGCTGATTATATGTATATCCAAGAATTAACGATAAATTAATGGTAATTAATTAACGGAGAATTTTAATTGTCTCTTAATGGTCTTAACGGAGAATAAAGAGACATTATTCCCCGTTCAGCACCGTAATCTGTACACGGCGGTTGTTCTGCCGTCCTACTTCCGTGTCGTTGGTGTCAATCGGCTCGCTCTCGCCCTTGCCGTTGGTCTCGATACGGTCGGCGGCTATCCCGCGTTTCACCATCTCTGCTTTCACGCTTGCGGCACGTTTCTCCGACAATACCTGGTTGTACATATCCGAACCTTGCGAGTCGGTATGTCCCGTAATCAAAATACGTGCATCGGGGTTCTCGTTCAGCATAGTGTACAGACGCATCAACTCGGGTTCGGACGACGGCAAGATGTCCGCTTTGTCGGTGGCGAAATACATATGTTTGAGCAGCAGCGTCTTATGCACGATGTGTATCGGGCGCAGGTAGTAATGCACCGTGTCGGTCAGACGGCTGACCACCGCCGTGGTGTCGTGATAGCCGTTGGCGGAAAGCGTCATATCGAATACATCGCCATAGTGCAACCCTGCTACCGTTGGTGTCTCCGCATTGATAGTCAGCGTCTTGTCGTGTCCGCTGGAAACGCGGCTCTTCAGTTGCATCGTCGCCCCGATCAGTTGCTCCGTTTCCAAATCATGCACATAGCATACCCAGCGTGGCACGGGGATCAACTGAAAACGTATTGTATCCAAATCGGCGGTGTGGATAACCCGCAGCGTATCGCCCGTATAATCGCTCGGCAGATAGCCCGCTGCACGTGCCACCACCGTATAGGTCGATTTGGCATAGCGTACAGCCGCCTTGCTGCCTTTGCCCATATTGCGTACCTTGGCTTTCTGCTTGGGTTTGTTGGTGTCTTTTACCTCCACGCTAGCCTGCGAAGTGGTCGGGTTACCCAGTGTGTCGGTTACCACAAACACCATTCTCGGGTTCGGCACTCTCGGTTTGTTCACCTGCCAGAGAGCCGTCAGTTTGACGCCCACAAGAAGCGAACTGACGTTCTTGTCCGCAAAACTCGATCGGTGCAGCGAATTGGTGTACAACTTAGCAGGATGGGCATCCGACTCGTAGGTGCCGTCCACGTATGCCAACTGCAAGTCGTCGCTTGTGCGGGCGGAGAGAACCGGCATACCATAGTCGATAAATACACCTAATCGGGTATGCCATGGGTGGCGGCTGTCTTCGTTGGCAGTCTGCCAATCGGTGGGGAAAAACTCGTTCAGGTTGATGCCGAACTCGCCGGATAATGTTACATCCAATCCCCACATAATAGGTCCGTTACCCATACCGCTATATAGCGGGTGTTCCGCCAAAGCCCCTGTTTGCAGGTTGTGCGGAGGAATATCCGTCCAGTCTTCCAATCCCATCTGCTCGGTTACAGAGGTCAGCAAATCACCCCGCTGTTTCCATCTTCCGAAAAGTGTGTGCCCGATTTTGGCACCCGCCATAAAATAGTATCGGTCGAAATTGCCGCCAAAGAGTATCGGTATCATCAGTTGCCCTACGGCTTGTGTCTCGCGGAAATCTTGCAGTTCATAGTTTTGTATCATCGTCGCATAGTCGCCGCGCTCTGTTTGGAACGGCGAAAGCGTCATTCGGTCTTCTGAAGAGAAAAGGCGCAATTCCGTTCCCGCAGAGAACATAAAATGCCCGTGGTGCAATTCATAACCTACGCCTAATAGCCCGCCGCCCCCGCCGATAAAGCGTGAGTCAAAACTGCCCGTCTTGCCCAATCCCGCATCGAAAGTGGCTGTGGAGTAGTTGTTCACCAGTCCCGAGTATCCGGCACCGCCCCACATCGAGACAAAATGCAGGTCTTGTATCCTGGTGGTATGGCTCTTGCCTTTTGCCTTGGCGTTCTTGCTGTTGCGTGCAGGCGGTGCTGCCTGCAACGCCATAGGCAACGCTATTGCCAGCAACAATATATATAGTATGCGTTTCATTTGTCTTTTCTGTTTCTTCTTGTAACGTTAATGATCGTGTAATGAATCGTTAATTGTTTCCCTTTTGGGAACATATAATTATCCACAAATTACCTATGAATGTGTTCTGCTATGCAAACTATGAATAATTAATGGTTCAATTATATATGGATAATTATATGTTCCTTGAAGAGTTAACGTCTAATTACACGATAATTAACGTTTTAAGAATATATGTTTTTCAAAAAGTTAGCGTTCCTATTCCACGACCACCCTGAACGGTTTGTCTCCATCGGGTGTTGATACCACAATGATATACATTCCCCGTTCCGCTGACAGTGGCAATGTGTTTTTTCCTTCCTGTATATCGGCGGTGAATACAGGCTGCCCCATCGTGTTGTATCCGCGCACTTGCGCTTTCTGCGGTACGGATACCGCCACGCTCTGCCCGCTGCGGATATATGTCGGCGAGAGCGATACCTGCCCTTCTTGGGTAACCGTCGGCACAAATACGCAACTCATCTCCTGCGTTCCGTCCGGCAGTGTTACCAAGCAGGTGTAGTAGTCGTTCTCTGACAAACCGCCTGCCTTGTAGTAGTAGGAGCGGTTTGCACCCGCAATCGGTTCCCCGTTCTCGTACCATTGATAACCCGTAAACGTTCCGCCGCCCTCATAGTTCTCGTTCATCAGCGAGATAACATCGTTCCAACGCTGGAATACCATATAGCGGCACATACGTATCTCCTCGCTTATGGAGCAACCGAAATCGTTGTAGAAATTCATCGTGTATATCCCGCCTCGCAGGCTGTCCAATGCCACCGACTCGGTATATTCCGTGCCATTGACGGTGAACCGTGATACATTCGAGTACTCCGAAATGGTTATATGTATATAGCCGTACAGGTGTGCGCTGTCCGCTTCCTGCGATTCTATTATCGGCATCAACTCGGGCAGCACCGTTACCTTGCGCAGCACCGTGCTGTCGCAGCCGTACCGGTTGGGCAATACCAGTCGCATCGTCCTCGATACATCCGTCCACAGGCTGTCCAGCCGCACCGTATCGCCGTAGCAAACCGTCGTGTCAGCCAGTTCGATAAGGTCTTGCGGATTTACGGTCAGATACAGCGTGTCGTTCGCGTAGCAACCCGTTTCGGGGGCTTGTCCTTGGAAAGTATATGTGCCGCTGGTGGTGTACCGGTTGCCGTGCCAGTCCACCCAACTGCCCTCGCAGATGGTGTCATACACTGCCCCCTGCGTGTCGCCAACGCGCGGTACCAGCACTTCTATCGTCGTGTCCGACATACACGCCCCTTCTCCGATACCGTTCTTCGCAGTCAGGTGTACCCAGTGTTTTCCGCCCTCGGCGGGGAAAATGATATACCCCGGATTGGGGTCGGTGGTGTAGTCCTGTGCGCCTGTGCTGAACTCCCATTCGTAGTTCTCGCACCCCTCGTTGCGGTACTCGATATGCTTCCCGTCTTCGTTCACCCATACATAACTCGTGTTGGTGATCGTATAGCGGTTTTCGCAGTTCTGCGGCGTATAAAGCAGCCCGAACTCCGCTTGCGGCCAGCGGGCGGTGGTGTTGATGCTCAGTTCGAACCAACAGCCCGTGTTCTCTTTCGAGGTCAGTCGGCACGTCCAGTTCGTCGGGTCGGTCGAGCGTATATCTACTGCCCGCTCCGTCGAGCGCACCGTGCCGTCGTCCGTACGCCATTGGTAGTTGAATCCGTCGGGGGCTTCCACCTCCATCACCTCCTTCCCGCAACCGGTGTTCTTGATGTTGGCAGACTCGCAATCCAGCGTGAAATAGGCATATCCGTAGTGTGCCGAGAGGAAGCAGTCGTAGGTCGCTACGCTGATATACAGCGTCTGCCCCTCGTAATCGCTCAGGTTCAGTCCGAGCGTTGTCCAGTCTTTATAGACAATGTCGGCATCCATAGTCTGTCCCTTGATGGTCTGCCAACCGGGGTCGTTGCTCAGCGGGTTCAGATCCACACGACCGCAGGTCGCGTCCACAGGCTGCCCGTTCTCGTCTTTCACTTCCAATACGAATCGCGGCATCTCGTCTTCGCTATGCCCCGTCGGATCTTGTAGCACTATCGCATAGCGCAACAGCAGTATCTCGCTGTTCTTATCTACATGATACGGGTATGTTATCGCCTCCGTGCCGTTACCGGTCTCCCAGTTGCCCAAACGCACACTCGAGGTCTCGCCCCGTGGTACCATACGCAGTTTCCCGCCCGTGCGCGGGTCGGTCGCCGTCGTGTCCCATACCACCGTATGGCGCGAGAGTATCGAGTTCGGACCTTGGTCTATCACGCCCGTCTTCTCAAAGGGCTTGTTCTTATTGACCTCATATCCATCGAGAGAGGTGTTACCGTATGTACAATGCGCCAACGTGGTGTCGTGTAGGTTCGAGTAGTTGATACAGTGCAACTCCGGACAGAAAACCGTAAAATTGTTTACGTACGCATAAGGGCTGTACACCGTGTCCGTTTTGCCCTGTGCATCGGTTTGTATATCCATACTCCGCACACGGAAATCATAGACTCCCTCCTTCATGTTCTGCAGCGTATAGGTGCTGCTGTTGTTCACCCAGCGGTTCTTCCACGTGCTTTCTCCGATACGGCGGTATTGGAACTGATACCGTGTCGCTACCGGACTCCATTCGAATACCACGTGGTCGCAGTTCTCCACCGTCCCTGTAAAACCGGTCGGTATCGGGAACTTGTTTTCCACTATCTGTATGTTGTCTATCGCACCGCTGATACCCTGTTGTATCGAGTCCGCCTCCGAGTTCAGCCACGCAAACCACAGCCGCACATAGCGCACTTCGCCGTTCGACGGCTGTGTTACGTTCAGGGTAAAATTAGCCGTATTCCACGTCTCTGCACCGCTTGCCGGACCTACCGTCGGGTTCACCGCAGGCAATACGTCCGTTCCGCGTTGCAGCGTTACTTTGTTTGATTGCGCCGTCGGAGGCTGGATAAACGTGATATACCCCGCCGCCAACTGCATATTCGGACTGATGTAATCGAAGCAGACATAGTAATTTCCCGTCGGAAGCGCAAAATCACGGTATGCAAACTGCACATACTTCGGGTTGCCGATAATCAATTCAATCTCCCCTGTCATCTGGTTGACAATCAGATCGCGTTTGCCTACCTCCGAGTTCTCTCCCCCGCTGTTCGACATATAAAGCCCCTTGTCGCCACTGCTCCGCAACGCCTCGCCTACACACCATTGGTCAATCAGGGAATCGGTGGCATACACGCCCATACCGGGGTTGAGCACCCATTTGCTCAACTCGGTCGCTTCTGTATCTTCAAACCCGAATTCGTAAGGTAAGGTCTCGAATATCTGTCCGTAGCCTGCTATCGCTATGCATAGCAATGCCATACTGCAATATATGCGAAATAAGTGATGTTTTCTCATCCTTCTTGTAGCCCTATAAAATCCGCTGCAAAATTACACAAAAAATGCCAATAATGCAACAACTCTGTCTGAAATTCACCCTGCTGTCTCGAAAAACAGGTGTTGTTCTGACTGGTTGGCTCTAATTTACGGCAACGACACGGCAACGGGAACTGTTTTTGTAGGGCGTTTACCCATGAGTTGGCACCACTCTTCCGCCGGGGACGCGGACGCCTCGTCCGCGGTCATTTGGGAGCGCAAAAGTGTGGGGACGACGCGTCTCGCGTCGTCAAAAGAGCAACTTAAGGCTTATTTTCTTCCATTTTTCTTGCCGCTAATGTCGGCTGCCCCAAATCCTGCCCAACCATATAAAAACACGAAAAATATAGAAAAATGACTGCCAAATTTGCATAATCCAAAATTTAGCCGTACCTTTGCACCCGCTTTTGAGAAAAAGCATTGTTTCATACGGATGTCTCCCTAGCTCAGTTGGTAGAGCAACTGACTCTTAATCAGTGGGTCGAGGGTTCGAGTCCCTCGGGGGACACAGAAAAGAGATTGTCTTCATGGGCAATCTCTTTTTCGTATGGATATTCCGTAAATCACATAATTGTGCTTGCAAAGTTGCACAACAAAAAAAGAGAAACCGTTCCCGATTTCTCTTTCCTCTTGGTAGTGCTACCCGGACTCGAACCGGGGTTTACGGCGTGAGAGGCCGTTGTCCTAGGCCACTAGACGATAGCACCAAGGTTGTATTTCGCTTTATTCCTCAAAAGCGGGTGCAAAGGTACGGCATTTTTTTGATATACACAAATTTTGGTATGGTTTTTTCTGTACTTTTCTGCATTTTTTCTCTTTTACGGCTTTTGCCATGCCATTTGAAATACCTTTGCTTGCCATATTCATATTTTATTGCTAACTTTGCGCCTGTCTCTTAATTCTTACTTATCGGTATGCAAAATACAAATTTCGGTTTCGTGCGTGTGGCAGCAGCCGTACCTATGATCCGTGTGGCGGATTGTAAATACAATGCACAGCAGGTGAAACAGCAAATATTGGAGGCTGTCTCTGAGGGCGTGGAGGTGATCTGTTTCCCCGAACTGACCCTTACCGGCTACACATGTGCCGACCTGTTCTTTACACGACAACTGCAGCAGGATGCGCTTGACGCACTCGAAGATATATGCGCTTTTACACGCGAGAAACCTGTCATTGTCCTTATCGGTGCACCATTGCAGGTGGATAACAACCTCTTCAACTGCGCTTTCGTGATGACCGACGGCGAGGTCTTGGGTATCGTGCCGAAGATCAACCTCCCCAATACGGGCGAGTTCTACGAGAAACGATGGTTCACTTCGGGGCGTCTGGCACTCGAGTATTCATGGAACACCGTCGCACCGCGTATCCCTACTATCGAGATCTGGAGCGGTGATGTGCCGTTTGGTCCCGACCTGCTTTTTACCACGCGCAACTATAGTTTCGGCATCGAAATCTGCGAAGACCTCTGGAGCCCGCTCCCGCCGTCCACGCAGTTGGCTATCCAGGGGGCGGAACTGATATTCAACCTCTCGAGCAGCAACTGCCTCGTGGGCAAGAACGCTTTCCGCCGACAGATGATTACCCAGCAGTCGGCACGCGTCCATTGCGGCTATGTCTATACTTCTTCAGGGGTAGGGGAGAGTACCACCGATGTGGTCTATTCGGGTTCTACCTACATCGCCGAGAATGGCGACCTGCTCAGCGAGGGAGAGCGTTTCCTGCGCACCTCCTCTATGATTATTCAGGAGATTGATATCGAGCGGCTTCGCACCGACCGACAGCGCAATACCAATTTCACCAAAGACAAGCACGGGCATTATCGCAAAATCAACGTGGCGCCTTTGGAGCGGATGACCGACGATATGGAAAGCGTCCGGACCGAACCGCTACACCGCACTTTCTCCATGACTCCTTTCCTGCCTGCCAAGGGCGATGAAGATACCTATTGTATGGATGTCTTCTCGATTCAGACGAGCGGACTGATGCGCCGTTGGGAGCATACACATTCCGAGACGGTGGTCGTCGGTATATCGGGCGGCCTGGATTCAACGTTGGCACTCCTTGTCTGTGTCTTGGCGGCGGACAACCTCGGCTACGACCGCAAACGTGTCCTTGGTATCACCATGCCGGGATTCGGCACCAGTGACCGCACCTACCAAAACGCCCTCGCTATGATGGAGCAACTCGGCGTTACCACCTACGAAATACCTATCCGCGATGTTGCTACACAGCACCTTGCGGACATCGGACACGATATAAATAACCACGATGTTACCTACGAGAATGCCCAAGCGCGTATCCGCACGCTTATCCTGATGGATATGGCAAACGAGCACAACGGTATCGTGGTCGGTACGGGCGACTTGAGCGAACTCGCACTCGGCTGGGCTACCTATTCGGGAGACCAGATGTCTATGTACGGCATCAATGCGGGGATCCCCAAGACCCTCGTGCGCTATATGGTGCGCTATGCGGCGGAGAATATGTTTGGCGAGGATACGCGCCGTGTCCTGCTGGATGTCATCGATACCCCAGTCTCGCCCGAACTGCTGCCGGCGGACGAGAATGGTAATATCGCCCAGATCACCGAAGACAAAGTCGGTCCCTACGAACTCCACGATTTCTTTATCTACTATTACCTACGCTACGGCTTTACGCGAGACAAAATCGCCTATATGGCTTCGCAGGCATTTGCCGACAAGTACGACGAAGAGACTATCAATCATTGGCTTGACGTATTCTTCCGCCGTTTCTATCAGCAGCAGTTCAAGCGCTCTTGTATGCCCGACGGACCAAAGGTGGTCTGCGTCAGCCTTTCGCCCCGCGGCGACTGGCGTATGCCCAGCGATGTCTGCTGCCCCAAATAAATGCCCAATAAATAATCCATTATCAGACTTATTTGCCCCATCGGTCTTATTAGTCCTATAAAATTACTATGACTGTCCAAGAAAACATCTCCCTCCTCGGGCGCAACACCTTCAAAATGAACGTGCGCACGCGTGTGTGGGCGGAATATACATCCGTTGCCGAACTCCAAGACCTGCTCCATCGCTATGCGGGGCAACCTATGATGGCTATCGGTGCAGGCTCCAATCTGCTCTTTACCAAAGATTTCGATGGCGTTCTCCTTCATTCCCGTATGTGCCGCGCACGTGCTCTGGACGAGGACTCCGACCACGTGGACATCGAAGCCGAGTCGGGCTTGGTCTTGGACGAACTCATTGAGCAGATTGTCGATATGGGGCTCGGCGGCTTGGAGAACCTTAGCCATATTCCCGGTGAGGTGGGAGCCTCTGCGGTGCAGAATGTCGGTGCCTATGGCGTGGAAGCCAAAGATGTCATTGTCAGCGTCAATACGGTCGAAATCGCTACTGGCAAACCGCACACTTTCACCAACGAGGAGTGCCGTTACGGCTATCGCGACAGTATCTTCAAAAACGAACTCCGTGGGCGGTATGTCGTAACAAGCGTCGTCTATCGCTTGCAGAAACACCCCGTCTTGCACCTCGGCTATGGCAACCTCCGCGCCCTCAATCCGCAGTCGTTGCGCGAGGTGCGCGATGCCGTCATCCGTATCCGCCGTCAGAAACTCCCAGAGGTGGAAGAACTCGGTTCCGCAGGCAGTTTCTTCAAAAACCCCGTCATCCCCGTCTCGCAGTTCGAAGCCTTGCAATCGCAATATCCCGCTATCCCCCATTATGAAGTCGATGGCGGTGTCAAAATCCCCGCTGCATGGCTTATCGAACAATGTGGCTGCAAGGGGAAAACCGTCGGTGGCGCACAGGTCTTTGAGCGTCAGCCGCTGGTTATCATCAATGCCACCGGCACCGCCACACCCGATGACATCATCGCCCTCGCCCGCTCTGTCATCACCTCCGTCCGCTCCCGCTTCTCCATCACCCTCACCCCCGAAGTCAATTACATCTGATTACTTTTTTCTCCCCAAAAAACAGCATTATACCACCATTAAAATACTGATGAATGCAATAACCAATCCTATGTCGGCAGCGTATAGGTAGGTTTCGAGGCTTCCAACAGACTTCCGCTGGCAAATAATTGCTGATGCGTTAATTATTTTGTATTCTTGCGACGAAATCCTCAAAGAAAAGCATAAACACTTTACTATTCGCGATCATTGAGAATGGAATTTCCTCCTGATTGCCTTTTTTGATTAAGCCAAACAATTTTGTGGAGTGATTGACATGCTCTATAATCAGAACACCGTTTCCAATCCTAACATCTTTGAGGGTTGACTTATCGTACACTCGGTCTCCGACTTTTAAGGTTTCTCCATCAAACACTAAATATTCATTGATAAAGCCACTATCCGTATACATATTAAATGCGATTTTATGAGTTGTTACAAATTGCTCCTTGACTTTCTCGAAATAATAAGAACTCCAAGCAGACTCTACGTCTTTCATAAACTTGTACTCTTCTTTTGCCTTATCCAAAGAGCCTTCCCAACCAGCAAGAACTTGACGTTTTCCATCTGAGTTAACGGCATCATAGAAATATTTTTCAAACTCGGTACTTTGATACTGACGGTTTTGATAGTGGTCGACCTCTTTAGAAACAAAATCCGAGAACTTTTCAAAACTTCTTCAATTATTTTAGCATCTTCTCGGTCACCATCGAACGACATTCTTGCGTATCCTTCAGTACCAACAAAAAAATCTTCCCCTTTGAACGAATTGATTTTTGATACTATCTTGATTATTATAATCAGCGCAGCCAAACACTCTATTCCAATGAATACCGGTGAGTTATTAAAAATTGCGGCGAGACCACCTGCAATTAAAACAGGTATGCCAATAGCCATCAGATATTGCTTGCGCCTTACCTTGGGAGAGTCTTTTTCTGCTTTTGGATTTGTAGACCGACAATACTGAATCTCTCCTATATTTTGTGGAAGAACTTTGAAGAAACATTCCTCAGTACCTAATTTTTCTGCGTAGTTCATATACTACAAAGTTATTTGAGCAAATGATACATGAAAATCAAAGGAATCATTATCCTTTATATCAGGGAGAAGGTATATATCTAAATCCGTTCTATTCGGATATTGTTTCTCAATTTTTCCATCTGATACAGACAGTTTCTCTCGAATCTTCTTGAAGAATTTAATTTCAGAGTATTCTATATTATTATCTGCTTCGATAGTCGCAATAGCCACATTAACTATGGATAGTTTGTCATCTTCTGTTAACTCTGTTTCCTCTAACTCTTTAATGTAGTCAGACAAGAATGTAACACCAAACTGATTGATTTGAGAAACAAATTCGTTCAGTTTCTCTTCCACATTAAGACCACAGAACAACTGAAGTTCAGCCACCATTTTCTTTACAATAGAGATTTCATCTTGGGCTATTTCTCCATCACATGCCATGCAACAGAATGCCGTCTTTAGCAACAATTCCTTATTTTCCATAATCGTTTGTATTTAATTAAAACCAATATGTCGACGTTCTTCGACTTTCTTTATTCCTTCAAAGTGATCACGAATAGTTTCGTGTTTCTTTAGCATCTCCACCGTGAGACTTGGCTTAGAGTTGGCAATAGCCTCTTCCAAAACAGCCATTGTAATACGTTTCTGTTTTCTGCGGAAGACAAGACGCGCGGCTTGATCAACAATTAACTTGATATCTGCAGAAACATAATTTTCCGTTTCATCAGCCAGTTTCTCATAATCAATACCGAAATCAACAGAGCGTTTGCTCAAATTGATTTCAAAGATACTAGCCCGAGTTTTACGGTCAGGTTGGGGAATGTAGTATTTTAACTCCAAGCGCCCTGCGCGAAGAGCCGCCTCGTCTATTTCCGAAGGCTTATTTGTGGCACCAATAACGATAACACCATCTTCACCACAATTATTCAGTTGTGCAAGAAACTCGTTAACCTCTCCTGCTTCACTAACATTGTTATGCTTGGAACGATCCTTGACCATAGCCTCAATCTCATCAAAAAATAGGATAGTAGGGGCGTTTTTGCGTGCCTCGTCAAAGATGTTTGCTATCTTACCCTGTCCTCCGTGGATAAATGGAGAGGCGACATCGGAACATTTAACATATTGATAATTACATCCCATCTCTTCAGCGAATTTCTCTGCAAAGAATGTTTTACCACAACCGGGAGGACCATAAAACAGCAATCCATTCGGAAGAGATAATCCTAATGCCTTCGCCTGATCAGGGTCGTTCAAAAGATCAATTACATCTGATTGTAATTGTTCTTTCAGTTCTTTCATACCCGCAACATCAGCGAAACCATTTCCTTTACGGATATTCTTAGTTTTCTTCTCCTTGGCGATTTCTTGATGCTTTGTATGTTCCACTTTATCTACTCTCAATTCTCCTTTCAAGGCTGCGATAAACTCATCTGCACACTTAAATCGGTCGTCTATATTTGGAGCCATTGCCTTCTCCATAGTATTGATGAGTTGGTCGTCCAATTCAAACAAATCCATATTTGGTATTCTCAATGGCTTCATACGTTCAGACGTTAGTGCGTCCTCTGCAGACTCCGCACCTTCGTATTTCGACAAATCAATATAGTGTGGTGGCAAGCCGAACAACAAATGGTACAACATTGTACCTACCGAAAAGATATCAGACTGGGGCGTAAAAATACCATTATATGCCTCAGGAGCCATATAGAATGGGTTCAAACCATCTTTCTGGAAGGAGGACTTTGATTGATTGACGAATCGAGCATAGCCAAAATCAATAATTTTAGGGAATAGACCCGACTTCGACATATCCAACATTACATTTTGAGTAGTCAACTCATTATGAATGATTGGAGTATCCAGATTATGAAGATATTTCACTCCTAATAGGACACCTATTACTATCTCTTTCGCGTCAGCAACACTACAACATTGTTCGCGTATTGTTTTCTCTGCGACGGTCTCACCGGGAATAAACTCATAAACAATATAAGCCATCTTTTGACTGCCTACCAAAAGTTCTCCGCTATCCTTATATGCAGTTAGATTTGGATGATGAAGAAGTTTTGAAATCTCTAACTCAATCACATTGCCTTTAGCGTCAAATTGCTTTCTATCTAACTTGGCATAATTGAAGAGTTTAAGGAAGCAGTTCTTTCCTGCCTCATCTTTTACACGATAAGTTTCAGCATAACTGCCCTCCTTGATTGGAAAGGCTACCGTGTATTTCCCTATTTTCTGTTTTTGAGAGAAAACCATAATATCAACGTTAGAACATTTCGTTTTCGCTACTACCAGATGTCGAGAAGTTTCCGTTCACCTGCTGAGTCAACGTGTATGAAACACCTTCACCATAGCCCAAGTACATTGAAGAACCATCTTTGGAGAATTGCTCTGAATTTAAGAATCCACCCTTTACACCATTACTCATTGATTTCTTAGGATACCAACCTCTTCCAAAGTAGAAAAATACCTGATAGTAATGCTCTGGTGGTAGATAGATTGTGGAACTACAACCCTTTTGAATATACGAGTGACCGGCCACTTTACCATTTTTATCATTGTAGCGTACGATAACCACTACGTCCGAATATGCAGATGCCCTAACTTGCACTTGCGCACGACTATAAGAATGACTATAGTTGCGTCCGTAGTACTTGGCGTATGGCTGTGAATCGTTAGGCAACGAATAGTTCTGATAATGCTCAATCTCTTCAAATTCCTGTATGCGAGAACGGGCTTGACGGGCATGCAGACCTTTGGGGTAAATTGAAAGATAATACTGCCATGCAGACTTGGTGTTGGTTGAAGATGCTTGCAGATATGCATCTTCATCGTCTAAAGCGTGCAATTTAGCCCTTGCTTTGGAAACATAGCGACCATCAGGGAATGTATTCAGGTATTCATTAACCTTACTTCTGTCAATTTTAGCAATCGGTATGTTGATATTCGCCTTATAGAAAGCATCCTCTAACGATTTGATTTTTTCATTAATGCTTTGAACGTGGAAAGATTGAGGATATTCCTCAATAAAAGTGCGCAATGTGGCAACGTCATTTGATTGAATGGCGTTGTTATATTCGAGTTCAATGAGTTTCTCCTCTATCTCTGTATAATTATTGCTATTGGGATATTCAGAAAGGAAATATCTACAACTTTCTATCGTAGTATTCCGACAGACACTATCATAATCTTTCTTTTCCTTCTCAATTTTCAGTTTGACAAGTAAACTCTCTACATCCATAGAATGTTCACTCTTTGGATATCTATCAAGATATTTTACACACTTTTCGATATTGGGGGCTTTCATCATACGGCTGTATGCGATGTCGTCTGCTTTGATAACCAAGGCGACGACAGCACATACAGCGACAATGAGTAAAACCGATACTATCCCAAAGGCACGTTTATGAATCATCCGATAAACCTTCCAGGTAATCTCATTATATGATTCACGTATTGACATAGTATCAATAGTTTAGTGTGGGCGTTGTTCTCCAGGGAGCAATTCAATTACTGAGATTATAATCTGGCGTAACTTTTCCTCCGAAGGATTATTATTTATCATTTCCTTTGCTTGGTTCAATAATTGACGGGCACGGGCAGAATCAGTCCAACTATACTGATTAAAGTTCGCATCGTGATGACGCACAAAACCAATCAACTGATAAATGTAAGTAACGTTGACATACAACTGCTCTATGGTCTCTAAAATCTGGCGACCGATTTCTACATCTTGCTTTCGGATCACTTGATCAACCTGTTTACGCACTTCTGCCACTTGGCCATCGTACTTGTTACCCAGATCATTATTGGCACTTTCGAGACGGTCAAATTCATGACGGAGTTCGGCTTCCAAAGTTTCCCACTCATGGCGACTTTCTGTTTCCTCCATATTCAAGAATGCACGACGGAGATCTGCAAGTAGGTGCATCTTACCATCTTCTGAAGATTTCTCTCCACCAAAGCGGTTTGAAATATCTTGAAGCATGGATTCTGCCTCTTTAGTCTCAGACTCAGAAACACCATTAGTCGCTTTTAACGCACGAAGTTTACGCTTTGCCTCATCTAAACGGCGTGAGAGTTCATCTTCGTTAGCACCCTCACGCTGCTTGACATCAATTACTTTTTCTATAGTTTCACCTACTACGGGAATAGTAACTTCCAAATTCATCATTTGAGACTTATCAACCTTAATTGTGATATCTATATCGCTGTTTTCGGGAACAAGTGCGGGAACATCATCACCTGTAATAATTACATCGAACACATGATCATTATAAATTGCATTTGTACCATCCGCATTGTTCTCTCCCTGATAGATAGGTATCAACAATTTATCATCTTGCATTCCTGGTCGTAATTGCGAGGATGTTTTTAGACCATTTCTTACACCGATTGCTGGTATTGGTTGATTCTTTTCCAGACCTTTGATAGGAGTGAATACATATCTATTGCGACGTTGGTCATGAATTTCAATACCAATATTGTAAGGCAGCACTGCGCTTCCTACGACAATACCTTGCATAATGTTTATTTCATTCGGGAAGCATGGAAGCGTGGTACCATTCTCATCATACGCAACAATAGAGAACGAATTGGATTTGCCCTCCATTAACTGACACTCTATAACATCTCCGATTTCGTTGAGTTCAACTTTTCCGCTCGACCATCCTTTATCACTACGAACAAATTTAACGAAAAGTTTTGCAGGAATAGTACCTGTGCATTCTTCTTTTAGCAAGCGTACAGAAACAAACTCAACGTCTTCAACAGAGTTTGATTGATAATTCAGGTCTAATGCAATGGTTCCGGACTTGATTTCCAACTTTGCCTCGCTATCAATACCGGAAGCGTATAAGGCAGCACCCCGAGCAACGGCTGTCATCGGATCAATGTTAGTATCTACATTAGGAGTTATTTGTTCTTTAAGCATTTCACGAAGAATAGGAGAGTATGTTGGACCACCAACCAAAATCAGAGAGTCCAAATTTGCGCCTGATAAATTATTACGT
Source organism: Bacteroidales bacterium UBA6828 (assembly GCA_002452095.1). Lineage (GTDB taxonomy): Bacteria > Bacteroidota > Bacteroidia > Bacteroidales > Paludibacteraceae > Colicola. The sequence continues at coordinate 26,399 of DKEG01000060.1, read as the reverse complement.
TCGAGCAGTTTTTTACAAATATCTACAGCCTTCTGGAAAATAGGGGCAACAACCGGTTCTATCTGTTCTTTAGTAACAACTAAGTCTAACTCAATTTCATTGCCCTCATCGTCCTCGCCAAATTCGTCTAATTGAGAAGTAATATCGCATGAATCTTTGAACGATAACTGATTCTTGGCCTGCTCCGCATAAAACTTCATTGCATCACGAAGAATCTGCTTCTTAGATTCAACTCCAAGTATTTCATTTATAGAATAGTTTTCTTGCAAGTATGGTATCAAAATGTTATCTACAATAGCATAATCCAAATTCTTTCCGCCAAGGTAGTTGTCACCTTCGGTATCCTTAACCTGCATAATACCGTCCTCAACTTTTAATAGCGCAGCATCAAAAGTACCTCCTCCGAAATCAAAAACAAGCCAGTTCCCGCCTTTCTTTGCCGCATTTAGACCATAGGCCATTGAAGCGGCAATAGGCTCTTGCAGAAGTTCACAGTGTTCGATACCTGCTAGTGACGCTGCACGTTTTGTGGCTGCAATTTGGTCTGCCTTAAACTTTGCAGGGATGGTAATTACTGCGGAATTTATAGTTTCATCAGAAACAAATGATTTTAATGCTTTAAGAACCTCTGCAGATAATTCCTCCGAACTAAAAGAACGATCCATATTTTTGCTTTCGTAGGCAGTATCAAGCCCCATAGTTCTCTTAAATTCAAGAAAAACATTACTGGATGAAACAGCCCAAGATTTAGTCGTACGGGACTTATCCTGGCGTAAATCATTGAAGGCACTATCACCCACTTTCACAACTTTCTTCCTCGTGAAAGATACACAAGAAGGCAGTGTATCCTTGAGAGTATCCGTCTTTTTAATAACCGGTTCTCCATTCTCCATTTTACAAATTGCGGAATTGGTGGTACCCAAGTCAATTCCGTATTTCATTTTTACTTGTGCCATATAGTATAATTTTAATTTTAATTATTTTGACTAACTGTAATTTGAGCCGCTTGAATCATAACCCCTTGAAAATTGATTTGAGGTTTAATGATTCCGGTAATGATTTGCTGTCCTTTTTCGAGATTTTCGTCTTCAATGAAAGTTGCTGTAACTTTCATACCATCATTATAAGGTTTACCAAGCATATCCACCAGTTCATAGCCATTGGCTTTGAGGTTATCCTTCATTTGAACGATAGATTTGGATAGTTGCTTATATCCACGAATAGATGCATCCATTTTGGAAAGGGTCATTTCCATAAATGTAATGCGATCAGCCAGTGTCTTGATTAACGAATGGTCCGGATCGGATGATGAATTGTTAGATTTGGTACTAAGAGCGGAAAGGGATGCCGATATTTTCTGCATCTCAGACATCTCAGAGGAAAAGTTGCCAACTATCTCTTCATTAAGTTTCTCTGCCTTCTTTTGTAATGCGTAGATATCAGCAGTTCCACGAGTTATTTTCAAACGGAGAAGTACATAAATAAGAACACTGATTATCGTGAGCAGAATGAAGAAAACAACACCCAAAATGGTTCTTTGTTTCATAACCTTTGCGTCTGCCTTTTCTCCTAACGATTCATTAGTACTCTTTATCTCAACACCCAACTTCTCTGCTGTTTGAATAAGATTTCCGTCAATAATCTCAACATTCTTAGACAGCGAATCAATCCTATAGGTCATCTTCTGGTCGGCAGCACGTAATGTGACAACGGCATCATTAGTACGTTTCTGATTTGCAGACTGTGATTTTGATAGTTCTGATATGGTATTCTTTAATGTTGATATCTCGGCATTAAGTTCTTCGATACGAATGCTATCCGATGTAGCAGAAAATGCTGAAGGAATCATTGCTACCGAAAGAAGGCAGCATATAAAAAAATTACTTGCTTTCATAATTGTATAGTTTAATGAAAATATTCAATACTTTTCTAATGATTATGTTGATGCCCCTGTAATCTTGCAACTTTTCTACCCAAGCAGGGGAGTTCTTGTAGTAGAAACTGATAAATGCACGACCTATTGCGTTTGTGCGCAGGATATCGTCACGGAAACTACGGAGTGCAACAACTTGCGGGTGGTCGTAGTCGCCATATACCATAGTGGCAATGTAGCATGCGGAAGCCTTCTGCTCTGCTTCTTTACGATGAACGCCATTGGGATATTTGGAGAGATACTCTTTATATTTTTCCTTACCTTCTGACGCAAGACATTCTGCCCACATAGACTCTTCTTCTAAGCGTGCTTTTGCCTGAGAAACATAACGACCAGAAGGATATTCCTTAAGATAACGATTTAACCAGTTAACCGAGCTCTGACATTCCTTATAGAACAATTCCTCCTGTTTCTCGGCAACCGGAAGTCTTGTATGCGGATATTTTTTCAGGAACTCAGAGCATCTGTATGATGTTGAAATAGCCTCAAACTCACATCTCTCAATCCCAGCCATTGCTTCTGCCACGTGTTTCCCCTTAGCAAACATAGACAAGTATTTTTGAAAAGAAGAGATGTCACTACATGAAGCAAACATCTGATTGTCTGATTGTGCAGATAAACGGACTTGAGTATTCACATCGATCAATTCGGCAACCTGCTTACGTAGCGCAATTTTCTGGTCATTGAAACGGTTCAAGCGGAAGTTGCTCTCCATATCAAGTTTTTCCATAAAAAGAGTGGCCTCCCATGCGTCATTGAACATACAGCGCAATTTATTGAGCGTTGCTTCTCGATGCAGCATCAACTGAATCTTCAGCGTGTCATTCATCATCGAATTAAACTCTTCAATAACCTTGCTGAGACCAACAGCAACCACCAACGTAGACATACGCAGGTAGTATTCATTATTACTGCCCAGTTCGTCCTTAATTGAGAACAAATAAGGAGCGCAGCCTTTTACAAGTTGCGTTGTCTCTTTCGCTTTATCAGGTTTTGCAGCAAAGGATGCGAGAATTTCCTTTATCTTTTGATCATAGAACCGAACGCCCTTCGGAGCCAATTCTTTCTTTTTCTTATTCAGAATGGCTACATTCTCTTTACAGCGTTCCTTCACAAGATTACCAGCAGCAATAGTTAAGGCATAATGTTGGAGTTTATATGCTTTTTTGATTTCTTCGTCTTCGTCCTCATCTGACTTGTTGTAGTAGTTAATGCCACATTGTAGTATTTGAGTGGCAAGTTTATCCGCTATCGTTTGATAACCCATATCGTCGGTATCAAGCATATCTTGCAACAACTTCAGAGGTCCTTTAGTTACATCCATCAAGTGAACACCTGCTTCATATTGCGCATTTGCAGTATTAGCCACATCCTTTGCTTCAGAAATGGCTGAGAGAATTTGTGACTTGGGTTCCTCTATAGCGCGTGAATCCAATAATTCATCATCAGCAGCGGAAGCACCATAATTTGCAAACAAATCTCGAAGTTTGGATATCTCCATTTCTTCTTGCAGGCTATCAATGAAAAGCACAGCCAGATCTTCCTCGGACATTTGAAATTCGTCACCGGCAACTGCTTTAAGGAACTCTTCCCTATAGTCATCATTATGAATAACTTTGGTAACGTTAGAAATTAGTGTACCTAATTCGTCTTCAACACCGGCAAGTACACCAAGATTTATCAAAGAAGAGATTGTCTCTTTCTTGGATGATATCTCCTTGCACTTTTCCGCATTACCTGCCTGAAGGTAATCTAACGCAATTTTATCAAATGGAGTAATGTTAACAAACCAGAACAACGCATGCTTGATTTGATCCTTAGGAAGATTCAAACTTGCTGCAGATGCCTCCATACCTTCAATAGTACGAGAAAAAGGCTCTAACAAATCTGGCATATCTAAAGGAAATGAAAGTTGCTTCCCTACTTTCAAATAGGCTTTTAATTTGTTGATATTTGCCACGCGGTCCTTAATTGGAGAATTGGAATAGACACCTAAAAACCGATAAGGGTTGTTTTGTATTAGTTTTATCATAATAATAATAATTCTATAGAACCATTTATTTTACTTTACATCTTACATCTCATCAATAATAATGCTTAATTAGATATCTTTACACACACAAAAACAAAGCGCAGACTTTTCTCGTTTATGAGTATTTGGTCTCTGAGGATTTACCGGACTACCTATTCTTCCAAATATCTACGGAAAAAGCCCACGCTAACGCGTGAGCATTTGGCTTTTTCCTTGGAAGAATTAGTTCTAAAAATGTCCGGTTTTTAGAGACCAAGTATTAGAGCGAAACGCTTTATCTATATATGTCGTTGCATCGCCTTACCGATGCGTGGTTATGCCATAGGCAATATCAATTTTAAGTCTGTTTTTGACGGATTTAAGTCTGTTTTTATGTTTGCTTGTAAATTTTGTGAAATTCCGCCGCAGAGATAAGCATTCTTTTCCATACAAACAAGCAAAATTTGAGAAATTTATTTCAATTCCTTAAATTTGCAGAAAATCAACGAAATTTCTACAAAAATCGTATCTGATAATTGCCATTCCACACCCAAGGCACGATTATTGTATCTCAAACTGATAAGCATAGGTTATTCTTAGGTGATTCTTGGGTGATTCTTGGGTTATACTTGGGTGATTCAGCCGTCAATCCCTTATGAATACTGATGAAATACCACAAAAATAACATATAATTCCTCATTCATAATTCTTAATTCATCATTACCTCTATGGCTCGTTCTGAATTTGAAATGCCTTTGGATAGCATCCACGGCAAACTCGGTAAAAAGTCCAAACTCATCTTCCGTCGTAAGACTGCCCGCAATGCCAACCGGCACGCCCTGTACGACTGCGTGCAAGAGATTTATGTCATCGAACACCCGCGCGACCGCAAAAAGAACCCGCCACAAGGGGCGGAATTGGCATCTATCAACCGTTTCCGTCAGGCGTGCCGTCTCACTGCCGAGCAACTTTCCGACCCCGCCACACGTCCCCTCTGGGAACAGCGTTTCGCCGCCCAACAAAAGTACCCAGACCCCGATGCCCCATTCGATCCCCGCACAGGTCATCGCAAGATCTACGGGCAACTCTGGGCATATACCCGCGCCTGTATCCTCCGCCAACTGCAATCGAAAGACTGATACACAAACCCTTTTTCTGCCCACCACTCTTGTGCAAACCAAATAATTTGACTAACTTTGCACCCTAACAAATGACAAACTCTGTATAGCAAAACCCGATATGGCAAGTTTTATTGTAGAAGGCGGACACAAACTGCACGGCACTATCACCCCGCAGGGGGCGAAAAACGAAGCACTCCAGGTCCTGTGTGCCGTACTCCTTGCGCAGGACGAAATCATTATAAACAACCTGCCCGATATTCTCGACGTCAATAACCTGATAGACCTACTCCAATCCATGGGCGTCTCGGTCACGCACCTCGCTAAAGGCAAGTACGCTTTCTGCGCCCGCAATATCGATACCGGCTGGCTCCATAGCCCCGAGTTCCTCCGCAAGTGCAACCGCCTGCGCGGCTCCGTAATGCTTATCGGCCCACTGCTGGCACGCTTCGGTGAAGTAACCTATGCCAAACCGGGAGGCGACAAGATTGGCCGCCGACGCTTGGATACCCACTTCCAGGGCATGCTTAACCTCGGTGCTACTTTCACCTACGACCACGACCTCCGTGCATATCATTTCTGCGGACAGCGTCTCCGTGGTACCTATATGCTGCTCGACGAAGCCAGCGTAACCGGTACGGCGAATATCATTATGGCGTCTGTCCTCGCCGAGGGGACAACTACTATCTACAACGCCGCCTGCGAACCGTATATACAGCAACTATGCCGTATGCTCAACCGTATGGGCGCACAGATACAGGGCGTAGGTTCCAACCTCCTTACAATCACAGGCGTCTCCGCCCTCCACGGCACGGAGCATACCCTCCTCCCCGATATGATCGAGGTCGGTTCGTTTATCGGTATGGCAGCCATCACGGGCAGTGAACTTACGATCTGTAATGTCTCCTATCGGGATCTCGGCATCATTCCCGAAGCCTTCCGCCGACTGGGTATTCAGGTCATACAGCAGGGAGACAATATATACATACCCGCGCAGGAACACTACCAGATAGAATCTTTCCTCGACGGCTCTATCCTTACCGTGGCGGACGCACCATGGCCCGGACTCACGCCCGACCTGCTCTCCGTCATCCTCGTAGTAGCCACGCAGGCACGCGGTTCCGTCCTCATTCATCAGAAAATGTTTGAGAGTCGCCTCTTCTTTGTCGATAAGTTAATCGATATGGGAGCCCAGATAATCCTCTGCGACCCGCACCGTGCCGTCGTCGTCGGACACGACCACCAGATGCGTCTCCGCCACAACAATATGACCTCACCCGATATTCGCGCGGGCATTGCTATGCTCATCGCGGCTATGGCGGCGGACGGCACCAGCCGCATTGACCACATAGATCAGATCGACCGCGGCTACGAGGACATCGAATCCCGCCTCAACGCCATCGGTGCCCATATCAAACGCGAAGAATAATACACCTGTATGACTAAAAAGATACTACTGACGCTCACCGTCTTGCTCCTCGTGATAACGGGAGCAATCGCACAAATCGTTAATCCCGTCCGATGGACAGGCTCTGTTGTCGGCGACAGCATCAAAATAGAAGCCACCATAGACGCAGGTTGGCACATGACCCTTATTGAGGTAAATGACTCCGCCGTTGGTGAGGAATACAGCGGTACATACACCCTTGCTCTGCCCGCTGTCCCGTCCGTCTCGGTGCGCTACAATGCCTGCGACGACCGTATGTGTACTGCCCCCGAGGTGTGGAAATATACGCCCGAAGCCATAGTGCAGGACGCTCCCGTAGCCGTTGATACACCCAATAACACCTCCGATAAATCGCTCTGGTGGGTATTCGCTATGGGGCTTTTGGGCGGACTGCTGGCTGTCTTCACCCCCTGTGTATGGCCTATTATCCCGATGACCGTCTCTTTCTTTATCAAGCGGAATGGAGCGGCACGCGGCACCACCAACCCGCACACCGTGCGCGATGCCCTTCTCTACGGACTGAGTATCATCATCATCTACGTAGGACTGGGCTTGCTGGTAACACTCCTCTTCGGAGCCTCCGCCCTCAATGCACTCAGCACCAATGCAGTGGTGAACATCATTTTCTTTTTGATTCTTGTACTCTTTGCCGCTTCGTTCTTTGGCGCATTCGAACTGACCTTGCCAAGTTCGTGGTCTACCGCCCTTAGTACCAAGTCGGGCAACACCACGGGCTTCCTCAGTATCCTGCTGATGGCATTCACCCTCGTCATCGTCTCTTTCTCCTGTACGGGACCAATCATCGGCACTCTGCTCGTAGAAGCGGCAGGCAAGACCCTTCTCGCCCCCGCAATAGGTATGCTCGGCTTCGCTATCGCCCTCGCACTACCGTTCTCGCTATTCGCCCTGTTCCCCTCTGTACTCAAAAAACTGCCTAAATCGGGCGGTTGGATGAATACCTTCAAGGTTACACTCGCTTTCCTCGAACTCGCACTCTCGCTCAAATTTCTCTCCGTGGCAGATCTCGCCTACGGCTGGCATATCCTCGACAGGGAGGTCTTTATCGCCCTTTGGGTGGTCATCTTTGCCCTGCTCGGACTGTATCTCTTGGGGCTTATTTCGTTCCCTAACGACGATGACTCCCACCGCAAAACCTCTGTACCACGCTTCTTCCTCGCTGTTATCTCTCTCGCATTTGCGGTCTATATGCTCCCCGGCTTGTGGGGCGCACCGCTGCGTGCCATATCTGCTTTTGCACCGCCTATGAGTACGCAGGACTGGCATATCGGGCAGCATACCGCTTCCGCGCCCGCCGATAAACAAATCACGTTCACCGACTACGATGAGGGTATGGCGTATGCCCGCGCACACCAAATGCCTGTCTTCCTCGATTTTAACGGCTATGGCTGTGTCAACTGCCGCAAGATGGAAGCGGCAGTGCTCTCCAAACCCGAGGTCGAAGCACGCCTGCGCAACTATGTCCTGATCTCCCTTATCGTGGACGACAAGACCAAGTTGCCCGCCCCCGTACAAGTGGAGGAAAACGGCAAAACCGTCACGCTGAAAACCATTGGCGACAAGTGGAGTTACAAGCAGCGCACCGAGTACGGAGCCAATGCCCAGCCCTATTATATCCAGTTGGATGCCAACGGCAACCGTCTTACTTCCACCGCCTATTCCTACGACGAAGATATTTCTAAATTTCTTAATTGGTTACAATACTGACAACGAGATATGTATCAGAAAAGTTATAATCCGAATTTCAACCACGAGCGTCTCTCTTTGCCGCGTCGTGAGAGTAAACCGCAATACGATACCAAGCGTCCGCCCGAGAAAGAGATGATCTTCGGTATCCGTGCCGTCATCGAAGCACTTGATGCGGGCAAGGTGCTGGATAAAGTCCTCCTCCGCCGCGATATGAGCAGCACTATCGGCAGAGAACTGCTGCAGAAACTCGAAGGCACCACCACCCCTGTGCAGAAAGTGCCTGTTGAGAAACTCAATCAGTTTACCGACAAGAATCACCAGGGAGTCATCGCTTTTCTCTCGCCCATCGAGTTCTATCGTGTCGAGGATATGGTGCAATCGCTCTTTGACGAGGGTAAAACACCGCTGTTGATGGTGCTGGATGGTATCACCGATATGCGCAATTTCGGAGCAATCGCCCGCACGTGCGCTTGCGCAGGCGTGCATGCGCTCATTATTCCTACGCGCGGTTGTGTCTCTATCAACGGCGATGCTATCAAAACCTCGGCGGGTGCGCTCCATACACTCCCGGTCTGCAAGGTGGATAACCTGCAGAACTGCTTGACCTATCTCCGCGACAGCGGTCTGCGTATCGTAGCCGCTACAGAGCATACTGACACCAATTATACCGATGTGGATATGACCGCTCCCACGGCAATTATTATGGGGTCAGAGGAAAAGGGTATCTATGAGGAAAATCTCAAACTTACTACCGACCGTGTTCGTATCCCGATGACCGATGCTATCGAGTCCCTCAATGTCTCTGTTGCCGCCGGTATTATGATCTATGAAGCCGTCCGCCAACGCACTAAAAACTGAAAACAAAAAACTCTTAACTTTCCAACTCCCCAACTTTTTTCAACTTTAATCTCTCAACTTTCAACTAATAATGACTGTCCTCTACGAAGATAACCATATCATCGCCGTCAATAAGACCTGCAACGAGATAGTGCAGGGCGACAAGACGGGCGATACGCCGCTTTCGGAGTTGGTAAAAGCCTATATCAAGGAGAAATGCAACAAACCCGGTGAGGTCTTTCTCGGTGTTACCCACCGTCTCGACCGCCCCACGAGTGGGGTAGTACTCTTTGCCCGCACAAGCAAGGCTCTGGCGCGGCTCAACGATATGTTCAAATCGCATACCGAAATCCAAAAGACCTATTGGGCAATCGTTGCCAATGCGCCCGCTGCACCCGAGGGACGCTTGGAGAACTACCTCATTCGCAACGAGCAGCAGAACAAGTCGTATATTGCCCGTACAGACAAAGACGGCAATCCGCTCAACAAGGAAGCAAAGAAAGCCGTTCTTACTTATAAAACCATTGCCTGCGGCGACCGATATACGCTCCTTGAAATAAACCTTGAGACAGGACGCCACCACCAGATACGCTGCCAGTTGGCGGCTATCGGCTGCCCGATAAAAGGCGACCTTAAGTACGGAGCCAAGCGCAGCAATCCCGACGGCGGAATTTGTCTCCACGCACGGCGTATCGAGTTCATTCACCCCGTCAGCAAACAACCCGTCTCTATTACCACCCCCGTCCCCCAAGACCGCCTCTGGCAAGCCTTAGCCGCCCAAGCGGAAAGAGAAGAAACACCGGTTAACGGCTGATTGACACAGATTAGCGAAGAAATGAAATCATAACCCCAAAACTAAACCCCATATATCATGAAACACCTTCTTTTAGGCGATGAAGCGATAGCGCAAGGTGCTATCGACGCTGGCTTGAGCGGTGTCTATGCCTACCCGGGCACACCGTCAACGGAAATCACGGAGTACATTCAACTGCACGAGGCGAAAGCCGCACAACCCTCTATCTTCTGCCGTTGGGCATCCAACGAGAAGACCGCTATGGAGGGCGCGCTCGGCATGTCCTATATGGGCAAACGCGCACTCGTATGTATGAAGCACGTGGGTATGAACGTCTGCGCAGACGCATTCATGAACGCTGCTATCACCGGCGTGAACGGCGGCTTGGTAGTGGTGGCTGCTGACGACCCCTCCATGCACTCTTCGCAAAACGAGCAGGACAGCCGTTTCTATGCCAAGTTTGCCATGATACCGTGCTTCGAGCCCACCAACCAACAGGAGGCATACGAGATGACCAAAGAGGCGTTCCGCCTTTCCGAGGAACTGCGCACACCCATCCTTTTGCGCGTAACAACCCGCATGGCTCACTCGCGTGCCGTTGTCGAGACCGCTGACAACACACCTGTGCAGAACCAGATGTCTCTCCCCGAGAACGTACAGCACTTTATCCTGCTGCCGGCATTTGCCAAGAAGAACTATGCCGAACTCGTAGCCGCACAACCTACATTCGTACACAAGAGCGAGACTTCGCCCTTCAATTCCTATGTCAAAGGCACGCACCCCGAGCGCGGTATCATTACCACGGGTATTGCCTACAACTACCTCATGGAGAACTACCAACCTGCTATGGGCTGCTCTATCCTCAAGGTCGCTCAGTACCCGCTGCCCGTTGCCCTCATCAACCAAATGGTGGCTGACGGTGCCAAGGAAATCCTCGTTATCGAAGAGGGACAACCTGTCGTTGAGGAACTCATCCACGGACTTGTGCCTTCCACGGTCGCAGTCAAAGGACGCCTTACGGGCGACCTCCCGCGTATGGGCGAACTCACACCCGACAGCGTACGCCTTGCTATCGGTCTCGATGCACTGCCTACCCGCGAAGCGGACAATCTCGTTGTCAACCGTCCGCCCGCACTGTGCCAAGGTTGTGGACACCGTGATGTATATGCTGCCCTCAACGAGGTCGCACGCGAATACCCGCAACCCCGTATCTTCGGCGACATCGGTTGCTACACGCTGGGTGCCCTCTCGCCTTTCCACGCTATCCACGCGTGTGTGGAGATGGGAGCCTCTATCACCATGGCGAAAGGCGCTGCCGATGCAGGGCAACACCCCGCCATTGCCGTTATCGGTGACTCTACGTTCACCCACTCGGGCATGACCGGACTCTTGGACTGCGTCAACAGCAACGCCAATGTAGTGGTACTTATCTCCGACAACCTCACCACGGGTATGACGGGCGGACAGGACTCTGCCGGTACGGGTCGCCTTGAGCAGATATGCTATGGTGTCGGTGTGGACAAAGACCACGTGCGCGTCGTAGTGCCCCTGCCCAAGAATATGGACGAGATTAAGAACGTGCTCCGCGAAGAAATCGACTACCCGGGCACTTCCGTAGTCATCGCACGCCGCGAGTGCATCCAAACGCTCAAACGCCACTTGAAGGCAAAAAAGTAAAACCACAAATTGAATACAGAATATGAAAAAAGATATTATTTTGGCAGGCGTCGGAGGACAAGGTATCCTCTCTATTGCTACAGTCATTGGTGAAGCCGCTTTGGCAGAGGGCTTGTATCTCAAGCAAGCCGAGGTACACGGTATGAGTCAGCGTGGTGGGGACGTGCAGTCCAACCTCCGTCTCTCGTCCGAACCTATCCACTCGGACCTCATTCCCGTTGGCGGAGCCGACCTTATCATCTCCTTGGAGCCTATGGAGGCTTTGCGCTATGTGCAGTATCTCAAGCCCGAAGGCTGGATTGTAACATCGTCCGTGCCTTTCGTCAATATCCCCAACTATCCCGAATTGGAGGAGGTTATCCGCCACATCGAAGCCCACAAGAACCACGTTCTCTTGGACGTAGAAGCCCTTGCCAAAGAGGCAGGCGCACCCTCGCAGGCGGCTAACATGGTGCTTCTCGGAGCAGCCATTCCTATGTTGGGTATCGACCACGACAAGATGATTGCCGGTGTGCAGCGTGTCTTCGCCCGCAAAGGCGACGCCATCGTCCAAAGCAACGTCTCCGCCGTCGAAGCCGGCTACCGCAACTCCAAGCATATAGAATAATAGAAAGATAGAATAATAGAAACAATAAAACTCCCCGCACAATCTCCGTGCGGGGAGTTGTCGTAAACTATATACTATGGGCATTAAAATCTTGCTCTAAACCCTGCATTTTTTGTATTTTTCTTTCTATCCTTGTACAAACCAAAGAAAAGTAGTACCTTTGCAACTGCAAAGTAACGCTTTGCAGACATAATAATTAGCGTTTATTGACGCTTTGTTCTGACTTATAGAAATCTCGCAAATTTCAATATCCTTCAGAACACAGCAATGGTAAATGCCCTGCGGGATATGAATATCTCGCCCTTGTGTATATTCTTAACTGCCTTTATCAAAGGTGGGGTTCGTGTACATATACATAGGGTGTATTGTATTCGTATCAAGTGTGGGCTTGCGTTGTCTGTTCTAAGGATATGGCAATGCGAGAGCCTCTATAAGTGGAACAAGACAATCGTCAAGTTCCACGCTTTTTTTATGTCCATATGCTAAACGCTTAATAATAGACATTATGGACACAACTCATCAAATTCCGCAGGTATCTAAGAAAGATTTACGGGTTCTCTCTTTGTTTTCAGGTTGCGGAGGAATGGATTTAGGTTTCGAGGGCGGCTTTGTGTGCCAACGAAAATCAATACCACCACACTCCGGTTGGATAAGCGAAGAGTTGGATGCTAACTGGATTCGAGTAAAAAGCACACGCTTCAAACTTTGTTTTGCCAACGATATTTTGCCGGAAGCACAAATCGCATGGACGCATTATTTTAGCCGATACGGTTATTCGCCGAATATCTATCATTTGGAGAGTATTGTCGATCTGGTGAAGAAACATCGTGCGGGACAAATAGTTTTTCCGCAGAATGTGGATATTGTTACAGGCGGTTTTCCTTGTCAGGATTTTTCGGTGGCAGGGAAACGTAACGGCTTTGCCTCACTGCGTGACCATAACGGAAAACGTATGTCGGAAGAGGAACCTTCGGAAGAAACACGCGGAAAACTCTATTTTTGGATGAAACAGGTGATCGACATCGTCAAACCCAAGATGTTTGTCGCCGAGAATGTAAAAGGATTGGTTTCTTTGTCGGATGTGAAAGAGATTATTCAAAAAGATTTTTCCTCCGCCGACGAAAATGGTTATCTTGTTTTGCCTCCGCAAGTTTTGCATGCCGGAAACTATGGCGTACCCGAGTCCAGAGAACGTGTGATTTTTATCGGAATACGGAAAAGTGCCTTAACACCACAGACCTTGTCTGCACTGACCTCCGTCTCAATCCCTGCTGAATACAATCCCTATCCGCAGCCTACTCACAATTATTCCTGCACATCGACAAGCGGACTGCCTTATGTATGTTGTGCAGATATTTTTGAGGGGTTAGAAGAACCGGATTCGTCTGCTGATCCTGCACAACAAAGTTATTCGCACGCCAAATATATGGGGAAACATTGCCAAGGGCAGACGGAAATCAAACTACAAGGATTAGGTCCGACCATTCGCTCGGAGCATCACGGAAATATTGAATTTCGCCGTTTGTCATTGGAACACGGTGGAACTCATACCGAAGAATTACAGCAAGGCTTGCCGGAACGCCGCCTGTCGGTGCGGGAATGTGCTTTGATTCAGACCTTCCCGCCGGATTATCCGTTTGTGTGGAAAGGAACAATCAATGGAAATCGTGTTTCGTTAAACGCTTCCGGTGGCTATAAAGTCATAGGTAATGCCGTGCCTCCTGTCTTGGCGTACCATATCGCTATGCGTCTGCAATCGTTATGGAAACTCTATTTCGAATAGACTATGGAAAACATTATTGCCATAAGGGAACGCAGTACGACGGAGGCGGATCTCGCTTTCCGGGATTTTATGTCGCTGGCGGAAAAGGAATTGAACAACCGATCTCGGGCAAACAAGTCGGTTTATCAGCATTGTTCGGCTTTTGAGTTGGAAAAAATATCCGAACGGGTGTTGAAAGATGTTGCGCCTGCCACTCCTTTTCGAGCGGAACAGATACAACTCATTTCGGGAGCGCATTTCCCCGATATTTTGGCGGCGCAATACTATGGAGTGGAGGTAAAATCTACAGAAAAAGACCATTGGACTTCCACCGGCAGTAGCATCATGGAATCAACACGTCTGACGGATGTTCAGGATATTTATATCTTGTTTGGCAAGTTGGGCGGAAATACCCCCGAGTTCATATGCCGTCCGTATCAAGATTGCTTGTACGATATTGCCGTTACTCATTCTCCTCGCTATCTGATTGATATGGAATTGAAAAAAGGCGAATCCATATTCGATAAGATGGGGACTACCTATGATGCGTTGCGTACCTCCGATAATACCATAGAACAGGTACGTTCCTATTATCGCAACCGAGCCATTGCTGAGCATCGGGCGGAAATGCCGTGGTGGTTAGAATCCCCTACCAATATGTCCTTGCGACTGTGGAGCGACGGAACACGCGCATATATTACGGAGAACGAACATTTGGCGGCTAAAATGTTCATCTTGTTTCCTGAAGTTTTCAAAAGCGATTACAAACGGGCGGCAATGTGGTTATGCACCAAGTATTCCGTTCTGCTGTACAACGCACGAGATACTTTCTCTGCAGGCGGACAATTTACGCATATCAACGGACACAGGTTACCCTTCAAACTCCCGCATATCGTGGGCGAGGTGCTGATTTATTCAAAGTGCATAAAATTCTATTTGCACAATCCTGCCCTTATTCAAAAAGAGGTGGAGGAACTGAATCCTGTTTTGTTGAGTGATACTGAAGATATGTACCAACGCTGGCTTAATCAAACCCATACAATCATACAGAACCTAAAGATAACTACTGCCCAAAAGACGATTGCACAGTTAGGGGGCATTCCTTTTCGTGAGTGGTTCGAAGCAGATGCCAAATTGCAAATAAGCAACTCCTGATGTGCGATGTAATTGGGAATACGAAATTTATGGCTAATTTGCGCTAATACGGCGCAGCCGTCCGTTCGAAACAGCCCCGCTAATGCCGATTAGTGGTCCATTCAGTGGCAATTTGTTTTGCTATATGTAGTGGTTGCTATACGTTATCTGTTGTGCATAGTTGTTGTTGGTTGTTGACCGACAAAGTCTCTTTCTGTCGTTATATCGAACTCACGTTATATACGGAATATGCAATTCCTATATCTTATAATACCAATTACGTAGAAA
>DKEG01000060.1:0-11056 GCA_002452095.1 Bacteroidales bacterium UBA6828 | reverse complement strand
AGAAAGGACGTAGAAAGAATTATCTTTTATGCGGTGCTTTTATACACTTTATGCACTATGCGTATTGCATAAAGTGCATATCTGTTGTTTTGATGCGGGCATAACGTAGATTGTTTTTTTTGATTTGGAGATTTGCATTTTTTTTTGTAATTTTGCGGGCTAATTGATACTATGGCAGAAAAAGACTTTATATTTCGTTGTTTTGCGAGCGGAAGTAGCGGAAACTGCTACTATCTGGGTACATTGGAACGCGGCATCCTGATAGATGCCGGTATCTCTGCGCGACTGATACAGAAGCACTTGCGCAGTATGGGGCTGGATTTTGAGAATATCATGGGTGTATTGGTTACGCACGACCATGCCGACCATATACGTGCCGTGGGAACCCTCGGCGAGAGGGTGCACCTGCCTATATACAGCACCCGCCTGATACACGAGGGAATAGACCGCAATTACGGTGTCAGGGAGAAACTGAAAACCAGCCGCCGCTATTTCGAGAAAGGAGAAGAATGGACACTCGGAGACCTGACAATCAATACATTCGGTATCAACCATGATTCTACCGAGTGCGTCGGATATATAATCGATTACAACGGACAGCGGTTTATGATTGCCACCGACTGCGGAGAACCCAATGAGCAAATGGAGGCGTATATCCGTACCGCTAACCACCTGGTCATAGAGGCCAACCACGACGAACATCTGTTGCTCAATGGTCCTTATCCTACCTACCTGAAAGAGCGTATTCTTTCCCCTCGGGGACACCAGAGCAATGTAACCTGCGGCGACCTGCTGGCGCGCAACTACCACGAAGGGCTGCGCAATGTATGGCTCTGCCATCTCAGTCTCGAGAACAACGACCCCGAAGTGGCATACAACACCGTGGCGGACAAACTCCGTGAAGTGGGGGTGGAACCGGGACGTGATGTGTACTTGAAAGCCTTGGAACGCACCAGCCCGAGCCGTATCTACCGCTTGGGAAATACGATATTGAAAGATACTGAAGAATAAACAAAAACGGGAGACAATATGGAACGATTAGTGATTATCCCTACCTACAACGAGAAGGAAAACATTGAGGCTATCATTACGGCGGTAATGACCTTACCATTGGATTTCAATGTGTTAGTGATTGATGACGGTTCGCCGGACGGTACGGCGGACATCGTTAAGGGGTTGATGGAAAACCAATATAAAGACCGCCTGTTTATCATAGAGCGTGCAGGCAAACTGGGTCTCGGCACAGCCTATATCACGGGTTTCAAATGGGCTATTGAACACGAAGCGGACTATATCTTCGAGATGGATGCAGACTTTAGTCATAACCCCCAAGACCTGATGAAACTATATGATGCATGCGCCAACGGTGGTGCGGACGTGGCAATAGGTAGCCGCTATGTTACAGGGGTGAATGTGGTCAACTGGCCTATGGGGCGCGTGCTGATGAGTTATTTTGCCAGCAAGTATGTGCGTTTCGTACTCGGTATGCCGATTAACGACACTACGGCGGGTTTTGTATGCTACAAGCGCAAAGTGTTGGAAACCATCGAATTGGACAAGATACGCTTCAAAGGTTACGCTTTCCAGATAGAGATGAAATTTACCGCCTACAAGTGCGGATTCAAGATAACGGAAGTGCCGATTATCTTTGTGAACCGTGTGTTGGGTACAAGTAAGATGTCGGGCGGTATATTCTCCGAGGCACTATTAGGTGTCATTCGCTTGAAAATCAGTTCATGGTTCCGTAACTATCCGAAGAATAATGCATAGTCGGTTTTTGATAGGGTTGCTGGGGGGATGCCTGCTGGTTTCTGCATGCGGCAAAAAGACGCAGACCGAACAAGAGTACATCGAGGAGGAGATCGTACCTATCCGCTACGAATACGGGTTGGCAATTGACTCTTTCCGCGTGGATACCGGCTATGTCGGCAATGGAGAAACCCTTGGCGGCATACTGAACCGCCTGGGGGCTACCGGGCAACAGGTGGGGCAAGTCGGAATGTTGCCGCGTGAGGAATTCGATGTGCGGCAGATACGTGCCGGCAAACAATATCTGGCACTGTATGACACGGCAAGCGTTTTGCAGTATTGGGTCTATCTGCCCGATGCACGGACGGCTAAGGTACTTCATCTGACGGATTCGCTGCACGTGGAGCATATACAGAAACCGATACGTATCGTCCCGCGTAAGGCGGAGGTGGTAATCGAATCAAGCCTGTGGAACGCTATGGCAGGCAACGGACTGCCTGTGGAATTGGCACTCGAACTGAGTGAAATATATGCGTGGACGATAGATTTCTTCGGTTTGCAACAAGGTGATTCGATACGTGTTTTTTACGACGAACAATATGTGGATTCCACCCGCTGGGGCATCGGGCGTATCTATGCGGCAGACTTCTACCATGCCAAGCGTTGGCAGGAGGCGTTTTGGTTCGACATCTCCGATTATCAAGCCGCAGACACACCATGCAGAGGGTATTTCGATGCGGACGGCAACAGCCTGCGCAAGGCGTTTTTGAAAGCACCACTCAACTACAAACGCATCTCCAGCAAGTTTACCTATGCCCGCAAACACCCGGTCTATAAGATTGTCCGCCCGCATACGGGAGTCGATTATGCCGCACCTGCGGGCACGCCCGTGGTTGCAATCGGTGATGGGGTCGTCATAGAGAAAGGCTACAAAGGTGGTGGAGGAAACACAGTCAAGATACGGCATAACTCCACCTACACAACGGCATATCTGCACCTGAGCAAGTACGGCGAGGGAATAGCAGTCGGCAAGCACGTGAACCAGGGGCAGGTCATCGGTTATGTGGGCAGCACGGGGGCTTCCACCGGACCGCACCTCGATTTCCGTGTTTGGAAAGGCGGTACACCGATAGACCCGCTCAAAATGGTCTCTCCGCCTGTGGAACCTGTACCCGATGCCTATCGGGCGGTGTTTGATTCGGTGGTTGTGGCACTTCGCAGGGAGTTGTAAAGAATTGCACAACATCATACGAAAATAATCATTAATATGACATTGGAAAATATATTGACCAAGAAGGTGCAAGAGGTAGTGAAGAACCTCTACGGCATCGAAGCGAGTGAGCAGCAGGTACAACTGCAAAAGACGCGTCCCGAGTTCGAGGGCGACATCACGCTGGTGGTATTCCCGTTTGTGAAGGCGGCACGCAAAGCACCAGCACAAGTGGCGGCAGAGATTGGCGAGGCATTGCAGGGCGACCTCGTGGAGAAATTCAACGCCGTGCAGGGATTCCTTAATCTCAGCATTGCGCAGACCTACTGGTTGGAGCAGTTGCAAACCATTGCCAATACGGAGAACTACGGCTGTCATACCCGCACCAAAGAGGACGGCACGCAGCCGCTGATGATGGTGGAATACAGTTCGCCGAACACCAACAAGCCCCTTCATCTCGGGCATGTGCGCAACAACCTGTTGGGCTACTCGATTGCCAAAATACAGGAGGCAAACGGCTGGAAGGTGGTGAAAACCAACATAGTGAACGACCGTGGCATACACATCTGCAAGTCGATGCTCGCGTGGCTGAAATACGGCAACGGCGAAACCCCTGAATCAAGCGGCAAGAAAGGCGACCACCTGATTGGCGACTACTACGTGCGCTTCGATGTCGAGTACAAGAAGCAAATCCGCGACCTGATGGCGCAAGGTATGGACGAGGAAACCGCCAAGAAAGAGGCACCGCTCATCAAAGAGGCGCAGGCTATGCTGCTCAAATGGGAGCAGGGCGACCCCGAGGTGCGTGCGCTCTGGCAGAAAATGAATAGTTGGGTATATGCCGGCTTCGATGAGACCTACAAGCAGATGGGCGTCAGTTTCGACAAGATTTACTATGAGTCGGACACCTATCTCGAGGGTAAGAAAGAGGTGGAACGCGGTCTGAAAGAAGGCTTGTTCTACCGCCGCCCCGACGGCTCCGTATGGGCTGACCTTACGAAAGACGGTCTGGACGAGAAACTGCTGCTCCGTTCCGACGGCACGTCGGTCTATATGACGCAGGATATCGGTACTGCCAAACTGCGCTTCCAAGACTATCCCATAGACAAGATGGTCTATGTGGTGGGCAACGAGCAGGAGTACCACTTCAAGGTGCTGTCTATTCTCCTCGACCGTCTCGGTTTCCCCTTTGGCAAAGAGTTGGTGCATTTCAGTTACGGAATGGTGGAACTCCCCAACGGCAAGATGAAGAGCCGCGAGGGTACGGTGGTGGACGCCGATGATCTGATGGCGCAGATGATTGCCGATGCCCGCGAGATTTCAAAAGACAAAGTGAATACCCTGCCCGACATCACCGCCGACGAGGCAAACGATATAGCGCGTATCGTGGGTTTGGGCGCATTGAAATACTTTATTCTCAAGGTCGATCCGCGCAAGAATATGCTCTTCAACCCCGCCGAGAGTATCGACTTCAATGGCAATACAGGACCCTTTGTCCAATACACCTACGCGCGTATTCAGAGCGTACTGCGCAAGGCGGAAGCAAATCACGATAGCAAGGACTTTAATGACCTTAAAGTTCTTAATGGCAAGGAACTGGCACTTATCCGGCGTTTGGCGGATTATCCCGCTGTAGTGCGTCAGGCGGGCAATGATTTCTCGCCTGCCGTGATTGCCAACTATGCCTATGCGCTGGCGTGCGATTTCAACTCGTTCTACCACGACTACAGCATCCTCAACGAACCCGATGCAACCGTCCGTGCTATGCGTCTGACCCTCTCCGCTACTGTGGCAAAGGTCATCCGCAGTGCGATGTCCCTGCTCGGCATTGAGGTACCTGACAGAATGTAAAAACTGAATATAAAACAATTAAATCCTTTTGTGTTATGAAAAAGAGCATTTTCTTGGCTGCTTTGGCAGTCGTTGCAGCGGTATCTGCCGGCTGCGACAAAGAGCGTTTTACGCCTGAGCACGATTCAACGGAATTGTGGCCGGCGATGAGTAATGAAAACGGAAAATATGGTTACATCAATGAAAAAGGGGTATTTGCCATCGCTCCAGACTATGATGTGGCAACAGGCTTCTCTTGCGGCTATGCTTGGGTAGGAAGCGGTGATAATACCTTCTTTGTTGATACCAAAGGCAAAATGCAGAACGCACCGCACTTTGATGATGCACAGAGTTTTTATTATAAGTACGCCTGCGTGGAAGTGGACGATTTGTACGGTATGCTGAATACCAAATTCAAATACGCTATCCAACCGATTTTCTATGGATTAAGCAATATGGGCGACAATGGTTTGGCTGTCGCACAGCAGACGGAAGACGGCTTGTGCGGTTATGTTAATAGCAAGGGTGATTGGAAAATACAACCGATCTATGAATATGCAGAGCCGTTCCGTAATGGTCTTGCTATCATTGAGTTGGGCGACAAAGAGGGCGTAATCAATGACAATGGCGAGTTTATTATTCCACCCACGTACGATAATTTGAAAGATGTCGGTGATGGTTTGACTGCTTACAGGTTGAGTGAGAAATGGGGGGTGTTGGACAAGAAAGGCAAAGTGCTGATTGCGCCGGTGTATGATGGTCTCGGTACTATGGTGGATAACAACCTTTTGCCTGTTGCCCAAAACGGGAAATGCGGTTACCTGAACAGTAAAGGCGATACCAAAATTAATTTCGTATATTACGTTGCGTATCCTTTCTTTGAGGACTATGCCTTTGTACAACAATCCGAAAACGGTGTGTGGATGTCTATCAATGCCAAAGGTACGATCCAATTTCCGCTGTTGAATAACGAGAATCCGGTAACAGGATTTCATAATGGTCTGGCACTTGTTACATCGTATGATAGTGAGACGCGGCAACAGACGTATCGTTATATCAACGTGAAAGGTGAAACCATCTATTCGTGGAAAGAGGATTATAACAGTTATTATAATGCACCTGTGCGTCAAACGGATAACGAGAGTTCCCGATTGCAGCAACTCATAGAGATGACCCTGCATTTCGATTCACGCAACCTGTGATTTATCGCATATAATGACAACGCACACCTGACATTGCTCGGGTGTGCGTTTTTTTTGTGGGTTACTGTTCTACCCGTGTGCTTTCGCAGTATTCCATAGGCGAACAACCGGCGATGGCGGTGAAATTGCGCCACGCACTGGTGCGGGAGCGATACCCTGCGTCATAGAACAGATTCTGTAGGTTTTGGGCGGGATTGCTATGCAGTTGCTCCTGTATATATGCCACGCGGCGGCGGTTGATCATATCGGGGTAACTGTCATATCCCAACTGCTTGATGCCTAATTGCAGATACCGTCGGTTGGTGCGCACCATACGTATCAAGTCGTCTTGTGTCAGGTCAGGGTTCTGCCATATATCGGGATTGTCCAACGCCATTTGTATGCGCTGCGAGACCTCTGTAATAACGTCTGACTTTTGTTCCGGTTCTTCCGATGGCTGTGTCTCCTCCGGCAGTTCCAACGTTACTACGGGCGGCAGGTAATCCGATTCTTCCGTAGGAGTGGGGCGCAGTACGTTCAGACGCACTACCAACTCGATGTATAAAATCAAGAGGGTCAGACCGATATACAATGCTTCGTGTGCAATATTTGCCCAGAAAAGACGCAACCCGCGGCTGGCAAAATAGGTAATGGTCATACACAGCGTAATGACCACTACTGCCCGTACCCACTCCAACGGGGCATTGCTGTTCCGCCAGTTATGCTGCATCAGCAGAAGCCATATACCATAAGGAATAAAGATAAAGGTCAGTACAATGCGCAGCCATACATTCGGTTCGCGGATATAGGTAACGATGTCATTGATGGTATAAAGCGGGCGTATGTCAAGATGGTGCAGCATCAGCAATGCCGCCATAAAAACCAGCCATGGAGACAGTAGCAGCAACCCGCGCCGCCAGTCTATCCAGCCGGGGCGCAGCATCTCTATCGGGTAGAGCCATAGCAGAAAGAAAATCAAGAATCCGAAGAGAATAATCATCGGATCCATCAGCAGAAAACCGCCTGCATACTCGGGGGCGCACAGGGCGATGACTATCTCTCCCAGCGAGGCGATGGACGAGGTAAGAAAGAAAAAAGCGATGAACAGGCGTGAACGGTCGCTTTGGCGTTTATGTTCGACAAAAACAAGATATGCCGCCACTGCTTCCAGAACCATATTCAGGAAGAAAAGCCCCATTGTGACGGTATGGGTATTGGATAGTGTGCCGAACATCGCAGATGTGTACTGCAAAAGACTGCTTAGCAAAACCTGTTAAGCAGTCTTTTGCAATCAGTAGCGTTTTTATAATGCTTTCAGTGTAGCAAGCAGGAATTGGTAGAATTTCTGTACGGTCTTGATGTTCACACGCTCATCGGGGGAGTGGGGATGCTCAATAGTAGGACCGAAGGAAATCATGTCCATACCCGGGTAGTTGCGTCCGATAATACCGCACTCCAAACCCGCATGGATGGTGATAACCCGCGCCTCTTGGTTGAACTCCTTTTTATAAATGTCTTTCATTACCTCAAGGATATGGCTGTGCAGATTGGGTTTCCAGCCGGGATACGAACCCGAGAACTCCACCTTGGCACCTGCCAGCGAGAACGCAGAATCGATAACCGACTGCAGTTCCTCTTTGCGCGACTCCACCGACGAGCGGGTGAGGCAGTAAACGAGTATCTGTTTGCCTTGCGTCTCAATCATAGCGAGATTGTTGCTGGTCTCGACCACATCGGGCATTTCGGGAATCATACGATATACGCCGTGCGGTACGATGGTGATGGCATGAATGAGGAAATCCTGAACGTCTTCGGGCAGTTCCACTTTCGGACACTCCACCTCTTCGGCGGTCAGCGAGATATTGTCCTCTACACCATCGTATTCGCGGATAAAGAGGTCTTCATAATCGGCTATCAAATCAAGTACGTCGTCTTTGTTCTCGGCTGGGATGGTGATGAGCGCACTTGCTTCGCGAGGGATGGCGTTGCGCAGACTGCCGCCCTCTACATACGCCAGACGCGCTTCATAGTTAGCCACAGCGTCTTTCAGGAAACGGAACAGCAGTTTGATGGCATTGGCACGCTGCATATTGATGTCGCAGCCCGAGTGCCCGCCTTTGCAACCGCGCAGCGCAACACGCAACGCGATGTCGCCCTCTTCGGTTTCTACGGGTTCGAAGTCGAAAGTCGCCGTGGTGTCCACACCGCCGGCACAGCCGACATAGAGTTCGCCTTCGCTCTCCGAATCAAGGTTAATCAGCGTTTTGCCTTTCAATACACCGCCTTCGAGGGCGAATGCACCGTACATACCCGTCTCTTCGTCCACGGTGAAGAGTGCTTCCAAGGGTGGGTGCGCCACGCTCTTGTCGGCAAGGATTGCCATAGCCGTGGCCACACCGATGCCGTTGTCCGCCCCCAGAGTGGTACCGTTGGCGGTAACCCATTCGCCGTTGTCTTCCACATAGGCTTCTATGGGGTCTTTCTCAAAATCGAACACTTTGTCCGAGTTTTTCTGTGGCACCATATCCAGATGCCCTTGCAGGATAACCCCGGGATGGGTTTCTTTGCCCTCGCTGGCAGGCTTGCGGATCAGCACGTTGCCAATCTCGTCCACGATGGTCTCCAAACCGAGACTGCGTCCGTAGTTGGCGATGAACTCGGAGATTTCTTTCTTTTTGCCGCTGGGGCGGGGAATCTGTGTAAGTTTGTAGAAATTGTTCCACAAACTCTTTGGTTCAAGATTTTTCATATTCGTTGGTTTTGTTTAATCTGTATATTTGACAAATGTTCTATTTTTATACCCAAAACAAAGGCAGCCTATCCTATGCTCATCCTATGCTCATCCTCCTTACTTTTCACCTTGCCTGCCACGGTGCAAAATGTTCTATTTTTCGATGCCGTTTTGCCCGAAAGGAATTAATGAGTAATTAACGATAATTAATAGATATTTTTAGTGGGCTTTAATGGAGGATTATACAATAAGTTATTGACGGATACATCAGGGTTCCAGCACGCTCTCGGTATTGCCTGCGGCAGGAATGGTCAACTCCCCGCATAGGCTCTTCTGGAGCAGTTTTTTGACGGTATCGATGTCGTCCGGGTTCTCGCCGAGCAGGTACATCATCTTGGTGAGCAATGCCTCGGTGGTGATGTCGTAGCCCGAGATAACACCCGCTTTGAGCAGGTTCATTGAGACGGCATAGCGCCCCATCTCCACCGACCCCGTATTGCACTGGGTCTTGTTGACAATGATGATACCGCGGTTCACAGCATCGCGCAACTGGCGGTACAGCCACTCCGACGACGGGGCATTGCCCGCACCGAATGTCTCCAATGCCAACCCGCGCAGACCGGGGGTGGTCAGCACTTGGTGTACAATCGGCTCTTGTATGCCGGGAAACAGTTTCAGTACGCCTACATTCTGGTCCGTCTTCACACGCAGGCGGAGCGGCTGGCTCGGATCGTTGTAGTGGATGAGGTGCGGCTGGTAGGTGATATGTACGCCTGCTTTGGCGAGTGGGGGGTAGTTGTACGAGTTGAATGCCGAGAAGTGCTCCGCATTGCGTTTGGTGGTTCGGTTGCCGCGGAAAAGCCTGTCCTCAAAGAATATCGTTACTTCCGGCACTATCGGGTTGCCGTATTCGTCCTTGGCTGCGGCTATCTCGATGGCGGTCAGCAGGTTCTCTTTGGCGTCCGAGCGCAATAGCCCTACGGGCAACTGGCTGCCGGTGAATACCACGGGCTTGCTCAGGTTCTCCAGCATAAACGACAAGGCGGATGCCGAATAAGACATTGTGTCCGTACCGTGCAGAATGACAAATCCGTCATACCGGTCGTAGTGGTCATAGACCAAATGTGCCATTTTTGCCCAATTGTCGGGATTGACATCCGATGAGTCAAGCAGCGGGTCGAAAGACTCCATCTCTATATTTATATCGCCGGAGAACAGTTCGGGCATAAAGGCTTTGAAAGTCTCTGTATCCGCAGGATATAGCGCACCCGTAGCCTTGTCGCGCACCATCGAAATGGTGCCACCCGTAAAAATAAGCAGTACTTTACTCATAAATCCCATTACGCTGTTACATTGCGCATTGCAAAGGTACACTATTTCCGCGAAATATACAAATAAACAACTCTTTTTGTAGTTTCTTTTTATTTGTGTATAATTTGGCATAATGTTTGTTGCGAACTTTTAAGTGATGTTAAACCTTTAATTTTTATAATATGCTGACCTCTAAAGTAAACATTTTGATTTGTGACAACGACATTAATTTGAGTACCGTTCTTTCGGACTACTTGAAGAGTCGTGATTACAATGTAGTCGCTGTGGCTGACGGACAAGATGCGCTGAATGCCGTGCAGAATGCGCATTTCGACCTCTGCCTTTTAGATCTTAACCTGCCTACTTTGGACGGGTTCGAGGTACTTTCCTACTTGCGCAAGTCGGGTAAACAACTGCCGGTTGTCATACTCACTTCCCGCTCTGCAAGAGAGGATATGCTTCGTGCGTTTGAACTCGGTTGTGATGACTATGTTACCAAACCGTTTAGTATGGATGTACTCATTTATCGTATTCAGGCTATTCTGCGCCGATATATGGCTGGTACGGATAACTCTACGACGACCTTTGAGATTGCAGGTAAAAAGTTCGATTCTGTTCATCAGACATTCGACGGACAGCACATGTCTTCGCGTGAGAGCGATTTGCTGCTGATGCTTTGCCGCAATATGAATAATCTCGTGGAACGTAAGGCTATTTTGGCTGCATTGTGGAAAACCGACGACTATTTTGCTTCGCGTTCTCTGTCTGTGTATATCAACCATTTGCGTCGTTTCCTTGAGGGAACCGGTTATCGTATCCTCGGTGTACACGGCAAGGGCTACAAACTGGTGGATGCGGTTGTTGAATAAACCCTGCTGTTGAAGATAGGATGGGGGTACGCATTGTGTGTTACCCGTGTGGAATAGTGCCGTTTGCGCAGTTGCGCAAACGGCACTGTTTTTCTATTGGTCTTTTGGAAAATCACTGCTCCGATTTTCTGTATCTTCGTGCTGTCAGGTCTATGTGATTATCGGGTGATTATCG
>DKEG01000037.1 GCA_002452095.1 Bacteroidales bacterium UBA6828 | reverse complement strand
TTGTTACGACTTAGCCCCAGTTACCGGTTTTACCCTAGGCCGCTCCTTGCGGTGACGGACTTTAGGTACCCCCGGCTTCCATGGCTTGACGGGCGGTGTGTACAAGGCCCGGGAACGTATTCACCGCGCCATGGCTGATGCGCGATTACTAGCGAATCCAGCTTCACGGAGTCGAGTTGCAGACTCCGATCCGAACTGAGACAGGTTTTATGAGATTGGCATCCACTCGCGTGGTAGCAACCCTCTGTACCTGCCATTGTAACACGTGTGTCGCCCCGGACGTAAGGGCCGTGCTGATTTGACGTCATCCCCACCTTCCTCTACCTTACAGTAGCAGTCTTGTTAGAGTTCCCGGCATCACCCGCTGGCAACTAACAACAAGGGTTGCGCTCGTTATGGCACTTAAGCCGACACCTCACGGCACGAGCTGACGACAACCATGCAGCACCTAGTTTCGTGTCCCGAAGGAAAACCCTCTTTCAAGGGTCGTCACTAACTTTCAAGCCCGGGTAAGGTTCCTCGCGTATCATCGAATTAAACCACATGTTCCTCCGCTTGTGCGGGCCCCCGTCAATTCCTTTGAGTTTCACCGTTGCCGGCGTACTCCCCAGGTGGAATACTTAATACTTTCGCTTTACCGCTGACCGTATATCGCCAACAGCTAGTATTCATCGTTTACTGCGTGGACTACCAGGGTATCTAATCCTGTTTGATACCCACGCTTTCGTGCCTCAGCGTCAGTTGTATCTTGGTAAGCTGCCTTCGCAATCGGGGTTCTGTGACATATCTAAGCATTTCACCGCTACACATCACATTCCGCCTACCTCATTTACACTCAAGACAACCAGTATCAACGGCAGTGGTATGGTTGAGCCACACGCTTTCACCGCTGACTTAATCGTCCGCCTACGCACCCTTTAAACCCAATAAATCCGGATAACGCTCGCATCCTCCGTATTACCGCGGCTGCTGGCACGGAGTTAGCCGATGCTTATTCATTCGATACTTGCAATATGGCACACGTGCCACACTTTACCCTCGAATAAAAGAAGTTTACAATCCATAGAACCTTCATCCTTCACGCGACTTGGCTGGTTCAGGCTCTCGCCCATTGACCAATATTCCTCACTGCTGCCTCCCGTAGGAGTTTGGACCGTGTCTCAGTTCCAATGTGGGGGACCTTCCTCTCAGAACCCCTACTGATCGTCGGCTTGGTGGGCCGTTACCCCACCAACTACCTAATCAGAAGCGTGCTCACCCATAATCCTTAACGTTTCAAACAGAAACCATGCGGCTTCTGCTCACATGGAGCGTTAATCCAACTTTCGCCGGGCTATTCCCCGATTATGGACAGATTGCACACCTGTTACGCACCCGTGCGCCGGTCGCCACCCGGGTATTGCTACCCCGTGCTGCCCCTCGACTTGCATGTGTTAGGCCTGTCGCTAGCGTTCATCCTGAGCCAGGATCAAACTCTTCGTTGTAATATAATTTCTAATCCTTAGTTCAGAACGCACCTACTATTTATTGTGTACTTGACGGGAACTTACTCTCAATGCACAATTCACAATGCATAATGCACAATGAATTATTTACATCTCTTTTCCCTGAGTATTCCCTGTACTTTCATACAAGATACTCTATATTTTGTACTACACTAATTGCTTCAAAATTTCAAAGAACACAAGACTTGTTTCATCTTGAATTTCGTAGGCTCATTAAAGTTGAGCGCGAAATCGGGTGCAAAATTACTACAAAAATTCGAACTGACCAAATTTCAAGTAACTTTTTTCAAACTTTTCTTTGTAATAGGCTGATTTCCAGCGTTACTAAGAAACAAGTCTTTCAAGTAATTTTCCGGAGAAAAGAGCAAAAAAATTAGAACCTCGAAAGAGACTCTGCATTTTATACACCTTGTTATACACCTTGTATACACCCTTGTAGGCGGAAAAGGGAAACACGCTTGTTTCTCAAAAGCGGGTGCAAAATTACTGCTTTTTCCCGAACTGACCAAATATAGCGAACGATTTTTTGCAGTTTCTTTGTAACACACTGATTATCAGGGTGCGTATTTTACAGGAAACAGAACGTTAATTATCGTGTAATCAGGCGTTAATTTTAAGGGGGACATATATTAAACCATATTATTTCTGCGAATATCCATCCAGAGCGGACTGAAACGTGCGGTCGCCAGCAGGCTCCCAACGCAGTGCGTTGCACGTTTCAGTCCGAGCGATTATCTTTTCAGTCCAAGCGTTCATATTTATTGTACGCGCATATAATGTGAGTTTGCAGCCACCATTAGGGGCTTATAAACAAAGACTTAGCGCATACGCACAACAAACACAAGAACATAACTCACTATAATACAAGCAAAAACAGCCGAATCACATACGAATCACATACGAATCACATAGGAACAACATAGGAACAACATAGACCTAATAGCATCTTGAAGCGGCGTTGGATAAAAAACGTTTGTGTAATGTTTCGAACAGGAATTTTGCATGGCTGTTGTATATATCAAAAATAATTAGTAATTTTGTCGGCGGGAAAAGTGCAATTTGTAATTTGTAATTTGTAATTTGTAATTTTATCATTATCCATGAAAGGAATTATTCTGGCGGGAGGAAGCGCAACAAGGTTGTACCCGCTGAGCAAAGCCATCAGCAAACAAATCATGCCGGTGTACGACAAACCGATGATATACTACCCGCTCTCGACCCTGATGCTGGCAGGGATACGGGATGTACTGGTAATCTCCACACCGCGCGACCTGCCGATGTTCCGCGACCTATTAGGCGACGGCAGCCGTATCGGTATGCGGTTGGAATACAAGGTGCAGGAAGTACCAAACGGACTGGCACAAGCGTTTGTTTTAGGCAAAGAGTTTCTGAACGGCGAGGCAGGATGTCTGATACTGGGCGACAACATGTTCTACGGGCAGGGTTTCAGCGGTATGCTTTGCGAGGCGGCTGCGCTGGTGGACAACGGACAGCGGGGGGCATGTATTTTCGGGTACGAGGTACACGACCCGCGGGCATACGGCGTAGTGGAGTTTGACGGGGAAGGCAAAGTGCTGAGTCTGGAGGAGAAACCCGCAGAGCCGAAAAGCAAGTATGCCGTACCGGGGTTGTACTTCTATGACGAGACGGTGTGTGAGAAAGCCGACGTATTGCAACCGAGCCAACGGGGCGAATACGAGATAACCGACCTGAACAAGATGTACTTGGCAGAAGGGACGCTGAAAGTGAAAATCTTCGGACGCGGTTTTGCATGGCTCGACACGGGCAACTGCGACAGTCTGCTCGATGCAGGGAATTTCATCGCCACGATACAGAACCGGCAGGGTTTCTATGTGAGTTGCATAGAAGAGATAGCCTGGCGCAACGGGTGGATTAGCACGGAGAAAGTACACGCATTGGGGAAAGAGATGAAAACCGCCTACGGGAGGTATCTGGAGGGGTTGTAACACCCCCAAGCCCCCTCCGAGGAGGGGGATGTGCAGTATCGGGTAC
The DNA here is from genome assembly GCA_002452095.1 of Bacteroidales bacterium UBA6828. GTDB lineage: Bacteria > Bacteroidota > Bacteroidia > Bacteroidales > Paludibacteraceae > Colicola. The sequence continues at coordinate 63,870 of DKEG01000037.1, read as the reverse complement.
AACGTGGACTGATTGGGGAACATATAATTAGCACGCATTAACCATTATTTTTTTGCAGGCTCAAACTTTTCTTTGCTCAAATATGACCGAAAATTATTCAAACAATATCATTGAAAAAACATATACAGGTATGAAACATCGTTGCATCTATTTGGCAGTGTGGGTGGCAATCGGCTTGGTCGTCGGTTGCGGGGCACTGCGTGCCGAGGAACACTATATAGTGAGCCATTACTCGATAGACAACGGTATGAGCCAGAACACCGTGATGGCCATACTGCAAGACAAACAGGGCTATATGTGGTTCGGCACATGGGACGGACTGAACCGCTTCGACGGGTATAACTTCCAAGTATTCAAGGCAATGGAAGACGGCGAAGAGGCGAAAGTGAACAACCGTGTGGACATCATCTACGAGGACGAGGAGGAGCAACTATGGTGGATGACGTACGACGGGCACTACTATATGCTTGACAAAAACCGCCAGCATATCACTCCGAAAGAGGCGGACGATGTGCCGATGGGTATGCTGGAGCGGATTGCGCAGGACGACGAGACGATGAAAGTGGACAAGCACGGCATCATCTGGCGTGTGGATAACGAGAACGGTGTACTGCGCTACCGCTACAACACATGGAAACGCTTTACGCCGAAGTTAGACAGCCGTTATGCGGGACAGTTGCGCGAACACTTTTTCATACTGGAGGACTGCCAAGGTCGTGTATGGGTGAACCCAACCGGCGGCGGCTGGTCGTATTACGACTACGAGAAAGACGAGTTGGTCAATCCGCTGACCGACCTGACGAATATGATACACACTGCCTACGTGGACAAGGACGGGCAGATGTGGGTTTCGACCTACGACAACGGTGTGGATTGTATCAATATGGAGCCGCAGCCTTACGAACTGACGGATATGCGCAAGTCGGTGAAAGAGAACGGCGAGGTGCGCACGTTTGCACAACTGAAGAGCGGGGAGATACAAAAGATTGTAAAAGACAAGCGGCGTATCTACTGCGCGATAGACAGCCGATACGGGTTGCTATACGGCACAAAGGGACACGGGTTGCAGTATGCAGCGACGGGGAAAACGATACCGACCGGCAGTGCGGACATCTATGACATAGAAGAAGGCAGCGACGGAACGCTGTATGTAGGTACCTACGGCGGGGGGCTGAACATACTGCAATACGACAGCAGTACGCACCGTTTCAAAGAGCCTAAAATAATAGGCAACGGGCTGAAGATACGCGACATAGCAATAGTGGACAACACGGCGTGGTGCGGTACGACGACGGGGTTATTCAAGGTGAACCTACAGAACCTGAGCAGCGAGATGATACCGAGTTATGACATCCGCGCCGTATATTACAGCGGGGACAAACTATGGCTCGGTACATTCGGCGGGGGGCTGAACGTGCTTGACCCGAAAGACCCGAAGAATGAAATACACCGCATACAGACGCTGCAGGATATTGTACTGAGTATTGTAGGGGACGGGAAGAACCTATGGTTTACATCGGAAAGCGACATCACGCAGATGAATATAGAAACCGGCGAATGCTATTACTACGATGCATTGGATGCCCAGAAGAACACCTATTTCACAGAGGCGCATGCGCTGCGCACCCGCACGGGAAGTATTCTTTTCGGCTACTCAAACGGCTACTGCACCTTTGATCCGAGCAAGATAACCCACACCCAATCGACACCCCCGATGCGGATAGTGCGTTGCAGTTCGGAGGGGCAGACGCTGCCTTTATCGGACACGGTGGTAGTGGAACACGATGCGAACTTGACAATCGAATATGCGGCATTGGAATATGTGAACGCCAAGAAGATAGCGTACTCGTATATGCTGGAGGGTCTGTCGAACGAGTGGGTGTTTGCCTACGACCAACGGCGCGTAACCTATACGAACCTCAGCCACGGGAAGTATATCTTCCATGTGCGTTCGACCAACCGCGAGGGGGGCGAAGCGGACAACGAGACGACGCTGTGCGTGATAGTGAAAGCCCCGATGTGGGCAAGTTGGTGGGCAATATGCCTGTATGTACTACTGCTGCTGGCAGTGCTGGCACTGGTAGGATATGTGCTGTACACCTATGAGACGCTGCGCCGCAAAGTGCAAGTGGAGCAGCAGGTAACGGACATCAAGTTGCGCTTCTTCACGAACATCAGCCACGAGTTGCGCACTCCGCTGACGCTGATTATCGGACCTGTGGAGAACATACTGCAGACAGAACGTATATCGAACAGCGTACGCGGGCAGTTGGAGATTGTGCAGAGCAACAGCCACCGAATGCTGCGTATGGTGAACCAGTTGCTTGATTTCCGCAAGATACAGAACAAGAAGATGCGCCTACGCATACAGAAATCGCTGCTGAGCGACATCGTGGACGAGACGTGCGCGAACTTCAAGAAAGAGGCATACGACAAACATATCAACCTGAACATAGAGAAGAAAGCCGCAGACAGTACGGTATGGGTGGACAGAGGCCGTGTGGATACGATACTATTCAACCTATTGAGCAACGCATTCAAGTTCACCCCCGCAGGCAAGAGCATCACCGTAACGGTGGACGAGAAGCCGGGGTATGTGCTGCTGATTGTAAAAGACGAGGGTATCGGTATTCCTATGGAGAAACGCAGCGTGCTATTTGAGCGTTTCACAGGGAACAACGAACTGAACAATCAGGCTAACAACACGGGGACGGGTATCGGTATGAACCTCGTAAAAGAACTGGTGGACTTGCACCACGGGTATATCGAGGTGGAGAGCGAAGTGGGCAAAGGCACGACCTTCACGGTGATGTTCCGCACGGGGAAGGAGCATTTCGGCAGCGAAGTAGATATGGTGGTGGACGACAAGAGCAGCACGCAGACCGCATCGCTCCCGCAAGAGACTCTCGAGAACAAGTTGGCACAGATAGACACCAAGGACAACAAACGAACCATTCTCGTGGTGGACGACAACGAGGATATGCGTTCGTTCCTCGGCAATATCCTCGGCAGCGACTACCGCGTGATCAAAGCCTCGGACGGCAAGGAGGCACTGGCAATGATAGAGAAGGATATGCCCGATGTGGTGATTACCGACCTGATGATGCCCAATATGGACGGACTGGAACTGACCAGCCATATCAAACGCTCGCAAGACCTGAGCCATATACCGGTGATACTGCTGACTGCCAAATCAGCGATAGAGAGCCGGTTGGAGGCAATGAAAGAGGGTGCGGACGACTATGTAACGAAGCCTTTCGAACCCGAGTACCTGCGGGCGCGGGTGAAGAACCTGATCAGCCAGCGTGTACAACTAGAAGCAAACTACCGCAAGCGGTTGATGCGCCTAGAACCGCAAAAGAACGACGATGGCATACAAGGCGACACGTTTCTGGCGAAGTTGCTGGATATTATGGACAAGCAGATGGAGAACAACACGCTGACCGTGGACGAACTGGTGGAAGATATGGGTATGGGGCGCACGGTGTTCTTCAACAAACTGAAGAGCCTGACGGGTCTCAGTCCAGTGGAGTTTATCCGCGAGATGCGCATCAAACGTGCGGCGCAACTGCTGGAGCAGAAGCAGTATAACATCACGGAGGTAACATATATGGTAGGTATGAACGACTCGCGTTATTTTGCGAAGTGCTTTAAGGCAACCTATGGGATGACACCTTCGGAATACCGCAAGGAGCGGTTGAAAGATTTGGGCGAAGAAAAGTGATTTTAATGTCCTTAAAGACCTTAAGGTCATTAAAGACTTTAAGAAACAGAATGAAAAAAATACACCTGATTATTGTTTTGGTATGCAGTTTGTTGGTAGGTTGCGGAGGAAAGGGGCCGCAACGTCCGACCTACAAAAGCGGGCAAGCGCCTGAGGAAGACTCCGCTGCACTGGCACTGATGGAGATGAACCAGCGTATGGCCAAAGAGGCTGACCAAGCCCTGTTGCGCTATGTGGAGGCACAGGACGAGCAGTTCGCCCTGATGGCTATCAGCAACGCATGGATGCGTATTGCAGAGCATGGCGACAGCGACAGTCCGTCGCCCAAAGAGGACGAGTTATGGCGTATGCACGTGCGCACCAAGGACTTGCGGGGAAGACTGCTGCTGGACGAAGAGCGCGAATACCGTATAGGGCGCAACGAACTGCCAATATGCGCGGAGATACACTGCAACGAGTGGCATCACGGCGACCATATCATCCTGCTTGCCCCATGGTATGCCGCCTACGGTATGCACGGCAACGATGCCGTTCCGCCCTACACCAATGTAATTATAGACATCGAAATAAAATGAAAAAAATACTTTTCTTGTGCGCAAGTCTCGTTGTACTGATGGCGAGTTGCAACTCGACCACCTACTCCGACAAGCGCAAGGCGGAGGACAAACTGATAGCCAACTATATATCACGCAACGGGTTGAATATCATCACAGAACTGCCCGCTGACGACTATGTATGGGGCGAGAAAGACTATTACAAAGTGGAGGGATATGACAACCTCTATTTTCACCTAAACAAACGCGGTGCCGCCCAAACGGTAGCCGACGGCGACACTATTGACAACCAGATACTGCGCAACGAGACCATCGTGGTGCGCTACAAACGCTACGCGCTTACCGAGAATGCCGACACAACCAGTTATTGGAGCACGCTTGACAATGCCTACCCCATCGAGTTCAAGTACGGCAGCGACCTGACCAACGCCTGTACGGGTTGGCAGGAGGCGGTGCGGCTGATGAAATATCCTTACTCGGAATGTGTGCTTATCTGTCCGAGCAAGCAGGGGTTTGATGCCGACAACTCGAGCGTTACACCATACGGGTATATACTGAATATCAAGGTAAAACGATAGAACCTATAGAATAATAGAATAATAGAATAATAGAAAGTATGAGTTTGGTAAAAAGTATTTCGGGCATACGCGGCACCATAGGCGGACGCGTAGGCGACGGATTGGATCCTGTAGATATAGTTCGTTTTACGGCGGCTTATGCCACCCAACGCCGTGCGGCACTCCCGGACAACCACACGATTGTGGTGGGTCGCGATGCGCGTATATCGGGCGAAATGGTCTATCAACTCGTCAGCGGCACGCTGATGGGTATGGGGTATGATGTAGTAAATATCGGGCTTGCCAGTACGCCGACCACTGAGTTGGCAGTGATCGGCGAACACGCAGCAGGCGGAATCATCCTGACCGCCAGCCACAACCCCAAGCAATGGAACGCCCTTAAACTGCTCAACGAAAAGGGTGAGTTTCTCAACGATGCCGAGGGCAAAGGAGTGCTCGCTATCGCCGAAGCGGAGGACTTTACTTTCGCCGAGGTGGACCATCTCGGGCATATAACTGCAAAAGACTACCTGCCCTACCATATTCAGAACGTTCTCGGTCTGAAATTGGTGGACAAGGCGGCTATCGAAGCGAAGAACTTCACTGTGGCAATCGATTGTGTCAATTCGGTGGGTGGCATTGCCATCCCCGCTGTTCTGCGTGCCTTGGGCGTGAAGAACATCATCGAACTCAACTGCACGCCCAACGGACAGTTCCCGCACAACCCCGAACCGCTGCCGCAGCACCTGACCGAGATAAGCGACCTGCTCCGCAGCGGGAAAGCCGATGTCGGTTTTGTGGTTGACCCTGACGTAGACCGGCTGGCGATTGTCTGCGAAAACGGCGATATGTTCGGCGAGGAATATACTCTCGTCAGCGTGGCGGACTATGTACTAAGCCACACGCCCGGCAACACGGTCAGTAACATGTCGTCCACCCGCGCACTGAGCGATGTAACCCGCGCACACGGCGGCAGTTACAGTGCCTCGGCGGTGGGCGAGGTGAATGTAACCACTGAGATGAAACGCACCCATGCCGTCATCGGCGGCGAGGGCAACGGTGGTGTCATCTACCCCGAGAGCCACTACGGACGCGACGCCCTGGTAGGTATTGCGCTGTTCCTCAGCAGTCTGGCGCACAAAGGCTGCACTGTCAGCGAGTTGCGCAAGACATTCCCGAACTATTTCATCTCGAAGAACCGTATCGAACTGACGCCCGACATCGATGTGGACAAGGTACTGGCGCACGCAAAAGAGGTGTTTCGCAACGAGCGACTGAACGACAAAGACGGTGTCAAGATTGACTTCGCTGACGGCTGGGTACATCTCCGAAAGAGCAACACCGAACCCATCATCCGTGTCTATTCGGAGGCCGCCACTATGGACGAAGCCAACGCGCTTGCACAAAAAGTTATCAAAACCATACAAGGATAGTTTATTATTCCTTAATGCCCCTATATTATACCAAAGTGAGGTGGATGGTTATAGGATAGGCTTGTTTTGAGCAGGCAAAAAGGCATTGTTTATTAACATTATTTATTAGATTATTACTCCAATGGAAATAGTAGTAACCAACGATGACGGTTGGGGAACCAAAGGCATACGTACACTTGTAGCCGAGATGAGCAAACTCGGGCATGTTACGGTGATTGCCCCCGATGGTCCGCGCAGTGGAAACGCCGCGTGTATCAGTGTAGCAAAACCGATGTACCTCAACCGCATAGAAGACGAATGTACCAATACCGTTGAGGTCTATACCACCAACGGCACCCCCGCCGATTGTATCAAGTTTGCCACCAATGTGCTGTTCAAGAACCGCAAGATCGACCTTGTGGCAAGCGGTATCAACCACGGCAACAACGGCTCTATCAACCTCATCTACTCGGGTACGATGGGTGCCTGCTTTGTAGCCACCGAGCATAGTATTCCCGCCATCGGTTTCTCGCTGGACGACCACGCTATGGACGCCGATTTCAGCGGTTTTCAAGCCTATATTCCGGACATCACACGGATGCTGCTGGCAAAAGGCTTCAAGCCCAACGAGTGCTACAACGTGAATGCCCCGAAGGGCGACATAGCGGGTATCCGCTGGACGCGCCAGTGCCACGGACATTGGGCGGACGAACTCGAATCGCACACCGACGAGCAGGGCAACACCTACTACACCCTCATCGGCGAATATATCAACCACGAACCCGAGGACGAGAGTACTGACATCTGGGCACTCGAACACGGTTTTATCAGTATTCAGCCCGTCAGCATTGACCTCACGGCGTATGGAACGCTTTGACAAATACTGGATCGGTATCGTGCTGGGATGCATCATCCCCGCCGTTTTCGGACTGACCTATATTGATGTGATGAACCTTTGGTACCCGCTTCGCACGCTCCAGTTTCAGGCGGGCGGCATACTGAGCAAGTTGCTGTTGGTCAGCGTCTTTCCAAATCTGGCACTGATTTTTGTCTTCTATACCACTGACACGTGGAAACTCAGCAAGGGGCTGCTCATCGGCTCTATGCCGTATATCCTTGCCGCCATAGCCGTTTCACTATGAGATACTTCATCATCGCGGGCGAGGCATCGGGCGACCTGCATGCCTCCAACCTCATCAAGCAGATACATCGCCAAGACCCCGCCGCTGAGTTCGTCGGTTTGGGCGGGGACAAGATGCGTGCTGCAGGGTGCGAACTCCGTCAGCACTACCGCGAGATGGCGTATATGGGGGTTTTCGCCGTACTGGCACACCTGCCCGCTATACGCCGCAATTTCCGTATTGCGCACGAGAGCCTGCTAGCATTCCGCCCCGATGCACTCATATTGGTGGACTATCCGGGTTTCAACCTCAAGATTGCCGCTTTCTGCCGCAAACACCTGCCCGCCACCAAGATTTACTACTATATCCCGCCCAAAGCGTGGGCGTGGAAGACATGGCGCATACACAAGATTGCCCGCCTGTGCGACGAGATACTCGGTATCTTTCCTTTCGAACCCGCTTTCTATGCCCGCTACGGCTACCAATGCACCTATGTGGGCAACCCTACCAACGACACCATTCGCGAGTGGTGCGAAGAACAGCATATTGCCTTAGACAAACAGGAGCGGGAGGACATCATCGCGCTGCTCCCCGGTTCGCGCCGCAGCGAGATAAGCCATTGCCTGCCCACTATGCTGACCGCCGCCCGCCGTGTAGCACAGCGGATGGACAAGCCTTTCCGTATCGTAGTAGCCGCAGCACCCGGCATAGAAGACGCTTTCTACACCCCCTACCTGCAAGGCGAGACGCTCACCCGCGACACCTATTCGCTGGTATCGCACGCCCGTGCGGCAGTGGTCAATTCAGGTACCGCCACGCTCGAAACCGCCCTGCTCCGCTGCCCGCAAACAGCCGTCTATTACATCGCCTGCAGCCGTTGGCTCGAGTGGCTGCTCCGCCCGATTGTATTCCGTATTCCGCATTTTACCCTTGTGAATATCCTAATGGATAATGCACAATGCACAGTGCACAATGCACAATGTACAGGCAAAGGACGGCAGCAAGTCATTGAAGAACTGATTGCCTCCCGTTTCACGGAAAAGAATGTGGAAACCGAACTCTACCGTCTCCTGACTGATACCGCCTATCGCACTGAGATGCTCCGCGGCTACTCCCAAGTCCAATCCATCCTCGACACCGCCCCCGCCGCCCAAACCGCCGCCTCTCTCATCACCCGCCGGTAACCGGTCAGCCCACACCCAATCAGCCATTTAGACACGTCTCTATTCACCCGTATATATGCACCACCATATATATGGGGCTGTCTTATGTTACAACATTTTTATACAATTCCTTGCATATTTACAATAATTGCCGTATCTTTGCAATCGAATCTACGCCGGAGGGGATATGTCCTTGTACTGCAGAGGATTCGACATATCGAATAGCGTTTATTGACGCTTTGGCACTTGTAATCAGAAACTTCGCAACTTTCAGATTCTTACTCAAGTACAAAGTAGCAGTAGATGCCTATGGGTGTGACGTTACGTCGCACTACGCTCCATTATCTTGGAGTGTAGTGTTTCGTCATATCAGCGTAGGTTTCCTGTTGTTTATTTGAGTAAAAAAGGTAATGCGAGGACCTCTGATTGCGAGTAAGCAACACGAGGTCTGCGCTTTCTTATATATCACTAAAACAATGCGAATAGACAGCAAAGGTTGTACCTTTGCACAATAGAAAATAACAAACATTCATTACCCTATGGACTTATTCGGACTTAAGGCAAAAGCAAATGCCAAAATTGAACTCACTTTTCAAATTGAGAATATGCTAAATGATGGCATTATAAGCGATGAGGAATATGCAATACTTTGGGGTATTGCACAAAAGGGAGGTATCAAAGAAAGCGAATTACAGACAATGATGCGAGAAAGTGCGTCTAAACTGCTCAAAAAGAAAATCAAAGAGGCTACCCGTGATTTTCAAATCACCAATGAGGAATATGATGAACTTTGGAAATATGCACAATCTGCCAAACTAACACAAAGTGCATTTAACGAAATGATTGACTTAAACAGGAAAGAATGTCTGTTGCCTTATGTACGCCAAGCCATAGCCACTACGGGTAAACTGAGCAAACAGCAGAAACAATATGTAGCCGAATTGGGGACATCTGCCAAATTAGATACCAAGAAGATAGAAGAGGTTATCAAACAAGCCCGACAAGAGTACAAAGAGAAACAAACGGAACGAATGCGCGAATTGGTGCGAACATACTCCAAATATGCATTGATAGGCATTGCTGCAAGTACCATTATTGCACTTATTGTGGTTGGATCTATGGCTATATTCCATACAGTTCGAGTTCCAGCCAAACCAAAAGAACTAACGATTGCCCCTAATCCGATGTTTGTTTTGGAGGACTATTTGTACGGAGAGGTTTCCGGCACCTTTGAGCCCAAAGCGATGCCGAAAGACGGGAAACTCGTAATAACTCCTTACTTGGAGGTAGAAGATGGACGATATTATGGCACACCAGTTACGTATGTCGGTGAGCGAACACTTCGACACGATGGCGATGTGGTTGTGCCGTATTCGGCTGGCAAACGGATTGCACAGTCATTCAATATTGAGAATCCTACCTATGGAAAGGGTATGAACTTATGCCTGCACTTTGACGCTTTCTATGGTGATAAAACTGCTAAAATCAAAGATGTACGTGTTGCACCCGTTTGGAGTATAGAATCTTTAGAGGCAGAGAAAGAGTATCGCCAGGCAACACCGGAGTTATTGGCAGAAATTTTCGGTTTCTTGGCTTTTATATTATTGGGACTTATTATTCTCTTTATTTGCAAAGGGTGGTTTAGTTCTATGTTCGGGTTTATAACAATCCCTTTGATGATCATATTCTTTTTGCTGATGTATTTCCCTGCAAGAAAAGTAACAAAAATAGATAATGAGATAAGAGACCTACGTCAGCAATATGATAATGCAGTACGTGTGCACAATCGCCAACAAGGCATTTCGGATGATACTATTCCTTTTGATAAAGCACAAGAAGAAATGAATAACACAATAGAAAAATCATCAAACTATGAATAAACTCAAACTCATTAACTCAATCGTAAGGACAAAACTGAGCGATGCAGAATTAAAAAATATAATGGATGTTATAGAACAATCACATAATCAGGATAGTTTTGTTTACTATATAGATGGTATAAGATTGACTTATGATTATGAAATGAACTTAACAAAAGAATTAGATTCTTTGGATGAAAATTATGTTTTTACACTATATGATATTTATAAGATTACGTTATGGAAAGTTAATAGGTTTCCAAATATAACAACAGATAGTGTCTTTATGCAAAAATTTAACGAGTTGGCAACAATAACATATGAAGACTTTAATGCAAAAAAACAAAATATAAACGAAGTACTAAAAGAATTATTAAATACCAAAGGAGTGCGCCTCCCAATGGCAAGTACATATTTGAGATTTCGCAATCCTAAATTATTCCAGATTATAGACCAACGAGTTTGGAGAGTGGTACAAGAATATAGAGAAGAAGCAGATACAACGTTACATCATAGCGAAAATATAGATAATGAAATTGATAAGTACTTTAAGTATTTAGAAACTCTACGAGAACTTGCAAATAAGCATAATATCGCATTTGAAAATGCAGATAGAGCCTTTTATGTATGGGATATTTATCACGGACACAATGTAGAGTATTAACTTTCAAAATAACTCAAGTTGTCGAAAATCCAATCTAAAACGAATAGTGGACAATAGACCAACCAGGCTGCTAACCTTTCGGTTATGCAGCCTGGTTTCTTGTTTATACATTGTCCGTTTAACGGTTGGCGTACATTGATTCGTAGTATTTTTCGTACTCGCCGGAGGTGATATTGTCCATCCAGTCCTGGTGGTCGAGATACCAACGGACGGTCTTCTCGATGCCCTCCTCAAACTGCAACGAAGGTTCCCAACCGAGTTCGCGCTGCAACTTGCGCGAGTCGATGGCATAACGCAGGTCGTGCCCGGCGCGGTCGGTTACGTAGGTAATCAGATCCATATCCTCGCCCTCTTTGCGCCCGAGCAGGCGATCAACGGTATTGATCAGCACTTTGACTATATCAATGTTCTTCCACTCGTTGAAACCGCCGATGTTGTAGGTATCGGCTATCTTTCCCCGGTGGAAAATCAGGTCAATCGCCCGTGCGTGGTCTTCCACATAGAGCCAGTCGCGCACGTTCTCCCCTTTTCCATAGACAGGCAGCGGCTTGCGGTGGCGTATATTGTTGATAAAGAGCGGAATAAGTTTTTCCGGGAACTGGTACGGACCATAGTTGTTCGAGCAGTTGGTTACAATAGTCGGCATACCATACGTGTCGTGGAACGCCCGCACAAAGTGGTCGGACGACGCTTTCGACGCCGAATAAGGGCTGTGCGGGTTGTACTTGGTGGTCTCCGTAAAAAACTCCTCGCCGTATGCGAAATGGTGCGTAGCAGACGAGGCAACCGTGGAGAACGGCGAGGGCAGCCCCTCAGGGTGGGTCAATGCGAGTGCCCCATATACCTCGTCGGTCGAGATATGGTAGAAGCGTTTGCCCTCATATTTCTCGGGCAGCGACTCCCAGTAGAGTTTCGCCGCCTGCAACATCGACAGCGTACCGAGTACGTTGGTCTTGGCAAACGTGAACGGGTCTTTGATCGAGCGATCGACATGGCTCTCGGCGGCAAGGTGAATCACACCCGTAACGTGCTCCTCCTGCATAAGGGCATAGATCGTGTCGAAATCGCAGATGTCGGCTTTCACAAAACGGTAATTCGGCTTGTCTTCGATGTCTTTCAGGTTTGCCAAGTTGCCCGCATAGGTCAGTTTGTCCACATTGATAATGCGGTAGTCGGGGTACTTGTTCACAAACAATCGTACTACGTGGCTGCCGATAAAGCCAGCACCACCGGTAATGATAATGGATTTCATACTATTTCCAATATATAGAGTTAATTTTTGTTTCAAAAAAGTTGGTTTCACCCTCCTGCCCGTCTCCTATACCGCCGGCAAACAGGCGGTATTTCGGATAGTTGCTCCACGAAGCGGGCTTGTCCCCGATATGCGTATCCTCACCCGTATCGTTGTCCACATAGGGGCGTATCATATTCTGCCATTGGCGGATACGTGCCAGACTGCCCGCCGTGCCGAACAGGTCGTCCGACGCTGCCAGTTCGCGGATATTTCTCTTGCCGCTTGCGGCATAGGAACCCCAAAACATTATACTATCACAAACCGTATCTGTTTGAAGTGGTACGCCTTGGTCTCTCCGTTCTCCTTGCGCAGCACCAACTCGCCCTGCGGGGTGATGCCCTGTATCTCGGCGAGGAAAGCCCCGTCAGCGTTTTGCGCAATGGCGGTAGGCACCAGGCTCACCTCCCGCTCTATATACGGGTGCAGCCCCGTGCGGCGGTACAGGCGGGACATATACGCCTCCTGCAGCAACTCCGCGGGCATATCCAACCAGCGTGGCAAAGCGGCAAGATACTCGTCCAACAGGGTAGCCGCAGCATATTCCTTGCCCGTTATCTGCTGCATCGAAATGGGGTTCGGCGCAAGGGAATGGAACACCCGCTGGTTCACATTCAGCCCTATCCCCACTATCGAGTACGCCACACGGCTGCCAACCAGCGTATTCTCCACCAATATACCCGCCAGTTTCTTGTCGCCGTAGTATATATCATTCGGCCATTTGATGGTCAGAGAGCCTTCCGCAGGCAAGTGAGATGCCAGCATCTCTATCATCGCCGCCGAAACCGCCATCGTCAGCCGGAACTGCTCTGTTGCCGGCACCTCGCAGCGCAGCAGCGTGGAGAAAAGCAGGTTCTTTCCGTCCTCGCTTTCCCAACCGTTGCCCGCCTGCCCGCGCCCTGCCGACTGGTAGTCTGTCCGTATGGTGTAGAGGTTGGGCAGGTCGTCCGAGTACTGCTCCCGCAGCAACGTAGAAGTACTATTGGTTTGCCTGATATACATCGAGCAGATATTTTTCGATTACGGTCTGTATGTTGCGTGCCTTGCCGGGTGCGCTATTGATAAGGATAGCAAACACCCATTTGTCCCCGCCGGGCATATCTATGTAGCCCGCAAAGTTCTTCGTCCCCGCGATGGTGCCGCTCTTGGCGTGGATACGCCCCTCCAATACCGTCCCGCGGCAGAGACTCTTGAGCGTTCCCGTCTGCCCGCTCACGGGCAGCGACCGGAACCATACAGCGGCGTTCTTGCTCTGCGCCATATAACGCAGCAGTTGCACAAACGTGGCGGCACTGACGGCATCCTGCGGTGCCAGCCCGCAACCGTCCTTAATCAGCGCATTGCTTATGTCCACGCCCCGCCTGCGCCAGAACTCACGCACAAAATCGCACGAGTTGTGTATCGTACTCGGCGTAGCGTACTGCAAACCGAGATAGCGGAATATCGCCTCGGCGTAGAGGTTGTTGCTGTGGATATTGGTCTCCGCTATCAACTCGCCCAGCGGTGCCGACTTATGCTCATATATCACCTTCCGCAGCGGCAGTAGCGGGTTGTAGTCCGCCATATAGTGGGCAGGCATCTTCACCGCTATCCCCGCCTGCAACAGTTGCTGCTGCAAGTGCTGCGCCAGCAGCAGTCCGGGGTTCGGAATGTCGCCTTTGACGCCGAATACCCCCAAGTTGCTCGGGATACAGCCCGTCAGGTACCGCTCGTTGCTGAACGGCAGTCCGCTCACAAACGCCCCGTCGTAGGTAATCTGCGTACAGCGTATATGGTTGATAAACTGCAGGTTCGGATACATAGGTTCGGTGCGTGTAACCTCCGCTATCGTCCCTACCGCCCCGCTTTTGAGTACGATATTCATCGTATTCGCCATATAGTTGATACCAAAGATACCGGGTGCATAGTAGTTGCCCGCATCTTCGCAGAGCCATGCGGGGTTGGTTGCCTCGCCGTCGAACGCACTCATATCGGCGATGATACCGCCCTCTATGCGCCGTATACCTGCCGCCTGTATCGCCCGCACCCAGCGGGGCAGGAACGACTGCCGTTTGTCGCCCAACGACGGGTCGCCCTCGCCACGGATATAGAGGTCGCCGTACAACACACCGTTCTCTATCCTGCCCGTATATTCAAGGGTGGTCGTGAAACGGAAATCCGCCCCGAGGGTTACGAGAGCCGCACCCGTGGTCAGCAGTTTCATCACCGATGCGGGCGGCACCACGTGGTCGGAGCGGTACTCGTCTATCACCGCCCCGGTGGTCATATTCTCCACCAGCACGCTCATATTCGCCTTGCCCGTAATCGGGTGCTCCGTCAGCAGCGAAACGGATAATAATATAGAAATCAGTCCGAACATTATATACAAAATCGCACAAAGTTACACAAAATATATGAGATACGCAAACCCGCCCTGCTTTTCAGTCCGCAGAGAGGTACCCGAAACAGGGATGCCAAGGACAAGAATGCCTCCTTTCCCGTTGCCGTAATTGATACTTGTAATATACAAGGCGTACAAAACCCTGTATGCAGAAAATATACAGTTTATACAAAACCTATACCCCCGTATAGCAGTTACGTAGAAAAGACGTAGAAAGGACGTAGAAAGAAAATGTTTTTATTATGCTTTTAAGCCGCCTTTTTATGCACTATATTCACTTTTTATGCAGTCTTCGTATATACAAAATGACAAGCAACCACAAAACTTAGCATTTATCTGTTGTTTAGTAGTTGTTGTCAGTTGTTGACCGACAAAGTTTCTTTCGTTATACCGAACTCACGTTAAGTATCTATTCTCGGACAACTACACCGATTCTGATTAACCTGTTATTTATAAAAAACCTCCTGCCCGATTGGGAGCAGGAGGTTTTCGTTTATGCTATGCACTAATTACGCATTGATTTATAGTTTTGCGCCTTGGGCATTGTATATCTTGCCGTCACGGATGATGAGGACCTGTCCGTCGCGGATAACTTTCTCAACCACTACGCCGTCAACCGTGTTATTGTCAAGAGCGGTTCCCGTATTCTCAATCTTCTTGATTGTAGCGGCACCCTTGCCTACGGTCTCAATGGTAGTATTGTATTTGGTAATCTCACCTATTACCTCTACATAGTCGCCAATTGCGACAACAGTCTTGCCGTCAACAGGTTTTACTTGGAAAGCCTCAAATATTTTCCCGCCATCCTTTGTGTCTGCCATATATACAGAGTAGTTTCCATATTTTTCCATATCGTCAGCCGGAACTTTGTAGTACTCTGTTACATAGCCGCGAACAACACGTTTGCCACCTGCAAGAATATCACCACTATTCAAGTCTTTTGCCAACTCAACAACCTCTGCACATGTCAGGGCGGTAGCGGTTATTACGGTCACATCGCAAGTAGCGGATACAGAGCCTGCAGTAGCGGTGATAGTAGCTGTACCTACACCAACAGCGGAAACGACGCCATTGCTGCCTACGGTAGCAACCTTCTCGTCGGACGATGTCCATTCTACAATCGTTGTAGCGTCAGCAGGGGTAAGCGTTGCATTCAACTCTTCTGTACGATACTGCTCCAACTCCAGTGTCTGTTTGTCCAAAGCAATGGCGGTAGCCTCAACAGCCTGAGCAGCCACAGCGTTTACACCAAAGATAACAAAGCGTTTCGGGCAAGACAGCGTCAATGTGGTTTCTGCCTTAACATCCTTCAAAGCCACGTTGAAATAGTAGTCCTCCGACATATCTCCGGAGATAGTGAAAGGAGTACTGTTCGAAATACCATCATTGGCAGCCAATGTCAATGTAGCGGGCGTGCAGGTTGCACCTTTAATGGTTATTTCACCTGTTTGCCCCTTCCATGCAATAGCGTGGATGTGCAGATTGGTCATGTTGGCAGGAACGGTAATTTTGACACTACCGGCATTCTTTGATGTACCGGCTTTCATAGCATCGTACTCAGTTCCTCCAATTACGACCTTAGCCTCAGAAGCATTGTCTCCTGCAGCAATAGTTACATTACTCGTGTAGGTCTTAGAGTAATCTGTTTGCGCGAATGACAGTGTGCATGCCATCAGCGCGGCGAAAAAGATAGATAATCTTTTCATAATGAATTTTGTTTAATAGGTTGATTGTTTGTTTTATATAATGATTTGTATCATTCATTGGTGGGGTTGAGTCGTGCCGGTTCGCCGGCAGGCGGGAGATAGTGAATATATCAACATATAATTATCCGTATAATTTACCATTAATTTCCTTCTATTAGATGTAATATCTAAGTCAAGCCACCTTTTTATCAATCAACACCTTACTGCTCGGCTGCCACCTGCGCCATCCATTGTTTGAACGGCTCTGCTTTGGGGGAGGGGACAGATTGGATAAGGCGGAAAAGTTGCTCAGTGTCTGCGACATCGGTCAGTCGCATTTTGCCGTCAGCGGCTTGCAATTTGAAAGCGTTACAATTTGTAACGGTTTCATTTCCCTCTGCCGTAAGGCGTTTTTTTAGTACGCGCCAATACACTTGCGGATTGGCACTATCGGGCAGCACTTGGATAACATCCACAATGGAGAAATACCATTTCTCCCGCTCGGAGTCCCATACGGTGCGGACTTTGCGGTCTTCAAAGAGTTGTATTTGCTGCTCGTGGCTCATGGTGTCTCTTATCATCGTGTGCAAAATTACGACTAATATCTGATACTTGCAAATAAAACATAAAAATTCACAGAAAAATAACATTTACCGAAACGGCAGACGAGAATACAAAAGGGTATTTACCAGGGAGATTGGTGCAAAACTGCCCGCGGACGAGGCGTCCGCATCCCCTGCGGGAGGGTGGCGGCAACTCCGGGGAAACACCTTATCTAGTACTTGATATTGTCAATCAGGCGCACGGGACCGCAATAGACCGTTACACAGCCGATAGCGTGGTCGAAAGTGTCAGTAGGCTGCAAAGTGGACTGATCGACAATCGAATAGTATTCCACTTCCAGTCCGTCAATAGCATTGATGGTATCGATCACTTTCTGCTCCACTTCCTGTACGGACATCGTTTTCGCCCATTCGAGACTGGCGAACAGCGTCTTCGAGATACCGAGTGCGGTCTGCTTCTCCTGCCCGCTCAACCGCTCGTTGCGGCTGCTCAACGCCAGCCCCAATGCCTCACGCACGATAGGGCAGCCGATAATCTTCAGATTGCCGAATGTACCCGCCATAGGCGAGCGCTCCGCCATATAGTGGATGATAGCCAACTGCTGGTAGTCTTTTTCGCCGAAATACGCACGGTCGGGCTCTACCAGATAGAACAGGCGGCTGACCACCTGCACGACACCATTGAAATGTCCAGGACGCATCTTGCCCTCCATCACTTGGTCCAGTCCTGCAAAATCGAACTCGAAAGTGGTGTTCATCTCGTCTGCAGAGTACATCTCTTCGGGCGCAGGCGCAAAGATGAAATGCACCCCTATCTCAGAGAGCAGTTCGGCATCACGTTGGATATTGCGGGGATATTTCGCCAGGTCCTCTTTGTTGTTGAATTGCGTGGGATTGACAAACACGCTGACAAAGCACACGTCATTTTCGCTGACGGCACGGCGTACAAGCGAGGCGTGCCCTTGGTGCAACGCACCCATAGTAGGCACAAGACCGATGGTTTTGCTCTGACGCTTACAAGCCTCCACCTGCTTGCGGAGTTCTTGTCTGGTAGTGATAATTTGCATATCGGATAGTGGTTTTTTATTCAAAAAAGCCCGCAAAGTTACAAAAAATTATGTATAAAAAAGAAAAAACACAATAAAATTGCGCAAATATCATTTTTTTTTTGTACCTTTGCAGTACGATACCATACATTAACCCAAAATTTTACGCTTATGAAAGAGCCGAACCGTATTCTGTTTATCTCCCAAGAGATATACCCCTATTTGGCAGAAGAGACCCCGATCCGTATGCTGAACCGCCAGTTGCCCGAGTTGTTCCAGGCCAACGGATACGAGACCCGCACCTTTATGCCCAAGTTCGGCGAGATCAATGAGCGCAGAAACCAGTTGCACGAGGTAATCCGCCTGTCGGGTATGAACCTCATCATCGAGGACACCGACCACCCGCTGCTAATCAAAGTAGCCAGTATCCAGTCGGCACGCATACAGATATACTTTATCGACAACGACGACCTGTTCCACCGCCGCAAAGGCGTGGCAGATGCCCATGGCGTGGAATACCCCGACAACGACGAGCGTTGTATCTTCTATGCCCGCGGGGTGATCGAGACCGTGAAGAAACTGCGCTGGACACCCAATATCATCCAGTGTTCGGGCTGGATGTCGGCGCTGGCTCCGCTGTACCTGAAGAAAGCATACGGCGACGAACCGTTCTTCAAGGACTCGAAAATAGTGCTGGCTATCAACGACGACGAATACAAGACGCCGTTTGGCACAAAGTTTGCTAAGAAACTGCTGATTGACGGTGTATCGCCCAACGATGTACGCAGTATTGCAGGTTTCCCCGTGGGCTATGAGGAACTGATGCGCTTGGCGGTGGACTATTCGGATGCAGTGGTATTCACCCGCCCGAATGTGAACCAACGGCTGATGAACTATGTCGAGACCAGCCGCAAGCCGATTATGCCCTACAAAGAAGATACACCCAATACGGCTTATTTGGACTTTTATAACAGTTTGCTTTGATTTATGACGAAACGTCTGTTTGGTATATTGTGTTGTTGCGGGTTGGCGTGCCTGCTCTCCGGCTGCAAAGGGGATATTGCCGATGCGGGTAGCGGCGTATTGGACGAGGGTGATGCTATCGTGGTGAAAGCCGATACTTTCTCGTTGAAATCGGGGATAATGGAATGTCAGCACATCATTTCTTCGCCGGACTCGTTCCTGCTGGGCGAGATAGAGACAAAGTACGGTATCCTGCGTGCAGACGTGCTGACCCAGTTGGCTTGCCCGGTAGGGTATCAGTACCCGGACAATGCAGTGATTGACTCCGTATGTCTGTTCTTCTACTACCGCTCGTGGGAGGGCGATGACTACTCCCCCATGTCGGTGAGTGTGTATGAGATCGACCGCAAAGAGTTGGAATATACCCCAGCCAAGCCGTACCATACCGACCTGGACATATCGGACTATTGCAGTTTGGAGGATTCCACCCTGCTGCTCTACAACGACCGTTTGGTGGTGGCAAAAGAGATGGTGGACTCGGTGTACAATTCCTCTACCGGCACCTACGCGCCTATGGTGCGCTGCCGGCTGAAAGACGGTTTTATGCGACGTTTCGCCCAAATGCGCCAATATCCCGACCAGGACGAGTTCAACCGCTTCTTCAAAGGGCTGTATATCACCTCCACTTTCGGCAGCAGTACCATCCTCAACCTGTCGGACATCAGTATGGGGGTCTATTACCATTTCTCGTATGAGAAACTGGGCAGAGATACCACGGTGAGCGACGTCAAGGGCTTTTATGCCAACTCCGAAGTGCGCCAACTCAACCGATTTGATTATCTCAACCGCAAAGAGGTGATCGAGGAATTGCAAAAGGACAGCAATATCTACAACTATATTGTCGCACCCGCAGGCTTGTACACGCGTATGAGTTTCCCGATGAAGCAAATGAAGGACGTTATCTCCGCCAATCTGGTCTATAACGGACAGCAGAAACGCGAGTATGTCAATCTGGCGGAACTGCGTGTGGAAGTGCTCAACGTATTCAGCGGATCATCATCCGAGATAACCCCCGCAGACTGGCTGCAACCCGCCTCCTATATGCTGCTCATCAAGGAAAATAGTATGGAACGCTTTTTCCGCGAAAAAGAACTGCCGTCCGACACGGTGGCGATACTGGGTGCGCTGACTTCGGGCGTGGACAGCGAGGGAAACACTGTTTATTACTACACCTACGATATGTCCACGCTGCTCACCAAACAGTTGCGCCAGACGGAGAACCCCGACACGCTGCAGATGCTGCTCGTGCCAGTGAGCGTGGAGACATCGTCCGGCAGTTCGAGTTCCTCTACCATCACAGCCGTCAAACAAGCACAGACCCTCTCCGCCACCCAAGTGCGCAGCGCACAAAACGCAGAAAAACCGATGACGATGAAAGTGGTCTATAGCGGGTTCTGATGATAGAATGATAAAATTTTCCATGGCTGTCTGACAAGCCATAAAGAAAGCCTATTCTTCAAAATAAAAGAGACTGCCTACACTTGTCAGGCAGTCTCTTTTTTATGCACAAACATCCTATCCTCCTTATATCCACCTTTCTATATATAAGAAACACTCCTGCACCCCGCTATGTATGTTAATTGTTAATTGTTAATTCTTAATTGCATTTGCGTAGTCCAAAAAGAAATCGTATCTTTGCACTATAAATTGAATAACAGATATAAACAACAGATATAAAACACTATGAATGATTTTCTCAAATTTGCCACTTCGCAGGGACTGAATTCCATGCATGTAGAGAACGTAATGAGCCAAAGTGCTGTCCGCGCAGAAGCATATATATCCCCGTCGATTCTTGAGGAACGACAGTTGAACGTAACCCAGATGGACGTTTTCTCGCGTCTGATGATGGACCGTATCATCTTCCTCGGAACGGAGGTGAACGACTATACCGCCAATGTGATACAAGCCCAGTTGCTGTATCTGGACTCGGTGGATTCGGAGCGCGATATACATATCTACCTCAACACCCCGGGCGGGTCGGTCTATGCTGGACTGGGTATCTACGACACGATGCAGTTCGTTGCCAGCAAGGTGGCTACTATCTGTACGGGTATGGCAGCATCAATGGGTGCCGTACTGCTCGTAGCAGGCGAGAAGGGTATGCGTGCCGCCCTGCCCCACTCGCGTGTGATGATTCACCAGCCGCTCGGCGGTATCCAGGGGCAGGCTTCGGACATCGAAATCACCGCCAAAGAGATACTCAAACTGAAAGAAGAACTCTATCAGATCATCTCCGACCACTCGGGACAGACGATAGCCAAGATTCGCCGAGACGCTGACCGCGACTACTGGATGACCGCCCAAGAGGCACTCGACTATGGTATGATCGACACAATCCACACCCGCAAAGGTGCCAAAACGGAGGCGAAATAAGCAGAAATGGCAAAGAAAACAACGAAAGATGTCTGCAGTTTCTGCGGACGCGAAATGCACAATATGTTCCGCGGCGAGGACGGGAGTCTGATCTGCCCGGATTGTATCGAAGCAGGACACAAACTGATTATGCAGATGGGTATTGCACCGCAGTCTTCGGCACCCATCGAAGGACTGGATTTGGCACAGTTGCCCAAACCCGCAGAGATAAAAGCGTTTCTTGACGAATACGTTATCGGGCAGGACGAGGCGAAGAAATACCTCTCCGTGGCGGTTTACAACCACTACAAACGTATCCTCCAGCCCCGCGAGGACAACGGTGTGGAGATAGAGAAAAGCAACATACTGCTGGTCGGCTCGACGGGTACGGGAAAGACCCTGCTCGCCCGCACGATTGCCAAACTGCTGAAAGTGCCGTTTGCCATTGTCGATGCCACCGCGCTGACCGAAGCGGGTTACGTGGGGGAAGATGTGGAATCGCTCTTAGTGCGCCTGCTGCAGGACGCCGACTACGACCTGAAGAAAGCCGAGCGGGGTATCGTCTTTATCGATGAAATCGACAAGATTGCCCGCAAGAGCGAGAACCCGAGTATCACGCGCGATGTGTCGGGCGAGGGAGTACAACAAGGATTGCTCAAACTGCTGGAAGGCTCTGTGGTAAATGTACCGCCCCAAGGCGGGCGAAAGCACCCCGAGCAGGAGTTTATCCACGTGGACACGCGCAATATCCTCTTTATCTGCGGCGGCGCATTCGACGGCATCGAGCGGAAGATTGCACAGCGTATGAACACGCAGGTGGTCGGCTTTGACGCACAGCAGAAAGCCCGCGCCATTGACAAGAACGACCTCTTGCAGTACATTGCCCCGCAAGACCTCAAGTCATTCGGACTGATACCCGAGATTATCGGTCGTCTGCCTATCCTGACCTATCTCAAGCCGTTGGACAAGACCGCCCTGCGCAATATCCT
Source organism: Bacteroidales bacterium UBA6828 (assembly GCA_002452095.1). Classification (GTDB taxonomy): domain Bacteria; phylum Bacteroidota; class Bacteroidia; order Bacteroidales; family Paludibacteraceae; genus Colicola. The sequence continues at coordinate 41,484 of DKEG01000037.1, read as the reverse complement.
CACCGAACCGAAGAATGCGCTCACCAAGCAGTATCAGAAACTGCTGGCAATGGACGGCGTACAACTGACTTTCGCACCCGATATGCTGGATTATATTGTGGACAAGGCACTCGAATACCGCCTCGGCGCACGCGGTCTGCGCGGACTGATGGAGACCGTGATGATGGACGTGATGTACGACCTGCCCTCGCAGCAGAAAGGCAAAAAGAGCAAAAGCACCTTTGAGGTTACGCGCGACTATGCCAAGGAACGTATCGAGCGTGCCGACCTATACCGCCTGCAAAATGCACTCTGATATAGAAGGATAGAATAATAGAAAGTGTGGGACAACGGGTTCTCACACTTTTTGTATCTCTGCATATTAATTGTTAATTATTACTTGTTAATTGGAACGAATACTTTTTGTTTGCCACGGTAATATCTGCCGCAGTGTGATGGCGGAAATGATTATGCGGCACCTTGCCGACGAAGCAGGCGTGTCGCACCTGCTGGAGATTGACTCCTGCGCCACCTCCACCGAGGAGATCGGCAACGGTATCTACCCCCCTGCCCGCCGCTGCCTGCAGAGCCATGGGATACCGGTTCTCCCCCATTCCGCCCGGCAGATCACCTGCAACGATTACGACCGGTTCGACCTCATCCTCTGTATGGAAACCTACAATATCCGCAACCTGCGGCGCGTATTAGGCGGCAATTTAGTTGACCAAGATGCCGCCCTGCCGCAACCGAAGATACGACGCTTGCTCAACCGCGATGTAGCCGACCCGTGGTACACGGGTGATTTCGAGACCGCCTATCAGGACATCTATGAGGGGTGCAAGGGGCTGTTGGAGCAACTGCAAAGCGACCGGTAGAAATGTTGTATTTTTCCAAGACAGGCAATACCAATCTATATCTATCCTAAGCGCATCCTAAGCGCATCCTATAACAAAACCGAGTACAGGCAAAACAGAACATTATCCGATATACAAAAGGTCGCTCAACACTATGTCGGGCGACCTTTTGTATTATAATGTATTTACAGAATCAGCGCAGGTAGTTTTCCCACTTGGTATTTCGCATGTCGCCGCTCTTGAGGAACTCCTCGTGCATAGCCAGTGCGCAACTAAGCGTATGCGGCGTGTGTGCCGTCTTTGACATAGCGAGATACTCGTTGAGCATCGGACGATATTGCGGGTCAACGCAGTTGTTGATAATCTCATGCGCACGTTGGATAGGGCTCTTGCCGCGCAAGTCGGCGATACCGTGCTCCGTAATAATCACTTTCACGCTATGCTCGCTGTGGTCGAGATGGCTGACCATCGGCACAAAAGCCGAGATACAACCGCCCTTGGCTGTCGAAGGTGTGGTGTAGATACTAATGTATGCATTGCGGGTGAAGTCCCCGCTGCCGCCGATACCATTCATCATCTTCGTGCCGCACACGTGCGTCGAGTTGATATTGCCGTAGATGTCAGCCTCCAATGCCGTATTGATGGTGATCAGACCCAGGCGGCGTGCCACCTCGGGGTTGTTGCTTATCTCCTGCGGACGAAGCACAATCTTGTCGCGGAAGAAATCGATATGGTCAATGATGTCTTGCAACTTGTCCGCACCGATAGTCAGCGAGCAGCCGCTGGCGAACTTCACACGTCCCTCTTTCATCAAGCCTACCACCGAGTCCTGTATCACCTCGGTGTACATCTCAAACGGCGGGATATGCTTGTTCTCGCCCAATGCACCCAGCACGGCATTGGCGATATTGCCCACGCCCGACTGGATAGGCAGGAACGACGACGGGATACGCCCTGCCTTCATCTCCTGCTCGAGGAACAATGCCACGTTGGCACCGATCTTTGCCGTGGTCTCATCCAAGGGTGAGAACTTGCCCACCTCGTTGGGACGATTGGTCTTCACTACTGCCACAATCTTCTTCGGGTCCACCCGGATATGGTCTTTTCCGATGCGGTCTGACGGCTTGTAAACAGGTATCTCGCGGCGTTGGGGCGGGTCAAGCGGCTCATACAAATCGTGCAGACCGCGCATCGTAGCAGGCATCGCCTCGTTGAGTTCTACGATTATCTTCGGTGCCAACTCGCAGAATGTAAGCATATTACCCACACCGGCTGTCGGTACGATCACGCCCTCTTCGTCCACGTAGCACGCCTCGATGATAGCGAAATCCGGACGCTTCATAAAACCGTAGCGCAGATCCTGTGCCAGTTCGCTCAGGTGCATATCGAAATAGTGTGCGCCCTGTGCGTTCAACTCGGCACGCAGGTCTTTGTTGCCCTGATAGGGCGTACGGAAATCGATAGCGTGTGCGCGAGCCAATGCGCCGTCGCAACTGTCGCCTGTGGAGGCACCGGTATAGACACCTATCTTATAGGGTTTGCCTTCTACATGGAAGGCTTCTGCACGGTGCGCAATAGCGGTAGGAACATCTTTCGGTGCGCCTGCGGGTGTAAATCCGCCCATACCTACTACCGCACCGTTAGGAACAAGAAGCGCAGCCTCTTCGGCTGACATAAATGGAAGTGCCATGATATTGTGTTTTTAAGCAATTATCTGTATGTTCAAATAGAGACTTATGCGTTTCTCAAAACGCTTGCAAAGATACGCTTTTTTTTTGATATACGCAAAGGTCGTTTTTTCTCCGATTAAGGTTGTCTATGTCATAATTTTTTTACTAATTTTGCAGTCTAATCATTTCTTTTATATTCTGTAATGAAAACAATGAAACACCTGTTCATTTCAATTCTGCTGCTTACATTATTCGGACTAAATGCCACGGGGAAAAATATGCCCAAAGTGATTATCCGCAAAGATTCCGTACTGACAACTACTTGGACAACAGGACACTTGATGTTTGTAGATGGCGATACAATGCAGTTTCCTATTCAGATACGGCGTAGGGGTGCCACGTCATTGAGATACGATAAGCCATCATTTGCTATTAAACTATTTTCAGAAATAGGGGGGGAACAAGACTTCTCTTTCTTAGGAATGCGCAAAGATAATTATTGGATTTTAGATGCAATGGCAACAGATAAAGCCCGTATGCGCAACAGGGTTACTATGGATCTCTGGAAAGAGATTGCACCACCGCTTTGGTATGCGGACGAAGAGCCGGAAGCACAAAACACCTACAACGGGCAAATGGTTTCCGTCTGTTTGGACAGTGCTGAAATGGGCATCTATTGCCTGCAAGAAAGAATAGACCGCAAACAACTGAAACTAAAGAAATACAGTAATAAGAACGGAATACGAGGCGTTTTATACAAGACCACTTCGTGGAGCAATTCTGTTAATTTTACAAGTATCCCCTCTCCATATCCCACCAATTCTGAATATAAATGGGATGGTTGGGAGATACAGTATCCCGATGCAGAGGACGGGGAACCCGTTACATGGCAACCTCTATTGGATTTATTGCAGTTTATCTGCCACAGCAGTGCAACACAATTTGCGGACAGCATAGCCGAATATATTGATATACCAACCTATTCCAACTATATCCTATTGGTTGAACTCCTTTCGCTACGTGATAACGCCGGCAAAAACAACTATTGGTCGTTTTACAATATCTCCAAAAGCAAAAAAGCCACAATCAGCCTATGGGATACCGATCACTCGTGGGGGCGTATGTATAACTCGAAACCCGAAAAGCCGGATTATCTCATCAGCAACAATCTGATAAAACGCCTCTATGAATGTTATCCCTTTTTCTCCGATTCATTAGAACAACGTTGGGCAAATCTTCGGCAAACCTCATTTCGCATAGCGCATTTGGATAGTCTGTGCGCCAGATACTTTACATTGTATCAAGAGACCGGTATGGACACCATAGAGAGCAGGCTTTGGAACCAGCATAATGGCATAGAAATCAATATCCCGTCCGAACAAGCATACATACACAACTGGCTGGTAGAGCGGTTGGCATTCTTGGATGCTCAATTTCACTATTTCCCTACACCAACCCATGCCATATCTTCTTTTGAGGATGACCAAACAACCATTGTATTTGATTTGTTAGGGCATATTGTTGCCAACAATATAGAGAATTTACCAAGCGGTATTTATCTATATCGGCACAACGGAAAGACGGAGAAAATACTTATTCCATAACCTAATCGGATTGCTTGGCAATTGTCATATATGATTTTTTGGGGGAAAGTTGTTTTATCACCCTGCCAAAATCGGACTCAAACAAACTATTTAATGTTGGATCTTGAAATAATCCAACAAGACAATATAGTTGTCTTGGGCTGTGAGACACGTATCACGCAGGAAACCGTTGGTTTGCCCCCAATTTTGCAAACCGCGATAATAGAATAGGCGCAAGTCCTCAGTAATAACAAACGGCACAATGCCCGTTTGCAGACATTGCCAGAACATCAACAGCCGTCCCACACGCCCGTTCCCGTCCTGAAAAGGATGAATCCGCTCGAATTGAACGTGGAAATCCAGTATATCATCCAACTCGGGGCACACAATCGCATTAAATTGCTTGAGCAGTTCTTGCATCTGCGGGGACACCTCTGCGGGATCGGTTGTTTCTTCACCTCCGACCTCATTGGGCAAACGCTTGTATTCACCCACGGCAAACCATGCTTTGCGACTGTCGGATGTACCGGTTTTCAGAATCGAATGCAGTTGCTTGATATGCGTCTCCGAAAGCGGTTCTGTGGCGTGGTCTATCACATAATCAATACACCGGAAATGGTTTACCGTCTCGATAATATCATCCACACGTGTACACTCACCGGTGATTCCCAACGTATTGGTTTCGAATATATAGCGGGTCTGCTCTTTGGTCAACCTGCTGCCCTCGATATGATTGGAATTGTAGGTAAAATCAATCTGCGTGCGGTGGTAGATACTGCCGCGCAGTTGCATCTCTTTTTGCTCACGTAGAGCGGAAAGCAAACCATTCTCCATCATCAGTCCTTTTTGAAATAATGCTCGTAGTTGTGCAGAAAACGCTCCACAGCCTTGGGTAGTGCGCCGTAGTACTCGCCGCCCGAGGCGTTGGCATGCCCGCCGCCATTGAAAATCTCGTTGGCAAAGACATTTACGGGTCTGTCCCCCTGCGAACGGAGCGAAATCTTGACTTTCGTTTTCTCCCCCCCGTGCTGCTCCCGTTCAAAAGCCGTGGCTTTATCCTCGCGCATAAAGCACGAATAATATACATCGCCTATCTGTAGTGGCAGATTCACAATACCTTCCGCATCGCCCGACTGAAAATTGAAGCGGTACAACTCCTTGCGGCTCAGGTAGATAAGTGCCGTATGATACTCCGGATAGATACGCATTTTCTGATACAGGCAGTAACCCATCAGCCGCATACGGTCAACGCTGTAGTTGTTGAACACATTATTATATACCGCGTCCTTGTTCACCCCGAGCGACACCATCTGCCCGACTATCTCATACATCTCAGGGTGGTTGGAGTTGAACGAAAAATTGCCCGTATCGGTCATCATACCCGTATAGAGACAAGTGGCGGCATCCACATTCAGTTGCTCTATCGGAAAGGCACATTCGCCCGCATTCATCGACTGATAGATAAACCTGTACACCAGTTCCGACGCCGATGCACTGTCAGGATACGACATCGCCACATCTACAAAATCGGCTGGGTGCAAATGATGGTCGATCATTATCTTCGGGCAGGTAAGTGATACCAACTTGTCACCAAGCGAACCAATGCGCTTCGGCTCGTTGAAATCGGAGCAAATGACAAGTTCCGCATTTTCCAAACAGGTATCTGCTTCCGCTTTCTGCGCATCATAAAGCAGCACTTCTTTCGCCCCCGGCATCCATTTGAGAAACGACGGGAAAGCATTCGGCACAATCACACGCACTTCCGTTTTGCCGATTTGCTCCAAGTAATGGCGCATACCCAGACTGCTGCCCATCGCATCACCATCGGGCGACAGGTGGGTCAGGATAACGATACGGTTGGCATAATTTATCAGCGTATGTGCTTGTGTAATCTGCTCGGCGGTCAGTTTGGAGTGTAACATATTCGGTCTTGTATTTTTCGGCAAAGATACGCTTTTTTTTGTGTAATACAAAATAAATTCGTAACTTTGCACGCTTGATATAGTATGCCGTAGCAGGCGAAAGAATATAATAAGTACATCTATCGATATGAAAAAGACTATTTTTGCAGTGGCAGCGTTGATGGCGGCAATCACCATCAATGCGGAAGACCAAGTGCTGATGACCATCGACGGCAAACCCGTAATGGCATCGGAGTTTATGTACATCTACGAGAAAAACAACCGGGAAGCAACGCTCGACCCCAAGACTATGGACGAGTATTTGGATCTGTTCGTCAATTTCAAACTGAAGGTAGCGGAAGCCGAGGCGCAGGGTATCGACACCACAGCGGCTTTCAAAAAGGAGTTGGCAGGCTATCGCGCACAAGCAACGCCCAAGTATATGCAGGACAACGAGGCGTTGGACAGCCTTGTCCGCCTCAGTTACGACCATATCTCGCGAGACCGTCGTGCCGCCCATATCGCTATCCAATGCCCCGCCGGCGCAGAAGAAGCACAGGTAGAGGAAGCATTGGCAAAAATCAACGATGCACGTCTGCGTGTTACCACCGGCAAGGCTATCAAGAAAGGCCGCCGTATGGTACAGCAGAAACCCGAAGACTTCAGCGAAGTGGCACGCGAAGTATCAACCGACCCCAGCGTACAGGAAACCGGCGGAGAACTCGGTTGGATCACTCCCTTCCGCTATGTCTATTCGTTGGAAGAAGTAGTGTACAACACCCCTGTTGGCGAAGTGAGCGAGGTCTTCCGCAGCCCCTATGGTTTCCATATCGTCCTCGTTGAGGAGGAGCGACCGCACGAGGAAGTACACGCTTCGCATATTATGAAGATGGTGCCGCGCGGCAACGACTCAATCCGCTCCGTGATGAAGGGCATCATCGACTCTATCGCCCAAGTGGTGAATACCGGTAATTTTGCCGAACAGGCACGTACACTGTCAGACGACAAAGGTTCGGCTATGCGCGGCGGCGACCTCGGCTGGTTCGGAAAAGGTATGATGGTCAAACCTTTCGAGGACACGGCTTTCGGTATGGAACCCGGTACTATAAGCCTTCCTTTCCTGAGCGATTTCGGCTGGCATATCATCTACCTGCAGGGCCGCCGCGGCGTGCAACCATTGGACAGTATGTACCAGCAGATCCTTACGCAAGTGAAACGCGACGAGCGTGCCAAAGAGGCGGACAAATCGTTTATCCGCAAGACCCGTGCCGAGTACCAACTCGCTGACAGTCTGACCGATGCCGAGGTGCGTGCGTACGCCGATGCTCATCTTGAGGACAAATATGACGACCTGCGCCACCTTGTACAGGAGTACCACGACGGTATTCTCCTCTTCGAGGTATCGCTCCGCGAGGTGTGGGACAAAGCAGGCAAAGACACCGTCGGCTTGACCAATTTCTTCAACACCCACAAAAAAGACTATACTTGGGACGCACCCCGTTACAAAGGGTTTGTGGTCTATTGCAAAGACAAAAACACGATGAAAGCGGCGAAATCTATCATCAAAAACTCCGACAAAGACTCGGTGGAGAGTTATCTCAACCATCGCCTGAATCTCGACAGTGTAACGTATATCAAGTTCAACCATGGTCTGTGGGAGCAAGGGCAGAACCCCGCAGTGGACAAATACGGTTTCAAAGACAAAAAGGCAGAATATACCCCCTCGGAGGAGTTCCCGTACGTATTCTGCGTAGGCAAAGTGCTGAAAGCCCCAGAGGAATATACCGATGAGCGCGGCAAAGTTACCACCGACTACCAGGACTATCTCGAACAAGAATGGCTCAAAGCCCTCAAGGCAAAATACAAGGTGGTCATCAACGAGGACGTCTTCAACCAACTGAAGAAATAACGTCTGTCGGCATCCTTCAAAAAATGTACGATTATTAAGATTCATTGCGCATTATGTATGATGCATTGTGCATTGAAAAGTAAGGCGGATGTCGGGTGGATGTCGGGTGGATAGGCTTGGGATAAAAATGTACGATTATTAAGAATGAAGCGTTTCGGTTGGCTCATAGCAATCCTGGGAATTGTACTGCTCAATGTGGCAGTACATTTCTGCGTGGTGCGCCGGGATATGACCGACGACCACCGCTACAGCCTCAGCCAACCCACCAAGCAACTGCTCTCGGCACTGGAGCAACCGCTTGAGGTGACGCTCTATCTCACGGGGGATCTCAACTCGGGTTTCCGACGCCTGAAAACCGCTACCGAGGAACTGGTGGAGGAACTTGGCGTCTATGCCCGAGTGGATTGCCGTACATTCGATGCCGAAACGGAGAAAATACCCCCGCAACTCAACCCTATCATTATCCACGAGCGACAAAAAGACGGCAAGACCGCACAGACTACCGTCTATCCGTACGCAGGCATACGTTACGGCAATCGCAGCACAGTCGTGTCGTTGCTGCAAAACAACCGCGGAATGTCGGGCGAGGAAAATCTGAATATCAGTATCGAAAACCTCGAATACGCTTTCGCCGAGGCTATCCACGGGCTGTTGCAAAACGAGGCTCCGCGCGTGGCATTCATCGAGGGACACGGCGAACTGCCCGAAGAAAACGTATTCGACATCAGTACATCGCTCAGCCGATATTTCCGGATAGATCGCGGTGTATTGGGAGATGATCCGCATATTCTCGACCCTTACAAAGTGGTCATCATCGCCGACCCGCAAGGCAGTTTCTCCGATGCCGACAAGTATATCCTCGACCAATACCTTATGCACGGCGGACGTATCCTGTGGGTACTCAACGGAGTGCGCTTCTCTAATCAGGTGCTTGCCGACGAGGGCTTTACGCCCGTACTGCCGTTGGACCTCAACCTAACGGATATGCTTTTCCGCTACGGCGTCCGTATCAATCCCGCATTGGTGCAAGACGTGCAGTGTCTGCCCATACCGGTAAACGTATCGTCCGACCCGCAGAACCCCAACCTGCAACCTATGCCGTGGTACTATGCGCCGCTGCTGCTCACCTCGCAGGTGTCGCCCATCACGCGCAATGTGGCACAGGTCAGTTGCACCTTTGCCTCGCCTATAGACATTGTCGGCGGAGAAGACGGCATACGCAAAGACGTTTTGTTGGCAACCTCCTCCGCCAGCCGGCTTATCGCCACGCCTGCCGAAGTGGATCTGACGGACATCAACCCCGATATGCAGACTTTCAAGTACCAGTTCATCCCCGTGGCGTTTGCTTTGGAAGGCGAATTCGAGTCGGTCTTTGCACACCGTATGGTACCGGAAGGCATACAGACCGCCGAGGCAATGCTCGCCAAAAGTGTGCCGACCCGTCAGGTGGTAGTCGCTTCGGGCAGTATCATCCGCAACGAGGTCCAACAGGGGAAGGCACTGCCTGTCGGCTACGACCGCTATTCGGGTATGCAGTTCGGCAACCGTGATTTCCTTACCAATGCGGTGCTGTATCTCGCCGATGACGAAGGACTGATTGCCCTGCGCGAGAAAACGGTCGCTCTGCGCCTGCTCAACGACAAACGTGCGCACGATGAGCGCACCAAAATACAGATTATCAGTATCGTAACACCTATTCTGCTGTTGGCATTGGTGGGGATTGTGTCCCTGCTTGTGCGCCGTAGAAAATACGCAAAATAAGACTATGAAAAAAGGACTCCTTGTATTCGCTCTCTTGCTTGCGCAGTGGTGCATCGCCACAGCACAGGAGTTGCTCCTGCCCTATCCCATAGACACCATAAATGGACAGGCTGTCTATCGCTACGAAGTGGAGAAAAGTATCGGTCTATACCGTATCAGCGTCAATTTCAGCGTCAGTCAGGAGGATATTATCCGTTGGAACCCTGAACTGAAAGAGCGCGGTCTGCACTACGGCGAGACACTCTATATACCCGTAGCAGGAAAGACCGTACCCATAGTAAAACACTCATCAGAACCCGCCATACCGGTAACGCTGCCTGCAAAAGAGAATAAGCCTGTATTGGTATTGGAAGAAATACACGAAGACACCATACCTGCCAACTTCATACCTGCCGACACCGTGTCGCTGCAAACCGATTCGCTGCAGACCGATTCGTCGGCTATACATATTGCATTGATGCTGCCGTTCCAAGCACGCAATACCAAGCGCGACAGGAATATGGATCGCTTTGTTGATTTCTATGAAGGCGTATTGCTGGCTGTACGCGAAATGCAAAACGATAGTACCCGTTTTATAATAGATGTGTACGACACCGAGAAATCGGACTCACGTGTGCGCCAACTGATAGACAGCGGTCGTTTGGAGGGCGTGGATGCCATACTCGGTTTGGCATATCCTATGCAACTGATGCAGGTCGGCGAATGGGCAAAAGAGAAACACGTGCCTGTCCTCGCCCCGTTTGTGGATCATATCGAGGGGATAGAGACCAACCCGTATATCCTCCAGTTCAACCCCTCGCGCCAACAGGAGGCACAAGCCATGGCAAAATGGCTTGAGCAGCACAAAGAGAAAGTAAATTGTGTCCTGATTGATGCCAAAGAGGCGGATATTCCGCAAAGCATCCGCCTGCTGCGCAAAGAGATAGCCGCACGTGATATTCCCACTGCCACCACCTCTATACGCGATATACTCAACGATTCGTTGGCTACTGCATTACGCCCGGATGTAGAGAATATACTCATCTTCAATACCGAGAAATACAGCAATATCCAAGTGCTGATGCCCCGTGTGCAAAAAGCCGCAGGCAACCGGCAGATAACCCTCTACAGCAAGTACTCGTGGAGCAAAGAGAATATCCCGCTGCCGCAGATATACACCTCTATCTTCAAGCAAACCATATCTGATAATGCCCTGTACGAGGAGGACTATCAACGCTATTTCGGACACGAACACGCTACAGATACACCGCGGTTCGACTTGCTCGGCTATGACCTGATGAAAGAACTGTTTGCTTACCTGCAAGGTACGGAGTATCACGGCCTGCAGTCAGATATTCACTTTGAGCATATAACCGACGGAGGCGGATTAGTCAATACACACATTGAGATACAACGTATCAACCCTTGAGAACGGCAGCAAGATATATTGCCCTGTTGAGTGCAATGCTTTGCCTATTGGCAATGCCCGCACTTGCCCAACCGCGCCTGCGCGTACCTGAGATGTATGTGGGGTTACACGGCGGCGTGATAGCGTCCACGGTGCAGTTCTCGCCTACGGTGCCCAATATGTCGCCTGTTACAGGAGCGGTAGTACTCGGCGGAAACGGGGGACTGGTATTCCGCTACAGCGCACAGAAATGCTGCGCCGTACAGGTGGAACTCAACTATATGCAACGCGGGTGGCGCGAAGCCAACACCGATGGTGCATACACACGTGCACTACATTATATAGAACTGCCATTCCTGATGCATATCTATTTCGGCAGTCAGTCATTCCGCGGGTTTGTCAATCTCGGCCCGCAAATAGGCTACTGCGTCTATGATGATATGGGGAGCGGTGTACGCCAAACAGAGTCCGTCCATCAGTACGCCCCGCCGGACAAGTCATTCGACTGGGGGGTAGCAGGCGGATTGGGAATATACTACCGCTCGAAGAAAGCGGGACTGTACCAGATAGAAGCACGGTTCAACTACAGCCTCGGCACAATCTTTGCAAGTTCTGCCACAGACTATTTCTCACAGTCGAACTCGATGAACCTGAGTATCAATCTGGCATGGCTATGGGAGATACGTCCCTGCAAAAAACAGCAGTTACCCGGCGGGTGGATACCATTGAAAGCGGAGAAATAGCAGAGAGATATAGGATACAACAACTACTAAAACTACAATACAATGAAAACTAACTACGAGATTCGTTATGCAGCAAATCCTGTTGATGCGAAAAGTTACGACACAGAGCGTTTGCGCAAGGACTTTCTGATTGAGCGTGTATTTGCCCCCAACGAGGTGAATATGGTTTATTCGATGTACGACCGTATGGTGGTAGGCGGTGCAATGCCCGTGGGCGAGGTACTGCCATTGGAGGCGATAGACCCGCTGAAAGCCCCCTATTTCCTGACCCGCCGCGAGATGGGTATCTACAATGTGGGACAAGGGAAAGGCTTGGTACATGTGGGCGACAAGACATTTGAACTCGGGTACAAAGAGGCGTTGTATCTCGGGCGCGGTGACCGCCAAGTATCGTTTGAGTCGGCAGACAGCAATAGCCCTGCACTCTTCTATTTTCTTTCTGCTACCGCACATGCCACCTATCCCGATAAAAAGGTTACAAAGGCGGATGCCGTAGTGGCACATATGGGGAGTCTTGAGATGTCCAACGAGCGTGATATTAACAAGATGATTGTCAATCAGGTGCTGCCGACCTGCCAACTGCAGATGGGTATGACCGAACTGGCACCGGGCAGCGTATGGAACACAATGCCGGCACATGTTCACAACCGCCGTATGGAAGCATATTTCTATTTCGAACTGCCGGAAGACCAGGCTATCTGCCACTTTATGGGTGAAGTGAACGAGACCCGCCATATATGGATGCGAGGCAACCAAGCCGTTCTCTCGCCCGAATGGTCGATTCATAGTGCCGCCGCCACACACAACTATACATTTATCTGGGGTATGGCAGGCGAGAACCTCGATTACGGAGACCAGGATTTCAGCAAAATAACCGACTTGAGATAACATTTAACCAATAGCACAAAAATGTGCTATCCTATAACCAAGATATAACTAACCACAAACAAAATCATACAACAATGAACAATCTATTTTCTCTCGAAGGCAAGAACGCCTGGATTACGGGTGCGTCTTACGGTATTGGTTTCAACATCGCCAAAGCGTTTGTTGAGGCAGGTATTAAAAATATCATCTTCAATGACATCAACGAGGCGGCTCTTGAGCGCGGACTGAAGAACTACGCCGATGCGGGTATCACCAATGTGAAAGGATACGTATGCGATGTTACGAAAGAGGACGATGTAAAAGCCCTGGTAGAACAAATACACAAAGAGGTAGGGCAGATTGATATTCTCGTAAACAACGCGGGTATCATCAAGCGTATTCCGATGCACGAGATGAAGCGTGCCGACTTCCAACAGGTGATTGACGTAGATCTGGTAGCACCGTTTATTGTCAGTTCCGCCGTATTGCCGGAGATGATGGAGCGCCGTGAGGGCAAGATTATCAATATCTGCTCTATGATGTCGGAACTGGGGCGCGAGACGGTCAGTGCTTATGCCGCAGCCAAGGGCGGACTGAAGATGCTGACCCGCAACATCTGCTCCGAATACGGATCATACAATATCCAGTGCAACGGTATCGGTCCGGGCTACATTGCTACTCCGCAAACGGCTCCGCTGCGTGAGAGACAACCCGATGGCAGCCGTCATCCGTTTGACAAATTTATCTGCGCCAAGACCCCTGCAGGCCGCTGGTTGGAGCCGAGCGAGTTGGGCGGTCCGGCAGTATTCCTGGCTTCGCACGCTTCGGACGCAGTGAACGGGCATATTCTTTACGTGGACGGTGGAATTCTTGCTTATATAGGCAAACAGCCGGAATAATTAGCAATTTGTAATTTGTAATTTGTAATTATGAGGAAGTACCTCTATTTTATGGTTTGTCTGTTTGTGTTGGCTGCTTGTCAGCCGACGCAGCAGACGCGTGTCTATGGGCGTTATGTGCCGGAGCGCAAGGACGATTTTGCCTGGGAGAACGAGTATGCGGCATTCCGTATGTACGGACCGGCTCTGCTGCCGGAGAACCCTTCTAACGGGGTGGATCTGTGGCTCAAAGCAACGCCGGAATTGGTGGTGGACAGTTTTTACTATCGGGAACACGTTCTCGGTTTGCCATACCATATCAACTACGGGAAAGGACTTGATTGCTACAAGGTGGCACATACCGTGGGCTGTGGCGGACTTGCTATCGTAGCGGACAGCACGCTCTATGTAGGAGGCCCGTATTCTTCGTGGGAGATATTGGAACAGACACCGGACAAGTTTGCTTTCAAACTGACGTATGACAGTCTGTTGGTTTGCGACCAGATTATGGACGGCACTATTACTGTCACCGCCGAGGCGGGGAAACTGCTCAACCGTGCCGATGTGGTAGTGAATTGCCGTACCAAGATACGCTTGCCGCAACTCTACGTGGGCGGTGGTATCTACCTGCACGATACGATAGACCACGTAATGCAATGTGCGAAATGCGGGGCGGTGGCTTATGCTGAAGACGCATTGTCGGACAAACAGGCTGCGCAGAAGAACTACGACTACAACGGTTCGACATCGCAGGGACGTGATTATGTAGCGGTTATCACCCCGGGTGCTACCCGTCAGGAGATATTGGACGGCAGTCTGCTCTCGCTGCGCGAATACCACGTAGGCGACACACTGACCTACTATTTCGGTGCATGCTGGAGCGAGTGGTCGGACGGCGAAAAGCGTATGCCTACCGATGAGAGTTGGTTTGAGGCTGTTCGTACTTTTGCAACAACGCTGCAATAATAAAATGACGTGAGTTCGATATTATAAAAACTCCTTTGCCGCAAAGCGGCAAGAAATCTAAGTAAATCTTTGCTTTTACCTCCATAAATTGCCATAAATCTTATTCGCCTACGGCGGAAAAGAAGGCAATTATGCTTATATCGAATTGATATTAAAATACATAAATGAAACGGGGTATAAAAACAGGCTATCCACAGGGTATCCTTATGACATCCACCCGACTTTTCCATACGGATGATACGACACATTTTATTTATGTTTTTTACCAATAATTAACGTCTAATTACACGATAATTAACGTTTATGACGTATTTAGTACTGCGTTTTTCGACGCTCGGCAATGTGGCAATGACGGTGCCCGTCATAGCATCGGTGAGCGCCCTGCACCCCGATGACGAGTTTATCGTGGTAGCGAAAAAACGCTTGAGTGCTATGTACTACGGGTTGCCCAACGTGCGTTTTCACGAGGCGGATCTGACCTCTTTCGGGGGTCTGTCGCGTCTCTATCGCGACTTGAGGCAGTACAGGATAGATGTGGTGATTGACCTGCAGAAAGTGCCGCGCACATGGTTTCTACGGGTGTTTTTCCGCCTACACGGAAGCCGCACCTATAGTGTAGACTACGGGCGGTGGAAAAAGTTTCTCATCACAGTGTGCGGTTTGCGCCTGTCGCAGCCGCTACCTACCGAGTTTGAACGGTACAAAGCCGCTTTCCGCAAAGCGGGATTAGAGAGCGACGACCGTTTTACCGCATTGTCGGTAAACGAACCCGCCCGCCAAGCGGTGAAGGAGCAGTTCGGCGAGAAATGCGGCAAATGGATCGGCATTGCCCCTTTTGCCAAATCGAAATCGAATATGCTGCCGTACAGGATAACCAAAGAGGTGATAGCCCGCCTGTCGGAGGATGCCGATACACGGCTGTTCCTGTTCGGAGCGGGACAGATAGAGTGCGAAATGCTCCGCCAGTGGGCTAGCGTTTTCCCACGCACGACGAGTGTCGCCGGGCGGTTGCCGCTTGAGCAAGAGTTGGAACTGATGCGCCGTCTGGATTGTATGGTCTGTATGGACTCCGCCAACCAGCACCTCAGTTCGTTGGTCGGACTACGCGCCGTGAGTGTATGGTGTGGCACCCATCCGAAATTGGGTTTTACCGGGTGGAAACAGGATAGAAAAGACATTGTACAACTCGACCATTTAGCCTGCCGCCCGTGTACGTGCCACGGCACCAACTGTTGCCGCTACCATAATTTTGCGTGCAGAGACATCAATGCAGAACAAATTATAAAACGAATATATGAGTAAAATTATTTCATTGGCAAACCAGAAAGGTGGTGTAGGAAAGACCACGACGTCGATCAACCTTGCCGCCGCCTTGGCACAGCAGAACAAGAAAGTGCTTCTCGTGGACGCTGACCCGCAGGCTAATGCCTCGTCGGGTCTCGGCATTGAGATACGCGACCTTGAGAATACGATTTACGAGTGCCTAATCAACGGAATAGACCCACATACGGCTGTTGTTCAGACATCGGTAGAGAATCTCTATTTGATACCGAGCCATATCGATCTGGTAGGCGCAGAGATAGAGATGCTCAACATAGACAACCGCGAGACGTTGCTCAAGAATATATTGTCGCAGGTGCGCTCGGAATACGATTATATTCTGATAGACTGCTCTCCGTCGTTGGGGTTGATCACCGTCAATGCTCTGACCGCCAGCGACAGCGTGATCATCCCTGTACAGTGCGAGTTTTTCGCCCTTGAGGGTATTGCCAAACTGCTCAACACGATCAAGATCATCAAGTCGAAACTCAATCCGTCGTTGCAGATTGAAGGATTCCTGCTGA
The DNA here is from genome assembly GCA_002452095.1 of Bacteroidales bacterium UBA6828. Classification (GTDB taxonomy): domain Bacteria; phylum Bacteroidota; class Bacteroidia; order Bacteroidales; family Paludibacteraceae; genus Colicola. The sequence continues at coordinate 25,142 of DKEG01000037.1, read as the reverse complement.
CGATGTACGACAACCGTCTGCGACTGAGCAACCAGGTGTACGAGGAGGTAAAACGCCACTTCGGCGACCTCGTGTTCAACTCCGTCATCTCGCGTAATGTCCGCCTGAGCGAAGCACCGAGCCACGGAATGTCGGTATTGGAATACGACCCGCAGAGCAAAGGCGCACAAAACTATATCTCTCTGGCAAAGGAACTGATCCGACGCCAGCAATAACACAGAGCATTATGAAAAAAATGACAGGACTCGGGCGCGGTTTGGACGCCCTAATTGATACCACGCATGTGGACACCAACGGCGGAAGCAGTATCAGCGAGGTGGAACTGAGCAAGATAGTTGCCAACCCCGACCAGCCGCGCCGTAACTTCGACGAAGACACCCTTGCCGAACTGGCGGATTCGATCCGCGAACACGGCGTTATCTCGCCTATCACACTGCGCAAAAACGATGACGGTACCTATATGATTATCGCGGGCGAGCGGCGTTTCCGTGCGTCGAAGATGGCGGGGCTCAACTCCATTCCCGCCTATATCCGCACCGCCAAAGACGAGCAGGTGATGGAATGGGCACTGATCGAGAATATCCAGCGTGAAGACCTGGATGCCATCGAGATAGCCCTTGCTTATCAGCGGCTTATGGACGAGTACCAACTGACCCAGGAGCGTATGTCGGAGCGTGTGGGCAAGAAACGCGCCACCGTGGCAAACTATCTGCGTCTGCTCAAACTGCCCGCCGAGATACAGATGGGTATCAAGGAGAAAAAGATTGATATGGGGCACGCCCGCGCTATCCTCGGTTCGCAATCCACCGAGCAGCAACTCGACCTCTATCAGCGTATTCTCTCCGAGGGGTTGTCCGTGCGCAAGGTGGAGCAGTTGGTCAGCGAGGACAAACCGCAGAAACCCGCCAAAGCCAAAGCCGCCAAGAAAGAGAGCAACCCGCAATATCTGCAACTGGAACAGCAACTGGGCGAGGCTATCGGCAAAAAAGTGAAGATTGCCGACGGCAAACTGACCATATTTTTCAACGGCGAGGAAGACCTCTATTCGATATTGGAACGTTTGCATTGAGACGTCTGCTGACCATATTGCTTGCCGTGGTTCCGTGCCTAATGATGGCGCAGAATGATGCTATCTACCATACCCCCGACACAACGACTACCGACGATGGAGAGTACCGCTACTATGTGGACCTGTCCCGCCGCCCCGATGCACTCAAAGCGGTGTGGCTCGGGGCAATTATCCCCGGTGCGGGGCAGATATACAACGGCAGTTACTGGAAACTGCCTATCGTCTATGGCGGGTTGATGGGCTGCGGCTATGCGATTTCGCTCAACCAGTCGCGATATAACAGTTACAAAACCGCCTACCGCGACCTATACAACGACTCGCAGGCAGGATTGGTGACCAACGACCCGTCGAAGTCCTACAATGCCATTCTGCCGGAGGGGTACGACATCGACCGTCTCGGCGGCGTAAGCAAGTACACCTCGACGCTTCAGAACTGGCAAAGCAACTATCGCCGCTACCGCGACTGGAGCATTGTCGCCACGATAGTGGTCTATGCGCTCTCGCTTGTGGATGCCTACGTGGATGCCCAACTATTTGATTTTGATATTTCACCCGACCTGACACTGAACGTGGAACCGCAGATCTACTACGACCTGCAGCAACAACGCAGTGCGGAGGTCAAATTAGCCATAACATTTTGAGAAAACACTTCCTATTCATATTGTGTGTGCTATGCACGTGGGTTTATGCCAACGAGGCGGAACCTACCTCGGAACCCGCTCCGCAGATAGTAGATTCGGTAGAAACACTCCGTATTGACACCTTGGAGATGGACTCTATCGAGCAGATTATTGAAGCAATGGCGGACACCATCGGACAAACCATTGTTTTCCCGCAACATTGGAGCGACAGTACCCTGTCCGATATTGATTTCCGTATGATGGAATGGGCAATGGGGTGGTTGGATACCACCGAATGTGTGGCATACAAGGATAGTATAGTGCTGCCAGATTCAGTCTATAAAGCCCGTCTGCAGGCTCTGCCGTGCGTGGTCGAACTGCCTTATAACCAGATAGTCAAGAATTTTATCTTGCGCTACGTGCAACGCGGGCAGAAACAGGTGGCGCGTATGAAACGTATGTCGGAGTACTATTTTCCGATCTTTGAGGAGGCATTGGACAGATACGGTCTGCCTTATGAACTGGAACTGATGCCTGTGATAGAGTCGGCACTCAACCCGCAGGCGCACTCCTATATGGGTGCCGCCGGTCTGTGGCAGTTTATGCCCGCCACGGGCAAGCGTTACGGACTGGAAATCAACTCATTGGTCGATGAACGTATGGATCCCGTGAAATCAACCGAGGCGGCGTGCCGTTTTCTCAAAGCAATGTACGATGTGTTTCAAGACTGGAACCTCGTGATTGCCGCTTACAACTGCGGTTCGGGCAATGTGAGCAAAGCCATTCACCGTGCTGGAGGCAAGCGTGATTTCTGGAGTATCTATCCCTATCTGCCCCGCGAGACCCGCAGTTACCTGCCTATTTTCATTGCCGCCAACTATGCAATGAACTACAGCGACGAACATGGCATCTGCCCCGCGCCGCCGGAGAAGATCATGCTGACTGACACCATTCAGACCACCCGCCGCCTGCACTTGGAGCAGGTATCTGCCAAATTGGACATTCCGATGGACGAACTGCGCCGCCTCAACCCGCAGTACGTGCGCGACATTCTCCCCGGCGGAACATCGTATGCACTCTGCCTGCCCTCGGAGAAAGCAGGGTTGTTTATCGAACAGCAGGACAGTATTTATGCCCACAAAGCCGACCAACTGATCAACAACCGCCGCGCGGAGATAGATATGGCGAAGGTAACGGACATCTCGGGGGCGTACCGCGTGAACGGCGTTACTTACTACACCATAAAGAACGGCGACACCCTCGGTGGCATCGCCAAGAAATTCCGTTGCTCCGTCAAGCAACTCAAAGCGTGGAACGGGCTGAAAAACGACAATATCCGCGCAGGACGCAAACTGAAAATATACAAGTAAGTGAACGAGCAACAACATAGTGCAAACAGTCCGTACGCCCCGGAAGACCGTTTCTACTCCATTCGCGAGGTGATGGAGCGGACAGGGTTGCCCGCTTCCACGCTGCGCTATTGGGAAAGCCAATTTCCGCAACTCAGCCCGCGCAAAGACGGACACAGAAACCGCTACTACAAACTATCGGATATAGAACTGATTGAACGTATCAGATATATCCGTGACGAACTGAAAATCACTCGTATAGAGGCTATTCGCCACGAACTGGAGACCGACAACAAACAGTCCGACAACAAGCAGCGTGCCACCGCTATCTTGGAGCGTCTGCGCCAAGACTTGCTGAATCTTCGTTCAATGATATAGAGCAATATGTATAACACTATCATACCTATTTCCCATAAAACATTCTACAAGTAAATTATACTGATTATGAAAATACAAGCAAATTTCAAACGTTGTTTACCTTATTTGATGATCTTTGCAGTCTTCCTTCTGGCTGCCGTTATCTATTTCTGGCCTGCCGTACAAGGGAAAGTGATGTATGCCGGAGATAGCATCAACGGAACCGCAGCCGTACAAGAAAGCGTACGGTATCACCAGGAAACCGGTGATTATTCCTATTGGACAGGCTCTATGTTTTCCGGTATGCCCAACTATCAGATAGGTGGGAATGGTAGATATATGGTCGATACAATTCTATATCCGATACGTTGGATTCTATCTGCCGGTAATCGCAATCCGTTCTTTATTTTCCCTTTCTATTTGCTGGCATTTTTCCTCTTACTACGTACCTTCAAGGTGGATAAATGGATGAGTTTGGCTGGAGCATTCGCCATCGCATTGTCCAGTTATTTCTTTGTCATCATTGCCGCAGCGCATCACGGTAAATGCTATTCTATCACATGGATGACGCTTGTCGTGGTCGGCTTCATCCTTACCTATCGCAAGCAATACGGTTGGGGTGCCTTGCTTGTGATGTTCTTCACCTATATCGGTTTCTTCGTCCACCCGCAGATGTCGTACTATATCTGCATGATGATAGGCATCTTCTTTTTTGCCGAACTGGCGACTGCCGCCAAAACCAAAGAGTGGAAACATTTCGGTATAGCAACAGCCGTTTTCTTTGCCTCGTTTGCCGTAGGCATGGGTATGGGCAGTGCGAATGTGTTTGTCAATCAGGAATATGCCGAAGAGACGATGCGCGGCGGACACTCCGACCTGGTCAAAGACACCGATGGCACAAACAAGACCAAAGGACTTGATCTCGACTATGCCACCGCATGGAGTTATGGTATCAACGAGACTATGACATTCCTTATTCCGAACTATATGGGCGGTGCCAGCGGGTATAACCTTGGCAAGGATTCGCAATTGGAGCAAGACCTGAAGAAAATGAAGGTGCCTGCGCGTCAAGCCAAGCAGTTCTGTCAGTCAGCCCCCACCTATTGGGGCGAAAAAGCCTTCACCAGCGGTCCTGTATATATGGGTGCCATTGTCTGTTTCCTTTTCCTGTTGGGTCTGCTCATCGTAGGCGGTCCGTACAAATGGGCGTTACTGGTTGCCACGCTGTTCTCGGTATTTCTCGCATGGGGGCATAATTTTATGCCGCTCACAGAATTATTCTTTAAGTTTTTCCCCGCATACAATAAGTTCCGCGCTGTCGAGAGCATTCTTATTGTAGCCGAAATCACAATGCCGCTTCTCGGGTTCCTTGCACTCAAAACTGTTGCCGACGGTTCGCTCCCGTGGAGGCATCTCCGCAATAGTATCTTTATCGCAGGCGGTGTTACAGGCTTTATCTGCTTGTTCGTAGCCCTTATGAGCGGCAGTATTGATGTAACTTCCTCTTACGATGCACAATGGAAAGGGCAGGTGGGACAACAGATCTACAATGCTATTCTTGATCAGCGTACGGCTATGCTCCGCAGCGATGCGTGGCGTTCTCTGCTCTTTGTTCTACCGGGTACAGGCGTAGTCTTTGTGTATGCCTATATGCGCTACAACCGCCCGCAAGTGCATAACCTCAACCTCTATTGCGGTCTCGCCCTTACACTGCTCATCGTAGCCGATATGTGGACGGTGGACAAACGTTTCTGCAATGACAGCCTGTTCGTCTCGCCCAAAGACCGTGATAAGGCATTTAAGATGCTGCCTTACGAGAAAGAACTGCTACAGGACAAGAGCCATTTCCGTGTCCTCAACCTCACCACCAACACCTTCAATGAGGCACGCACTTCCTATTACCTCAAGTCCATCGGCGGCTATTCGGCAGCCAAACTGCGTCGTTACCAAGACCTGATAGATGTGCATATCGCTCCCGAGATGAACCCGCTGATGCAGACCATCTCACAAACCTATGGTTTCCAACTGCCCTGCAATGCCGACAGTATCTTCCCCGTACTGAATATGCTCAACATGAAGTACACCATCGTACCTCTCCAAAACGGACAGCAGATGCCCGTGGAAAACCCGTATGCAATGGGCAACTGCTGGTTTGTCAATGACCTACAGGTAGTGGACAATGCCAACGAAGAGATAGCAGCCATCGGCAAAATCAACCTCCGCAATATGGCGGTTATTGACAAGTCGTTTGCCGACAAACTGAATGTAGATCTGCCCGATGTTGCACCCCTTATGGCATACAACGAGGACAAGATTGCACTCACGCACTATGCCCCCAACCGCTTGGACTACACGGCGCAGAACGAGCAGAACAGGATAGCCGTATTCTCCGAGATTTATTACCCGCACGGGTGGAAACTCTACTTACTTGACAAGGACGGCAATCCGGATGTAGAACTGCCCATTGCGCGTGCCGACTATATGCTTCGTGCCGCAGTCATCCCAGCCGGCACACATACCCTTGCAATGATTTTTGATCCCGACAGCGTCCACAAAGGCAATATCCTGTCTATGATCTGCTTTGCCCTGTTTGCTATGACCGGCTGCGCAGTGATAGGTATGAATGTTTACCGGCGGAAACAATGCAACCTATGAAAATAGCGGTCGTCATTCCCGTCTATCGCACTCCAGACCGTTGGGAAGAAATCTCCCTGCGGCAATGCTGCAAGGTGCTTGGGAAGTACGACCACTATCTCGTTGCTCCCGACGATTTGGACACATCCGCATTTCAGTCATTGTGGGCGGAGTATGGATTAGCCGTACACGAAATGCGTTTTGCACCGGAGTTTTTCAAAGGAATAAGCGGATATAACCGACTATGTCTCTCGCGCGAATATTACGCCTGTTTCCAGCGGGGGGGGGTATTCGCATATACTTGTTTATCAGCCGGATGCTTTCGTTTTCCGAGACGATTTGAGCAAATGGTGTTCGCAAGGCTATGAATACATCGGTGCGCCGAATATAGGCAAAGCCAAACAAACTGTATATTCGCCTGTGATGTCGATGCGTGTGGGAAACGGCGGTTTCAGCCTGCGCAGTATCCCTGCGTTTATGCGCTTTTTCGATGGAAAGAAACCTGTCTTCAACCTGTGGCATATACTGACCTCACCACTTGTTTGGAAACGCAACTACCGGTGGTTGGTTATCAAAGCCTTGCAACTACGCTTCACCCGCAATACGCCTGCCGAAGTATTGAACCGTTGGCGTGGAAATGAAGATGATTTCTGGGGCTGTTTGTTGGCTTTGAGTGACTATGCGCTCCTCAGACCCACCCCCGAAGAGGCATTGCAATTCGCCTTCGACCGCTTCCCGAAAGAATTATACGCCCGTACAGGAAACCTGCCTATGGGCTGCCACGCCTGGCACAAATATGAGTACGAAGAATTCTGGAAACCTGTCATTGAAAAAGCATAGTTTTGCATTGCCATTTACGGCAACGACACGGCAACGACACGGCAACGAGATTTGTTCTTCTTATGAGATTGTATATATCGAAAAAAAATCGTAACTTTGCGGCTCATTTCGGCTGATTAAAACTAAATAGAAATATGTCATTACAATGTGGTATCGTAGGGTTGCCCAATGTGGGTAAATCAACCCTTTTCAACTGCCTGAGCAACGCCAAGGCACAATCGGCAAACTTTCCTTTCTGTACTATAGAACCCAACGTAGGCGTCATCACCGTACCCGATGAGCGGCTCATCAAACTCGGCGAACTATGCCACCCCGAGCGCGGTGTCATACCTACAACGGTGGAGATTGTGGACATTGCCGGTTTGGTGAAAGGTGCCAGTCAGGGCGAAGGGCTGGGCAACAAGTTCCTTGCCAACATCCGCGAGACCGATGCCATCATCCACGTGCTGCGCTGCTTCGACGACGAAAACGTAGTGCATGTGGACGGTTCTGTTGACCCCGTGCGCGATAAGGAAATCATTGATGCCGAGTTGCAACTCAAGGACTTGGAAACCGTAGAATCACGTATTCAGAAGACCGAGAAACAAGCCAAAGCAGGCGGCGACAAACAGGCAAAAATAGCCTTGGAGGTGCTGTATAGATACAAAGAAGCCCTCTCTGCCGGCAAAAACGCCCGCTCTGTGGAATTGGACAACAAGGAAGAGGAACTGGCTGCCAAAGAGATGTTTCTGCTCACCAACAAACCCGTGATGTACGTTTGCAATGTGGACGAGGGTTCAGCAGTCAGCGGCAACAAGTATGTAGAACAAGTGAAAGAAGCCGTCAAGAACGAGAATGCACAAGTGCTTGTCCTCGCAGCCAAAATCGAAAGCGAGATTGCCGAACTCGAGACCTACGAAGAGCGTCAGATGTTCCTTGAAGAGATCGGACTGAAAGAGTCGGGGGTAAACCGACTTATCAAAGCCGCTTATGCCCTGTTGGATCTCCGTACATTCCTAACCGCCGGTAGCGACGAGGTGCGTGCTTGGACGTTCAAAGCCGGCAGCAAAGCCCCGCAATGTGCAGGCGTTATCCATACCGACTTTGAACGCGGTTTCATTCGTGCGGAGGTAATCAAATACGATGATTTCATCACTCTTGGCGGCGAAGCGGCGTGCCGTGCCGCCGGCAAACTCGGTATTGAGGGCAAAGATTATATCGTACAAGACGGCGATATTATGCATTTCTTGTTTAACGTATAAAAATATATACTACTATGTTTGATTTTCTCAACACATGGATGCAGACGGGCGGTTGGATCGTGGCCGGTGCATTGATTGTAGTCGGGTTCGTACTGCTGATATATGGTGCCGATTGGCTTGTAGCAGGTGCCGGCGGTGTGGCAAAACGTTTCCACGTCAGCAACTTGGTTATCGGGCTTACTATTGTGGCAATGGGAACGAGTATGCCGGAGTTTGTGGTGAATATGGTCTCGGTATCAGACCATTCCACCGACTTGGCTATCACGAATATCCTCGGAAGCAATATCTTGAATGTATTTCTCATCCTCGGCAGTACGGCACTGCTCTACCCGATTGCCTCACAGGCTACAAGCAGGAAAGTGGACATACCACTTGCATGTCTGGCGGGGGTACTCGTCCTTGTTTCGGGTCTTTGCTGCAATGGTATTATGCGCTGGGGAGGTATTGTACTGATGGTCATATTCGTGTTGTATATCGTTTATACATTGCGTCATGCCAAAGACTATGCCGACGGCAACGACGATATCAAGCCTATGCATCCCGGCAAAGCCGTTCTGCTGATTCTGGTCGGCTTGCTCGGTTTGGTTGTTGGCGGCGAGATGATTGTCAAGAGTGCCGTACATATCGCCACAGTAGCAGGAGTAAGCCAATCTATCATCGGTTTGACCATCGTGGCACTCGGCACTTCGCTGCCCGAATTAGCCACCTCGTTGATGGCGGCAGCGAAGAAAAACTGCGATATTGCTCTCGGAAATGTCATCGGAAGCAATATATTCAATGTATTCTTTATTCTCGGCTGTAGTGCCACCATCGCCCCGTTGCCTGCCTACGACGGGTTCATCTTGGACAGCCTGATGGCAGCACTCGGTTGTTTCCTGGTCTGGATATTCGTAATGACCAACAAGAAACACGAGATACGCCGGTGGCATGGTGCCATCCTGCTACTTATCTATGCCGTATATCTCGGCTACCGCCTGATGACGGCATAAGTTACTATACACCCGCACACCCGCTTATGCAGTGCGAGAAAAATTAAAGAAATTAGGGGAATTATTTTAGCCCTAATTCATTTAGCAACTGCCGGTTAAAGGCTGTCCGTTCCTTATCAAAGAACCAACCCCATTTATTGAAATAACGGCACATATTCACAATGTGAATCCACAGAAGGCGCATACTATGGTATGAGCCTTTTTTGTGGTTATGTACAATGGTAACCGCAGGATAATAGAGCGTCAGCCGGTCGCGATGAATGGTGCGGGTCATGTCGATGTCCTCGGGATACATAAAGTACCGCTCGTCAAAAAGCCGAGCCTTTAATGCCGCTTCCGTACGAAGCAGCATAAAGCAACCGCTCAGATAAGGCACATTCATCGGCTTGTCATACCCCGTGGCACGCAGTTCGTACCGTGCATTGTGTTTTGCCGTCCAACGCTTGGGCAGAAAACGCCTGCCGAACACATCCAACGGCGTAGGCAGCAGTTTGCAGAGATATTGTATTTCTCCATTGGGATACACCACCCGTGGCATCAGTTGCCCCACCAGAGGTTGGGTCTCCATAAAAGCACACAATGAATCTATATCCTCCGCCTTTAACAGTATATCCGAATTCAGCACAAGGTGGTATTTTATTCCGTCATAGATGCTTTCCCGCAGGGCGATGTTATGTCCCCTGCCATATCCGACATTCTCCCCTGTAAACACATAGTGTACCCGGTCATTTGACAATAGTTGCAAAGTTTCTTTGTCCGCCTCTGTCTCCGAATTATCCACCAAATAGATGGTATGCACATATACGATACGAAGTAACTCCTCCACCAGAGGAATTACTTCGCCTGCCCAATCGGGATGATACAAGACGATGGATACATTGAGCATCATCGCAAAGGAATGTTTTTGCTATAGTATCTCCGCCAACTCACGGCGGCAGAACCACGCTGCCAGGAGCAAGGCATATACTATCGTAACGAGAACGGCTGTCCGCAATGGGTGCGGACCGGTCTTTTCATAAACAATAGTCGGTTCCGACAAGACGACAAACGGCTTACGCACCACCATCTGCGCCTGATATACCACCTGCTGCCGGCGGAACGAGTCATATATCTGTTTGTAGGTGTCCGCGTTGGTCGAATGGGTGCGCACCGCCTCTTTCCATTCGTTTTCCGCTTGGAGAGTCAGCGTGTCTATATGATTGAGTACACTCTCTATCTTTTGCGTCTGGTAGCCAATAATCAAGGCTTCCAGTTGATTTTCCATATGCTTGGCAACCTGCGCACTCACCAGCGGGTCTTGCGTTTCCACATCTATCTTCACAATACCCGTACGCTTGTCATGCGTACAAGTTATCTGCCGGCGCATTACCTCCATAGTAGCCGCCTGCCAAGGTGTCAGATATACTTCCCCGCTCGTTGCGGAGGGAAGGGGCGCACCTTTGGGTTTTCGCCGGAACAAACGCACAATACTGCCTTTCATACGTTGAAAAACCGGCTTGTGCATATAATGGTTGATATAATCCGAATAGGAGCCTTCAAACTGTCCGTCCAATGTACTGACAGGAGCAGCAAAAAGCAATTTGAGCAACTGAGACGAAGTAACCAAATCGCTATAACTGTATTCATTGATGCTGTTTCGCGTCTGGAATAACCCCAAGTCATATTGCTCCGGGGTGTTGATAGTAAGCGTCCTGTCGCCGTCAATGGCACGCTGATCCTCTACCACAAGGCTCCAACTGCTCTGATAAGTCTTCGGGACAAAAAGCATAATGACGAGAACTACCACAAAGCAAACGGGTACAGACCAATAGAACCACACGCGATGTGCGTGGAGGCGTTGCGCCATTCGCCGGTATAATGAGATGGTATTATCTTGAGTATCCATAAAAAGCAAGAAACGGGTCAGACAACGGAAATATATTCCGGAAGATGTTGGTTGATTAGTTAGTATTGGTACAAAATAAGTTCAAAACTCACGTTCTGAACTTATTTTGTTGCAGCGCATATCCCCTGCGGGATTACTCTGCTGCGTTCTCTGCAGGAGTCTGAGCGTCAGCAGCCTCCTTAGCAGCCTCAACTGCTGCGGCAGCCAGTGCGTCAGCAGCCTCCTGGCGTTTCTTTGCCACCTCGGCAGCCTTTGCTTTGTTAGCCTCTACTTCTTGTGCGAGAAGTGCCTTGGCAGCGGCTACTTTCTTGTCGGCCTCTGCTTGGCTGATTTTGCCGTTTTTAGCGTCTTTCTGAGCCTTCCAAGCGTCAAAACGCTTCTGCGCCTCTTCCTGACTGAATGCGCCTTTGGCTACACCGCCGTTCAGGTGCTTCATCAGCAGCACACCCTCACCGGAGAGAATGTTACGTACGGTGTCGGTCGGCTCTGCACCTACGTTCAACCAATACAATGCACGCTCAAAATTGAGGATTACTGCACTCGGATTGGTGTTGGGGTTGAAAGAACCGATACGTTCGATAATTTTGCCATCACGTGGCGAGCGGCTGTCTGCTACTACGATGTGGTAGAAAGCATAGTCTTTGTGACCATGACGAGCCAAACGAATCTTTGTTGCCATTTAGACTTTTGTTTTGTGGGCTACGACTACTCGAATCGCCTGCCCGGGTTAGAAAAATAAATAATTATTGCTCAACATTTACGAAAAGCGTGCAAAGTTACATAAAAAAATACAATCCTGCAAATATATTTCGCCTTTTCGTTGTTTTTCTGCCTTTTAGGGTGTTTGAACTCAGCGGAAGTAGTGCATAATCACGGTGCTATTATTTGCGAACGATCACCTATGAATTGGCAGCAAATGTCTCCTATGCCGCAAGCGGCAAGAAAAATGGAAGAAAATTGATAAAAGAAAATAATAATTTATAAAACAAAACCATCAAAACCTTGTTTTGCGGCGCAACACGCGCCGCGCTGCATTGTTGATTTAAGTGCTAACTGCCGGGTAAACGCCTTGTAAATACCCATTCTTTCTACGTCCTTTCTACGTCTTTTCTACGTCTTTTCTACGTAATTGGTATTACAGCGCAGGTAAAGCATATCCTGTATAATTTTACATTCTATCCGGTTACTTAGCGGGCAAGCGGGGAATACAGCAAATATATGCACAGAAAGCAGCCGAATACGGCTGCGACGGGAACAGAAAAAAAATAGAATGATAGAATAAAAAATAAAAGAAAGAGACTGCCTACATTTGGTCAGGCAGTCTCCTTTCTTGGGGGTGTGATATATCTCCCTAACAGACTATTTCACTAACGGGCTATTTTACAATCACTTTACAATCAAGGGTGCGACTTGGTCGGCAGAGCGGAGCATATAGACGCCTGCGGGCAGCATAGTGATGTCGATAGCGGTGTGGTCTGCTGCGGGCAGCGTAAGCACTACGTGTCCGGCGAGATCGTAGACAGCGATGCGGTCTCCGGCACCCACTACACGGATATGGTCTGTTGCGGGGTTGGGATATACCTGCAGGGTGTTAGCCGTTGCGTTGTGTACGCCCGTGCCGACATTCTCGAGAGTGACGTGAACCGTCTCGGTGTCGTTGGCAAAGATGTAGCCGACAGGCAAGTCGGCAGAGAGCAGTGAACAGGTAGCCTCTTTGAGTTTCCAATCAATCGTCCAGATGTCTGCTTTGTTGGTAAAGGTATAGACGACACTATCCCGGGCATCGACGGCAGTGAGCGTAAGTGCCGACAGGGCGTTGCGGACAGCCGTTTCGTCCGCCCCCGGCAGGTTGAGCGATGTAGCACTTACATGGGGCGTTACCTCCTCTACGGGTATTTCCTCAATTGTGATATTATCAATGGACAGATAATACGGGCCGGAACTGATATAGCCGCGAATACCCAATGCATAGGAAGCGGTAGCAGGCACGGAGAAAGCGGTTTCCAGCAGTTGGTAATCGCCATTGATGATACCCGTTTGAGGCAAGAGTTGGACAGTCATAGAGTCTTTGTCCAGTTCCGAACCAAGACAAATGCTGATGGTGGCATCCGATTTATATTGGTCATCCTGACGCGCATAGAGCGAGACCCTGTAGGCTTTGCGTTTTTCAAAGGCAAAGCCTTGCATCAGCCAATCGGTGTTATCATAGCCCAATGTTACATTCCATTGTCCTTCGTACGGGGTACAATTGTAGTCTGTTTTGGTGGAGTTGGCTCTCCATACGCCACTACCATTTTCACTCTGTTGCAGCCAACCCGTCACGATTCCCCGGTCGGTATTGCCCTCTTCAAAGCCATCGAAGAAGGGGATGGTCTTTGCTTTGAGCGCCTGCATACTGACCGTAACCGTCTCATCGGGCATAATGAAATGGCGTGGGTCAGTCCAGCGAACCGTTTTATCCGTACTATATGATATGCAGAGGTATGCGGGGTCAATGGTATGGCTCACGGCTATGGTGTCTCCCATAGCAGCGGAAGAAGGCACTACTGGACTGCCGAATACCGAGTCGGCGACAGCGATAGCATATTGGGTATTGCTTTTCTCTGCTACGCGCACGTTGTCCAGCACGATACCATATCCGGACACGGCATAGCCGCGGATACCCAGCACATAGGTAGCGGTCTGCGGTACGGTGAAGTCAGCCACTATGGTCTGATACAGTGTGTCCGAAACAACCAAGGTAGGAACGAGTTCGGTAGTCATAGCCGTTTCATTGCAGGTGCTTCCCAAGCCAATGCGCAAGGTCTGTGCCGTAGATTTTGTTGCGGGAACCGTCTGCTTGGTATGGATAGAAACCGTATAGGTTTTGCCTGCTTCCAAGGTGAGGGCATTGAACATCCAACTGTTGCTTCCGTAGGCACTGAAGTAAGCCGTCCATGCGCCTTCATAGGGAGTGCGAGTGTTGTCTGCCTGCCAATAGATATTGGCTTCAGAGGCCGTTACAAGCCATCCTGCCACCGATTGCCGGTGTTGGTTGCCCTGCTCAAAGCCGTCGAAGAAGGGGACAGGTTTTGCCTGCAAGGTGGTCATATCGAGGGTGATATTCTCATCGGGCATGACAAACGTGCTATCGGTAAGCCAGCGTACAGGGATATTGGTGTTGTAGCGGCAGAAAGCATATCCGTCGTTCATAGTACGGCGCACGGTAATGGTATCACACGGATAAGCCGTGCCTGCACTAAGGGTCAGCAAACCGCCTTCGTTGGCAGCGGGTGTAAGCGTATATTGCGTGGTACACTCCTCAATACGGATATTATCTATGGACATATATGTCGAGGTCAGGTTGGCATAGCCGAGGATACCCAGCACATAGTTGCCCGAGGTCTTTACAGAGAAGCGGGCAACGACCGGTTGGTAATCGCCATTGACCAGACTCTGATTTTTCATGAGTTGTATCTTCATAGAGTCTTTATGGCATGCGGACCCCAGACTGGCACTGACTTCCGCACCGGTAGTTTTGTCTTGCCGTGCGCGGAAAGACAGGATATAGTCTTTGCCTGCTTCCAGCACGAGGGCATTGAACATCCAGCAATCATTGTTATAACGCAGTGTACCATTCCAGTTGCCGGCATACGGTGTACGGTTACAATCGGTATATTTCGTATTGGCTTTCCAGCAATCTGAACCGTATGTACTCTGTACTACCCAACCGGCTATCGGTTCGTCTTGCTTATTGCCCTCCTCAAAGCCTTCGAAGAAGGGAATGGCGTGTGGCAGAACGGCGTCGATACCAATCGTAACATCCTCACCAAGCATAATGAAACGTTTAGCATCGATCCATTTCACACTCGGCGTGGCAGTAAAGGCACGGAAATAGCACCCGTCGTTCATAGTACATTCTACCGAGACGGTGTCTCCTACGTATGCTTCCGTCTTGCTCAGCGTGAGCGTACCCAACTCGGAATTGGCTGTTCGGATAGTATGCGGCATACGCTTTTGGATATGAATGTCGTCGATGCTCACATACATAGGTTCGCGGGTAACCTCCCCACGAATACCCAGCACGTATTTCCCGCTTGCAGGAACAGAGAAACGGCAGTGCAGCAGTTGATAGTCTCCGTTGGTCAGTCCCGTTGCAGGCAGGATCTCCAGATTCATAGCGTCTTTGTCGGCATCGTTGCCGAGTGCCGCCCGCAGGTTGGCATAAGACTTGTTGCTTTGGTTCTGGCGGGCAAAGAGATACATATCGTATTCGGTATCAGCCTCCAACTGCACTTTGTTGAACAGCCAAGCGGTGTTGCCAAACTTAAGGGCAACATTCCATTGCCCTTCGTACGGGGTGCGATAGTAGTCTGTTTGGGTAGAGTTGGCTCTCCATACGCCATTTCCTTTTTCACGCTGTTGCAACCAACCTGCCACGGTTTCCTGGTCGGTATTACCATTTTCGAAGCCTTCGACAAAGGGGAGAGAATGAGTAGGCAGTACGGTCATGCCGACAATGACATCCTCATCGGGCATTATGAAAGCGGTGTCGTTGAGCCATTGCAATGCCGTATTGACCGTATAGCGTATGAAGACTTCGCCCTCTGCCATAGTGCGGCTCAACCGGATAGTGTCGCCGCACATTGCCAGGGTCTTGTTGAGCCTAATCGTACCGGACTCGGAAGCGGCTGTCTGGACAGTATGAGATACATTCTCCGTAAGACGGATGTCATCTATGCTGAGATGATTGGACGAATAGCCTCGACCTTGAATTCCCAAAACATAGACACCGCTCTCCGACACCGTGAAAGTGCCGGTAAACAACTGATAGTCTCCGTTCTTAACAGAGGAAGAGGGAATGACAATAGTCTTCAGCGAGTCGAGAGTTGCCTGATTACCCAGGTAGGCTCTCAGGTATGCTCCCGAAGAATTACCAGATTGGCGTGCATACAGGCTCAGGCGGTACTCTTTTCCCGCCTCCAAGGCAAAGTGGTTCAACAACCAATCACAGTTGCTGTCGTACAGTATGGCATTCCATTGACCGGCAAATGGGGTGCGATTATAGTTGGTCATCGTCGAGTTGGCAGTCCATACCGAGTCGCCGCTGACACTCTGCTGCAACCAGCCGGCTACAGGGCGACCTTGCCCGTTGTTCTCCTCAAAGCCATCGAAGAATGGTACGCTATAGAGGCGTCCTGTTTCCATACGGATGACAACCTCCTCATCGGGCATAACAAAGCGATTGCGGTCAATCCATTTCACGTCGGGCGTGGCGATATACTGCGACAGGGTATATCCCTGCGGAATGACAGCCGACAGAGTAACCGTATCTACGGCATAAGCCGATGTACGGTCGGCACTAAACGTGCCTATTTCCGAGGAGACGCATGTAACAGCATGGGGCAGGATCTCCGTAATACGGATGTCATCAATACTCAGATACATAGGACTGAAACCGATTTCTCCACGTATTCCCAAGACGTAGTCTTTGGTTTCCGGTACAGAGAAAGCGGCTGTCAGTTGTTGGTAGTTGCCAGATACCACACCTGTTTTGGGCATGATATTCGTGGTCATGGCATCTTTTTGGATGTCATCGCCCAGATATACGCTTATGTTTGCATCGGCTGCCGTAGAGGTGTTTTGCCGTGCGTACATAGAGAACAAATAGCGTTTGCCAGTCTCCAATGTAATCTTGCAGAACAACCAATCGGTATTGTTATACCTGAGGGTGACATTCCATTGACCGGCATAAGGTCGGCGGTTGTCAGAGGTTTCAGTAGAGTTGGCAAGCCATACATAATCTCCTTTTTCACTCTCTTGCCACCAGCCGGCAACCGCTTGACCTTGCGTGTTATTTTCCTCAAAGCCTTCGAAGAACGGTACGGTGTGCGTTTGATATAAAACCCAACGGATAGTAACATCTTCGTCGGGCATGACGAAGCGGTTGCCATCTATCCATTTCACGTCGGGTGTAGCGATATATTGACCAAAAGTGCATCCCTCATCCAATGTCTTGCTGAGCGTGATGGTGTCTCCCATCATAGCCGCAGCGGGAGAGGCGGTCAAGGTACCATGCTCCACATCCGCTGTAATGGTGTGAGAATATGCCAAATGCGCACTCACCACCATATCGCTACCACGGCAGATGATTTTGTTGCCCTCAATCTGCTGGAGGGTATTGGTGGAAAGGCTCAGAATCGGGTGTTCCGCATATTTGGCAGTAACCGTAATGGTGTCACCGAGCGCGATGCCTGTCGTCTTGCTCAGTGCGATGCTGTCGCCCATAGCCGGATCCACAGAAGCACTGTACGTATCGGCGAGACGGCAAAGTGCCATACCCATATCCGTGAAACGGGGACCATAATTTCCAGCCCAATACTTATGATCCTTGCCATGCAGTTCATAGCGCACCTTGGATACCCCTGCCGGCAAAGAGGACATTGCAACGGCTGCTGTGGGCGGCACATCGACAGCATCGAACTGTGTTTTGTTCACCGCATAGAGCGTGTCTAACGGAGAATCCGCCGCATCAAGGCAAACGACCATCGCACGGCATATACCGCTGCCCGCACGACCGTATTTAAGAATCTCATAACGCACGGAGACCAGCAACTTGGCTTGTGCCAAATCGTCAGCGGAAAAGCCTTTCTCCGCAAGGTCCACCGTCTGTGTGAGTACGGACTCCTTGTTCGATGACTGCACATAGCCGTCATTTATTTGCCATGAGCCGTTGCCGGATTTCGTCCAGCCTGTAAATTGTGTCTCCGTGTCGGGAGAAGGGTTCTGCAGCAGGTTGATACCCCACTGCGCTTGTGCAACCATGCTGCCTGCACCCGCTATTGTACACATCAGTGCCAATAGGAATTTTGATTTTATTGTCATTAGCATTTGTTATAATAATGTTGTATTTTTCTCGCACATTGTGTATTATTCAAGTAATAAAACGTTGCAAATATACAATATTATTTTCGTAGGCACAACAATTACACAAAAATATGATAATTTTTCGTGCATTTCTACGATGTATTGCGTACTTTAAGGTTTTCTTCCACCTTAAAACCACTACCTATTTTTGAGGATTTCCGTTGTTTCACTCTCTTCATACGGATTTATGCTTCCAAACAGGTATTGCATATTTCCGCATATTGTCGTAACTTTGCACCCCAAATGAAGATCAGGCAAATTCAAACCACGCCCGACGCCCTACGAATATACAGTTTACGAATAAAGACTACGCATTTTTACCGATGATGCTTATCAAAGACCCGAAAATAGAACAACCCATCCTGCACCTTGTAGGCGAAGAAGCCGACCAGCTCGGATTGGACTGCTATGTCATCGGCGGTTGGGTGCGCGACTTGATACTCCACCGCGAGAGTACGGATATAGACATCGTTGTGGTGCGCCGCGATGCTGCACAAGCAACGCCCACAGAACACAAGGAAGTGAGCATCGGTATCCGTTTAGCGGAGGCGGTTGCCAAGCGATTAGGCAAAGGAGCGCACCTGAGCGTCTTCCGTACCTACGGCACGGCACAAGTAAAGAAGCACGACCTCGAACTGGAGTTTGTAGGTGCCCGCCGCGAGAGTTACCAACACGACTCCCGCAATCCTATCGTGGAGGACGGCACTCTGGAGGAAGACCAGAACCGCCGCGACTTCACTATCAATGCGCTGGCTATCTGTCTCAACAAAGAGTGGTACGGTGAACTGCTTGACCCATTCGGCGGCATACAGGATATGGAGCAGTGTATCATCCGTACCCCACTCGACCCCGACATCACCTTTTCCGATGACCCGCTCCGTATGATGCGTGCGATCCGTTTTGCTACCCAACTCGGTTTCTCGCTCAACCTGACTACCTTCGAGGCGATTGAGCGCAACCGCGAGCGTATCCGTATCATCACCCGTGAGCGTATCGCCGACGAACTAAACAAGATTATGCTCTCGCGCCGCCCGTCGGTAGGGTGGCTGCTGCTGGACAAAACAGGGCTTTTGCCTATTATTTTTCCCGAACTGGCAGCCCTAAAAGGCGTGGAAATAAAAGAGGGGAAAGGGCATAAAGATGTGTTCCTCCATACCATGCAGGTGCTTGACAATGTTGCAGCACAGTCCGACAAACTCTGGCTGCGCTGGGCAGCCCTCCTGCACGACATAGGCAAACCGCGCTCCAAAGCATGGGATCCGCAAGCAGGCTGGACATTCCGCAACCACAACTACATAGGCGCACGCATGATACCCAAGATCTTCCGCCGCATGAAACTGCCGCAGAACGAGAAGATGGACTATGTCATCAAGATGGTGGATCTGCACATGCGCCCAATCAACCTCATTGAAGACACCGTTACCGACTCCGCCGTGCGCCGTCTGCTATTCGAGGCGGGCGATGACATTGACGATCTGATGCTCCTCTGCGATGCGGACATCACCTCCCGCAATGCGGACAAGGTGGCACGTTTCCACCGCAACTATGAGTTGGTACGGCAAAAGATGGTAGAGTTGGAGGAGCGCGACCGTATCCGCAATTTCCAACCGCCCGTACGCGGCGAGGAGATTATGCAACTGCTCAACCTGCCGCCATGTGCCACGGTAGGCGAACTCAAATCGGCAATCAAAGATGCCATTCTGGACGGCATCATCCCCAACGACTACACCGCCGCCAAAGAATACCTGCTCCGGTTAGCACAGGAGAAAGGACTGACCACTACCTAACCACCCGTTATCCACCTGATATCCACCTGTATTTTTACACACCGATTCATAATAAAAGAAACGCCCCTGCTCAAAACGAGCAAGGGCGTTTCTTTTATATTACAGGAGAATGTTATTCCTCGGCGGGAACCATCACAACCTCGAACATATTACCGGCATTGACCAAATCACGCAACGTGCTTTGGACGGTCTTTGCAGTAATGGCATTGACGGCATTTTGATAGTCGGCAATATAGTTCAGACCATAGGTATAGTACAGATAGATAATACTTGACCAATAGCCGTTCTTCTCGACATCCTCCTCGAAGTCCTTGAGCATGGATTGTTTTTCCTTAGCCAAATCGACGGCAAGAGGTCCGTTCTTTACAATCGTATCCACTTCCTCGTGGATGATGCTCATCAGTTTCTCCTGTTTGACGGGGTCGGTATCAAACTGCATTATCAGTCTTGCACGCGAGACAGGGCGCAAATCCATCGTTCCGTAGCAGCCGACGCCGTATGAACCGCCTTCGCGCTCACGGATAGATTCGAGATAGCGGGTAGAAAGTATGCGCCCAATCATCTCCATATTCAAGTCGTTTGCCAAGGTATAAGGCATCTCATACGAAGTGTACTGAATACGGTTGGAAGCGGTAGTGGTTTCCATCTTGCGGGTGAAATAGTTTTTGAGAACTCCGAGCGGGGTACGCACCTCGTTGTCGCGGAACGACTCACGCTGTTTGGAGGTTTTCAGTCCGCCAAGCCATTGGCTGATGAGTTTCTGCGTTGCCTTGTCGGCAGGGTCGATATTGCCCACAAAGACAAAGGTGAAGTCAGCGGGGTTGGCAAAGCGTGCTTTGTAAACAGCCAGTGCCTTATCCAGCGAAACCTTGTCCAACGTCTCTACATTCCAGAGTGTAGTACGCTCGGAGTGGTTGCTGCCCATAACGGAAACCGAGTCGGCAAAGACGGCTTTCGGGTTCTTGTCCTTGTTGAGCAGTTGGTTGTGCAAAAGGCTGATGAGTGTCTGGTAAGCCTCTTTGTCATAGCGCGGAGCGGTGAACAGCAGGTACACCAGTTGGAGCATCGTCTCGAGGTCTTTGACAGACGAAGAGCCGCTCATACTCTCGGAATAAGCACCGATAGACGCATCCACGCTGACCGTCTTGCCGGCAAGGGCTTTTTGCAGGTCGGTACGGGAGAAATCGCCCAATCCCATCATACTGACCACATCAGTAGCGAGGTCGGCAGAGGGGAGGTCTTCGGTAGCGACAAGCGACAAACCGCCTTGTGAGAAGGCATTGAGCAGAATCTCGTCCTGTTTGAATGTGGTAGGTTTGATAACCACTTTCACGCCATTGGAGAGCGTCCACTCGGTGGTTCCCAAGTCGGCATTGGTGGTCGTCTTCCTGATTTTGCCTGCACGGGGTGCTTTCTTGACCAACTCGGTATTGATTATCTCCTCTTTTGGAGCCTCTATCTCCATTGTTCCTACCTCTTTGAGCAGCGAAAGGATTGTCTCCTCGGTAGGGATATTCACGCCTTTTTTGAGCGGACCTGTGATGGCGATGGTAGGTTTGTCATCAATGAATTGTTTGGCTATTTCGTTTACCGAAGCCAGATCTATCATAGGGAGAGCCTGTTTGGCAAAATTGTATTCCCATTCGATACCCGGCATAGGCTCGTGGTCTTCAAAGTTGCGAATACACTCGCGCGCAATAGCGATGTTCTTACGGTTGTTGCGCTCGTTGTAGGCTTTCTCCATAGAGTTGAGATACTCAGTTTTCACACGTTCCAACTCGGCATTGGTAAAACCATATCGGTGCATTTTCTCCACTTGCAGGAGCAGGTCGCGGAGAGCAGTGGTCTCTTGCCCCTCCTTGGGAATAGAAACCGCCACGAAAGCATCTTTGAGTTTCACAATCTCACCATAGTAGCAGCCTGCGCCTTGGAAAGAGGCATTGGGATTGAGCGATAGTTCCTCGAAGCGGTTGTCCATCATATCCGTGATGAGGTTGGCAATAACCATCTGCATATAAGCGGGCATCGTATTCCTGTACTCGGCAGGGATTTGGGGGTGCTTGTACTCCAGTTCGATACGTGTGCTTTGCGCCTCGGGGTCAAGCGCAATGGCGACCAGTGGGGCAGTATTGTCCTCTACGGTGTATAGCGGACGCTCGCCACGGTTCTCACGTGCGGGTACATCTGCCCAAAGGGCTTTGATCTTCTGCTCGATTTGATCGACATCGATGTCGCCCACGACGATGATCGCCTGGTTGTCGGGACCGTACCATTTGTGGTAGTAGGCACGGAGAGCATCGTAGGCAAAGTTGTTGATAACGGCGGTATCACCAATCACATCGCGTTTGGCATATTGGCTGCCGGGGTATTTCTTGGCACGTATCTCTTTCCACAAGCGGCGGTCGGCAGTGCGCCCCGTACGCCACTCTTCACGGATGACACCGCGCTCGGCATCAATCTCGTCGCCCTCTAAGAGCAGTCCGCACGCCCAATCGTGCATCACCAGCAAAGCGGAGTCGATAATTCCCTCGCGGTAGGTAGGCACATCGGAGAGGCGGTAAACGGTCTCATCGATAGAGGTGTAGGCGTTGATGTTTCCGCCGAAGTTCACGCCCACCGACTCGAAGTACTCAATAATACCCTTGCCGGGGAAATGCTGCGTACCATTGAATGCCATGTGTTCCAGGAAGTGCGCCAGACCATTCTGGTTGTCCTCCTCCAGCACGGCTCCGACCGCCTGTGCGATATGGAACTCGCAACGCTGTTTTGGCTGCTCGTTGTGGCAGATATAGTAGGTCAGTCCGTTGTCCAGTTGCCCGTAACGGACATTCGGGTCGCGTTGCAGCGGTTCGGGCTGCTGTGCCGAAACTGTAAGCGTTGCAGCAAGCAACGCAATACTAAGCATTAGTTTCTTCATTGTCGGTAGTATTTGGTGTTGTATTATTGTCCGCATTATCCGTTTTGTTTTCGGTGCCGGCATTGTTTTTCTTTGCCGCAGTTTTCTGTTCCTGTTGTTCCTGTTTCTCGTTAGCCTCAATGATTTCATCGCCACGGCTTTTCCACGGACGGGGACCTAGAATATGCTCCACATCTTCGGAAGTGATGACCTCTTTCTCAATGAGCAGTTGTGCTATTTGGTGGTGTCCTTCGGCATTCTCTTCGAGGATTTTGCGTGCACGCGCCATCTGCTCTGCGATGATAGCGGTTGTTTCTTTGTCAATCAGTTCTGCCGTTTTGTCAGAATAGGGTTTGGCAAAACCATAGTCGTAACGTCCTGTAGAGTCGTAGAAACTGACATCTTTCAGTTTGTCGCTCATACCGTAGTACGCCACCATAGCATACGCCTGTTTGGTAGCCCGCTCAAGGTCGTTGAGCGCACCGGTAGAAGTCTGGTGCAGGAAGAGTTGCTCGGCTGCCCGTCCGCCCAAGAGGGAGCATAGTTCGTCGAGGATATGCTCTTCGTTGGTCAGTTGCCGTTCTTCCGGGAGATACCATGCGGCACCGAGAGCGGCACCACGCGGCACGATAGTTACCTTGACCAGGGGATTAGCCCAGCGGAGCATCCACGAGATAGTGGCATGTCCTGCTTCGTGGTAGGCTATAGAGTGTTTCTCGTCCTCGGTAAGGATTTTCGTTTTGCGCTCCAGACCGCCGACGATACGGTCGACGGCATCCATGAAGTCCTGTTTTCCGACTCTCTTATGGTTGTTGCGGGCAGCGATGAGTGCAGCCTCGTTGCAGACGTTGGCTATGTCTGCGCCCGAGAAGCCGGGTGTCTGTTTAGCGAGTAGATCAACATCGACTGTGTTATCAATTTTGATAGGGCGCAGATGTACCTCGAATATCTCTTTACGTTCCTGCAGATCCGGGAGTTCGACATGAATCTGCCGGTCGAAACGCCCAGCCCGCAGCAAAGCGGGGTCCAAGACATCTGCCCGGTTGGTAGCCGCAAGGATGATGACGCCCGAATTGGTACCGAAACCGTCCATCTCGGTAAGCAACTGGTTGAGTGTAGATTCACGTTCATCGTTGCCGCCCGTCATCACATTCTTGCCACGCGCACGGCCGATAGCATCTATCTCATCGATAAAGATGATAGCGGGTGCTTTCTCTTTGGCTTGGCGGAAGAGGTCGCGTACACGACTGGCACCGACCCCGACAAACATCTCGACAAAGTCGCTACCGGACATAGAGAAGAAAGGTACATCGGCTTCTCCTGCCACGGCTTTTGCCAGCAAGGTTTTGCCTGTACCCGGAGGACCGACAAGGAGTGCACCCTTGGGAATTTTACCACCGAGGTCGGTATATTTCTTCGGGTTTTTGAGGAAAGCGACAATCTCCTGCACCTCCTGTTTGGCACCGCTAAGCCCTGCCACGTCTTTGAACGTAACTTTGTCTTTCTTTTCTTTGTCAAAGACCTGTGCTTTGGCTTTGCCCACGCTGAAGATACCGCCTCCGGCAGCCATTCCGCTGACGCCACGGCTCATCCAAACAAAGAAGATGACGAGCAACAGGAACGGAAGTGCATTTACCAAGATGAGGTACCAATAATTCTTCGATTGCTTGTAGGTAACATCAATCAGTTGCTTGCCTGTTTCTTTGCGGGTGGTATTGACGCTGTCGATATATTTGGCGAATTCATCCACACTAGGTATCTGTGCATGCAGTTTGCCGTCAGCCTGCTCGCCTTTGGCTTGTTCACCGAAGACGAGGACATAACTTGTAGGTCGTATAGTGGCTTCTACGTGGTTGTCGTCGTAAACAGTGATGTCTTTGACGGCATCGTTCTCGATATACTGCGCCAGTTTGGTATAACTCAGTCCTTTCTGCGAGCCGCTTTCTCCGTCTCCGAAGAGGAACACGGCTATCAGGAAAAAAGCCAGTGTGTACATCAGCCAACTGAGCCAACGGAAACGCGGCTTTTGTGGGTCTTTCTGCCCATTCGGGTTGGTTCCGTTTGGTGCGTTTTGTTCTTTTTTACTCATCAAAAATTGCTTTTATTCATCAGGTAATTCGGTTACTTTTCCGTCAGCCCAAAGATGCTCTATGTCATAGTATTCACGGGGCTCACGCTGCATGATATGGACAAATACCGTGCCATAGTCCATAGCGATCCATTCGGCGTTCTCCTGCCCTGCCGTTGTCAGTGGGTGTACGTGGGTAGTAGTGCGGACATAGTCGTCCACCTCATCGGCGATGGCACTGACTTGCGTGGCACTATTACCCTCGGCGATGACCATATATTCGACGGGAGCCTCTTTGATTTTGCGGAGGTCGATAGTTACGATACGTTGTCCTTTTCGGTTGCGGATACCCTCGATAATGGTCTCCACGAGTTTCTTGGTAGATATTTCTTTCATAATGTGTATTTGGAATTACGTTCAGATATATTTGGCGGCAAAGTTACTATTTTTTTCTGAGATATACAACAAAAATCGGATTTAGCCAGGGCAACCGCATCAAAA